>NZ_JAAQWX010000041.1:0-667 GCF_012985745.1 Pseudomonas sp. WS 5078 | reverse complement strand
GTTTTTGAGCATGTACACACGCCATAGCCGCGCGCGCCTGACACTGCAAACCCGGGTCATCAATACAGACGGCGAAGAAGACGCCGTCCGCTTCAGCGGCCAGTATGTGTTGCATCGTTGACCCTGGAACGAGGGTCAATGCCGGTTAGGTACGGGCAAGCTGCAACAGCGTCTCGCGCCAAGGCGCTTTTTCCGGCAATGCCAAAAACGAGTCATTGAGCAGCGATGCCCGCGCCGGGTTCGGTGACACGAAAAGTTGGCGGGGAGACGTTGGTACCTACCTAAAGCGGTTCGCTGCAAAGTCCTAAGAAGTAAACCAGCTCACTATTGAAGGGGTCACCCAGTATCGTCATAACCGACATTGATTGATCTGGCGTTAGTTCATGTTCTCCCTCAGGGACATCACCCAGGGTGGTCCAACCCATTGCAGCGAGTATTGCTGGCTCAAATTTTTGTGGGACGTTTTTTTCGTACTGGATTGAATTATCTGGATTGGGCTCTGGGTAAAAGCCACTGATTGCAATAAATACCATGGGTGACACTCCTAATTCACTTAGTTGTGATTCGTCTTTCAGGCTTGGCTTTTCCAGTTTGTTCACCAGTAGTCGCGTCGTACTCCCCTAAGTGGTTTCCTTGTTTGTCATACACTTCCACTGCTCCATGCTGA
>NZ_JAAQWX010000040.1:0-708 GCF_012985745.1 Pseudomonas sp. WS 5078 | reverse complement strand
CTCGCGCCTGAGCGCATACGACCAAGGCGCCCTGGGTGCGCGCTGGATCACCGAGTTCACCACCCGCTTTGACCTGCACGGCAAGGGCCTGGTGTTCCACGATGCGGACGGCCGTGACCACAGCTACGCGCTCCAACCCGTGGGTCAGGCGCACTACGACGCCATCGAAAACCTGACGCTGGTGCGCGTCACGGAAAACACCCTATTGCTGTGCCGTGGCTTTGAGCGCAGGGAAAGTTACGTGCGCCACGGCGACCGCTTCCTGCTCGCGCAAATCGAACTGCGCAACGGCGCAGGCGTCATGCTGCACCACGAATACCGCCATGCCGACCAACCGGTGCTGTCCGACCTGATCACCTACCAAGGCGATCTCAACAACGTCCATTTACATCTGGGCACCATGATCGATGACCACGGCCACCTCACAGGCCTGTGGGAAATACGCGACAGCGCGCCGGTGCGCCAACTGGCGGCCTATTACTACGATGCCCACGGCGACCTGATCAATGCCCAGGACGAAAACGGCGCCGCTTGGAGCTACCAATACCAGCACCACCTGATCACCCGCTACACCGACCGCACGCAGCGCGGCATGAACTTGCAATGGCAAGGCACCGGCCCCGACGCCAAGGCCGTGCGCGAATGGGCCGACGACGGCAGCTTCGACACGCGCCTGGAATGGGACGAAAACATCCGCCTGACCTACGT
>NZ_JAAQWX010000039.1:0-867 GCF_012985745.1 Pseudomonas sp. WS 5078 | reverse complement strand
ATCGCCCTCTGGAAAAACCCGGAAGGCCTGACTGACGACGAACGCCGCATCGTGATGCGCAACCTGGGCTTCTTCTCCACCGCCGACTCGCTGGTTGCCAACAATCTGGTACTGGCCGTGTACCGCTTGATCACCAACCCGGAATGCCGCCAGTACATCCTGCGCCAAGCGTTCGAAGAGGCGATCCACACCCACGCCTATCAGTACTGCATCGAATCGCTGGCCATGGATGAGGGCGAGATCTTCAACATGTACCACGAGATTCCTTCGGTCGCCAAAAAGGCCACGTGGGGCTTGAAGTACACCCGCTCGATCTCCGATCCGAAGTTCGAAACCGGCACCGTTGAAACCGACAAGGAACTGCTGCGCAACCTGATCGCTTACTACTGCGTTCTGGAAGGCATCTTCTTCTACTGCGGCTTCACCCAGATCCTGTCGATGGGCCGACGCAACAAGATGACCGGGGTTGCCGAGCAGTTCCAGTACATCCTGCGCGACGAATCCATGCACCTGAACTTCGGCATCGACGTGATCAACCAGATCAAAATCGAAAACCCGCACCTGTGGGATGCCGAGATGAAGGAAGAAGCGTCGCAGATGATCCTGCAAGGCACGCAGCTGGAAATCGAATACGCCCGTGACACCATGCCGCGCGGCGTATTGGGCATGAACGCAGCGATGATGGAGGACTACCTCAAGTTCATCGCCAACCGCCGCCTGTCACAAATCGGCTTGAAGGAAGAGTACCCGGGCACCACTAACCCGTTCCCGTGGATGAGCGAAATCATGGACTTGAAGAAAGAGAAAAACTTCTTCGAGACTCGCGTGATCGAGTACCAAACGGGCGGCGCACTGAGCTGGGACTGA
>NZ_JAAQWX010000038.1:0-1052 GCF_012985745.1 Pseudomonas sp. WS 5078 | reverse complement strand
GGAATCTCCGAACAAGTTTTCAAATGTGCTGAAATACGCCTGACCACCTGATCCGAGCCGCCCATGAGCCAGATGAGCCAGATGAGCCAGATGAGCCAGATGAGCCAGATGAGCTTTTCCGATTTCGAATACGCCGGCAAGCGCAAGCAGACACGCCGCGAACGCTTCCTCGCCGAGATGGATCAGGTCGTGCCCTGGACGGGTCTGCTGGGCCTGATCGAGCCATTCTACCCCAAGGCCGGTGGCGGCAGAAAACCCTATCCTCTGGAAACCATGCTGCGTATTCATCTGTTGCAGAATTGGTTTTCCCTGAGCGATCCGACCATGGAAGAAGCGCTCTACGAAATCACGCCCATGCGCCAGTTTGCACGTTTGACCTTGAGCGCCCCGATACCTGAAGACACCACGATCATGAATTTCCGGCACTTACTGGAAAAGCATCAGCTGGCACCTGCAATCCTCGCGGTCATCAATGGTTATTTGCAGGACAAAGGCATGTCTCTACGTCAGGGCACTATCGTCGATGCCACCATTATTCATGCTCCCAGTTCGACTAAAAACGAAGAGGGAAAGCGCGACCCCGAGATGCATCAGACCAAAAAAGGTAACCAGTATTTCTTCGGAATGAAGGCCCATATTGGCGCTGATGTCGAGTCCGGCTTGGTTCATCACGTCCACGGCACCGCCGCCAACGTCGCCGATGTCACACAGGTCGTCGAGCTGTTGCATGGCGAAGAAAATGCAGTGTATGCAGACGCCGGATACACCGGCGTTGAGAAGCGTGAAGAGCATGAAAATCGTGAAGTGATCTGGCAAATCGCGGCGCGCCGCAGCACCTATTCCAAGTTGAATAAACGCAGCGTGCTCTACAAGGGCAAGCGCAAGATTGAGTACTGCAAAGCCCAGACACGGGCCAAGGTCGAACATCCGTTTCGGGTGATCAAATGCCAATTTGGGTACGTGAAAGTGCGCTTTCGTGGGCTGATGAAAAACACGGCTCAGTTGACCACATTGTTCGCCCTGTCGAACCTGTGGATGGCTCGAAAACAACT
>NZ_JAAQWX010000003.1:0-376586 GCF_012985745.1 Pseudomonas sp. WS 5078 | reverse complement strand
CTTGATCATCTTTACGACCTGCAGCTTGAAGCTGTCGTCGAATGTCCTGCGTTTGCCAGTCATGAAAAACTCCTCGATAGATGCATTCTCCACCTATCGAGGTGTCCGGGGAAATTAGACCACTGCACCCCCGGTTAAGCCGCCCGTTGAACCACCGGTAAAACCCCCGGTTAAGCCGCCCGTAACCAATCCGACAACCACGGGTGGTGGTCGAGGTCAAATCAGCGAAGCCTTGCAGTTCATTCTGGCGAATTTCGTTGCGCCCGCCGCTGTTGAGATCGTTGTCGATCAGGTCACCGGCAAGCGAACCGTAAAACACCCCGAAGGCAGTCAGCAAAATGCGGACGGTTCTGTCACTCATCCCGACGGCACTACTGTTATGCCTGATGGTTCTGTCAAGCATCCTGATGGCAGTACCACCAGAGCGGATGGTCTTTGGGTCTCGAAATCTGGCGATACGCTCGATAACGCTACAGGCATCTACACGTTTTCAACGGGCGAGTCTGTGCAGGGCGTTAAAAATAGCAGTGGTGAGTGGACGTTTCCGGATGGGAAAGGCTCGCAAGGTGATGAGAAGGGTTCTGGAGGCTCAGACACACTGCCTGAAGGCGCACATAAAAATGTTGATGGAAGTACTACCACGGCCGATGGCATTACGAAGTACCTGAATGGCGATAGCTTTAATGATAATACCGGTCTGTTTACGTATGCAGATGGCACCGTTGTTCAGGCGGTTAAAGACGCTGACGGTACGTGGGGGTATCCTGACGTCAAATAACGTCTATTTAAAGCAGGCCCTTTTTCTGTATTAACAAGGCTATATAAATAACAGCGATTACCTGTAGTGCGGGTTGATCTAACGGTGACGCTTTTGGATACTCGCCTTTAAAGTTGGCGAAGACTCCTTTCAGCGACTACTTTAAGATCTCCACGAGGCGTGAATAGCGGTGACGTCTCAGCTATTCACGCGTGCATTTGAGCATTCAGGGAGCGTTCTACATGAGGATTTATCAACGTTTTATCATGTTGTTAAAAGTCATGATGTTGCTGACAGTGAGCGCCTCAACTGCGTGGGCGAGCAATCCGCTGCAAGGTCAGGCCGTCGGATTTTCCGCAACGGGTGTCCCGGGGCCTATGGTCAATGCAATTTACAAATCGGAATCCGAGCCGGGCGATCAAGGCCAGGGAGGTAGCGCGGGGGACGATGATCAGGTCGACGGGGATGATGACTCTGCCGATAGCGCCACGAATAATGGGGACGACAAGACTGATCGCAAGGATGACGACAGTGCCGATCAAGGGAAGTCCAGCGAAGGTCAGTATTAGTCTCTCGTGCTTTCTACACAGGTATAAATGACGCGCCTGATCTACTCAGGCGCGTCTTTCATTCGCGCGTATTAATCAATGAACTGCTCAGCGTAATGGCACGCCACTTGGCGGTTATCCAGCAGGCGTAATGCCGGCTCGTCCGTGCTGCACAGCTCTGTGGCATACGGGCAGCGCTTGTGGAATGCGCAGCCTGAAGGGGGATTGAGCGGGTTGGGCAGTTCGCCAACTATCTTGATTTTCGGCTTCAGCGGATCGGGGTGAATGGTCGGGGTCGCTGACAGCAACGCTTGGGTGTAAGGGTGTAGCGGCCGAGTGTAGATCTCCTCTTTCGGTCCCATTTCCACCGGGCGGCCGAGGTACATCACCAACACTTGATCGGCTACGTGCCGCACCACTGCCAGGTTGTGCGAGATGAACACATAGGCTGTATTGAACTCTTGCTGCAAGTCCATGAACAGGTTGAGCACCTGGGCCTGAATCGATACGTCGAGGGCGGACGTCGGTTCATCAGCCACCAGTACCTTGGGTTGCAGCATCATGGCGCGGGCCAAAGCGATCCGCTGGCGTTGTCCGCCGGAGAACATATGTGGGTAGCGCTGGTAGTGCTCCGGGCGCAACCCTACTTGCTTCATCATCGCCTGGACTTTCTCCCGACGTTCGCTGGCGCTGAGCGAGGTGTTGATCAGCAACGGTTCAGCCAGTTGATCACCGATTTTCTGTCGTGGGTTGAGCGACGCGTATGGACTTTGGAACACCATCTGCACGTCTTTGCGCAGTTGTTTGCGTTCAGCTTTATTGGCCCCGGCAACTTCCTGGCCGGCAATCTTCAGCGAGCCGGACGATGGTTCTTCAATGAGTGTCAGCGCGCGCGCCAGGGTGGACTTGCCGCACCCGGACTCACCCACTACGGCTAGGGTTTTGCCCGCTTCCAGTTCAAACGACACGCCATTGAGGGCGCGCACCAGTGCGTGCCCCTTGAACAGGCCACGGGACACTTCGTAATGACGGGTTAGGTCGCGGGCGGTAAGAACGACAGTCATTACGCCACCTCCTGATTCAAGGGGAAGAAGCAGCGCACCTGGCTGTTGGCTTTGGGCTCCAGCGCCGGGCGCTGTTGCCGGCAGGTGTCCTGAACGTACGGGCAGCGCGGCGACAGCAGGCAGCCTTGTGGACGGTCATAGCGTCCCGGCACGATGCCCGGCAAGGTCGCCAGACGTGAAGCACCCATGCTGTGTTCCGGAATGGCGGCCAGCAATGCCTCGCTGTACGGATGCGCGGGGACATCGAACAAACCCGGTACTTGACCGATTTCAACGGCCTGACCGGCATACATCACGCACACGCGCTGGGCGGTTTCAGCCACGACAGCCAAGTCGTGGGTGATCAACACCAGCCCCATGTCCTGCTCGCGTTGCAGGTTGAGCAGCAGGTCCATGATCTGTGCCTGAATGGTCACGTCGAGTGCTGTGGTCGGTTCGTCCGCAATCAGCAACTTGGGTTCGCCCGCAATGGCCATGGCGATTGCCACGCGCTGGCTCATGCCGCCGGACAATTGATGCGGGTAGGCGTCCATGCGGCTGGCAGCGCCGGGGATTTCGACTTTTTCCAACAGTTCGATGGCACGTTTGCGCGCCGCTCTGCCGGACATTTTCAGGTGCAGGCGCAGCACTTCTTCGATTTGAAAGCCCACTGTGTAGCTGGGGTTCAATGCGGTCATCGGGTCTTGAAAGACCATGGCCATGTCTTTGCCGACAATTTGCCGCCGTTGACGGGGGCTCAGGGTCAGCATGTTCTTGCCGTCGAAGTTCAGCGCGTCGGCGGTGACGATGCCGGGGTGCTCGATCAATCCCATCAAGGCCATCATGGTCACGGACTTGCCGGAACCTGACTCGCCGACGATGGCCAGTACTTCGCCTTTATCCACAGACAGGCTCAACCCGTCGACCACCGGGACAGCCTTGGCGTCGCCAAAGCGGACGTTGAGATTCTTGATTTCTAGCAGTGACATTGGAATCTCCTCAGGCGGCATTTTTGAGTTTCGGGTCAAGCGCATCGCGCAGGCCGTCGCCCATCAGGTTGATTGCCAGCACGCTGAGCAAAATGGTCAGGCCAGGCAGGCTGACGACCCACCAGGCGCGTTCGATGTAGTCGCGGGCCGAGGCCAACATGGTGCCCCACTCCGGGGTTGGCGGCTGTACGCCCAAGCCCAGAAAACCCAGTGCTGCGGCGTCGAGAATCGCCGAAGAGAAACTCAGGGTGGCCTGGACGATCAGGGGCGCCATGCAGTTTGGCAATACCGTGATGAACATCAGGCGCGGCAGGCTGGCACCCGCCAGGCGGGCGGCAGTGACGTAGTCGCGGTTCAGTTCACCCATGACGGCTGCGCGGGTCAGTCGTACGTAAGAGGGCAACGACACCACGGCGATCGCGATCACGGTGTTGATCAGGCCAGGGCCGAGGATGGCGACAATTGCCACGGCCAGCAGCAGTGAAGGCAAGGCCAGCATGATGTCCATCAGGCGCATGATGCCGGGGCCAAGAAAGCGCGGAAAGAACCCGGCGAACAGGCCCAGGATCACGCCCGGAATCAGCGAGATCACCACGGACGACAGACCGATCAGCAGTGACAGGCGCGAGCCTTCGATCAGCCGCGACAGCAGGTCGCGGCCCAGTTCATCGGTCCCCAGCAGGAACTGCATGTGCCCGCCCTCAAGCCATGCTGGCGGGGTCAGCAAGAAATCGCGGTATTGCTCGCTCGGGTTATGGGGGGCAACCCATGGCGCAAAAATCGCGCAGAACACGATGATGCTCATGAAGATCAGTCCGGCCACGGCGCCCTTATTGCGGGAAAACGCGTGCCAGAATTCTTTGTAAGGCGATGGATAAAGCAGGCTTTGATCCACGGCGGTAGCAGGGGTAGGTGTGCTCATGGTCATGATCTCAGCGCTGATGACGGATGCGTGGGTTGGCAAAGCCGTAGAGGATGTCCACCACGAAGTTGACCAGAATCACCAGGCAGGCGATTAACAGGATGCCGTTTTGCACCACGGGATAGTCCCGTGCGCCAATGGCTTCGATCAGCCATTTGCCGATGCCGGGCCACGAGAAGATGGTTTCGGTCAGTACGGCGCCCGCCAGCAGGGTGCCCACTTGCAGGCCGACCACGGTCAGTACCGGGATCAGCGCATTGCGCAGGCCGTGCACAAACACCACGCGCGCAGGCGACAGGCCCTTGGCACGGGCGGTACGAATGTAGTCTTCGCGCAGCACTTCGAGCATGGAGGAGCGCGTCATTCGGGCGATCACGGCCAGCGGAATGGTGCCCAGCACAATGGCGGGCAGGATCATGTGGTGCAACGCGTCCCAAAAAGCTTCGGGTTCGTCGCTGAGCAAGGTGTCGATCAACATGAAACCGGTTTTCGGCTCGATGTCGTAGAGCAGGTCGATACGCCCGGACACCGGAGTCCAGCCCAGGCTTACCGAGAAGAACATGATCAGGATCAGGCCCCACCAGAAAATCGGCATCGAATACCCCGCGAGGGAGATGCCCATCACCCCATGGTCAAACAACGAGCCTCGCTTCAACGCCGCGATAACCCCGGCCAGCAATCCGAGTATGCCGGCGAACAACAGCGCAGCCATCGACAGTTCAAGGGTGGCGGGGAACAGCGCGGTAAATTCGGTCCACACGCTTTCACGGGTTCTCAACGATTCGCCCAGATCGCCGTGGGCGAGCTTGGTCACGTAGTCGAAATATTGTTCATAGAGCGGCTTGTTCAGGCCAAGTCGCTCCATGGCCTGGGCATGCATCTCTGGATCGACCCGACGCTCGCCCATCATGACTTCGACCGGATCGCCGGGGATCATGCGAATCAGGGCGAAGGTCAGCAGGGTGATGCCGAAGAACGTAGGGATCAAAAGCCCTATTCGGCGGGCAATAAAACTAAACATCGCGTGGTGTACCTCATCAGCCGGTTAGGCAGGACCGCCAGGGTTCGGGTGAACGCTGGCGGGTGTTTTATTGTTCTACTTCGCCTGGGTAGTGGCAAAGTTGTTGTTCGTCAGCGGGCTAAGTACATAACCCTCGACGTTGTTGCGTCGGGCGGTAAAAAGCATGGGGTGTACGACGTTGATCCAGGGCTGGTCCTTATTAAAGAGCACCTGGGCCTGTTCATAGAGTGCCGCCCGTTCAGCGGGTTCAGTGATGTTACGGGCTTTGGTGATCAGGGCTTCAAAGTCTTTGTTGCACCAGCGCGCGTAGTTTTCGCCATTTTTGGCAGCCTCGCAGCTGAGCAAAGGGGTCAGGAAATTATCCGGGTCGCCGTTGTCGCCCCCCCATCCAGTGGACACCAGGTCATGTTCGCCATTTTTGGCGCGCTTGAGCATCTCCCCCCATTCCATGACGCGAATGTCCAGTTTGATACCGATCTTTGCAAGGTCAGACTGCAGCAACTGAGCGCCCAGCATTGGATTGGGGTTGGTCGGGCCGCCGCCATTGCGGGTGAAGAGGGTGAACACGTGCCCCTCCGGTACTCCGGCTTCCTTGAGCAGCGCGCGGGCCTTATCCAGGTCGCGGGGCGGGTTTTGAATGGCGGTGTTGAACCCCAGCATGGTCGGCGGGTAGGGGTTGATGGCCGGGAGGGCGTTGCCTTTACCGTGTACGGAGTTGAGGTAGGTCTCTTTGTCGAAGGCCATGTCGATGGCTTTGCGTACGCGTACATCGTCGAGGTATTTGTGGCTGGTGTTCATGGCGATGTAACTGGTCATCAACGCTGCCATTTCGTCGACTTTCAGATTGGGATCTTTTTTGATATTGCCGACTTCATCCGGCTTGGGGTACAGCGCGATCTGGCACTCGTTGGCCTTGAGCTTTTGCTGGCGTACGTTGCTGTCGGTGGTGACGGCGAAGATCAGCACATCACTCGGGGGCTTACCGCGAAAGTAGTCAGGGTTGGCCTTGAAGCGGACCTGCGCGTCCTTGTTGTAACGCACAAAAATGAACGGGCCGGTGCCGATGGGTTTGCTGTTCAGCTCGCTGGTTTTGCCTGATTTGAGCAATTGATCGGCGTATTCGGCCGAATAGATCGAGTTGAACGGCATGGCGATGTCGCGCAGGAACGGTGACTCGGCGTGGTTAAGCGTGATTTTGACCGTCATGTCGTCGACTTTTTCGACGCGCTTGAGCAGGTTTTTAAACCCCATGCTTTCAAAATAGGGATAGCCGACCAGCGACTTGTCGTGCCATGGGTGATTGGGGTCCAGCTGGCGCTGAAAGCTCCAGATCACGTCATCGGCGTTCAGGGTGCGGGTCGGCTTGAAGTAACCGGTGGTATGAAACTTGACGCCGGGGCGCAGGTAAAAGGTGTATTCCAGTCCGTCGGGGCTGATGTCCCAACGCTCTGCGAGGGCGGGCTCCACATCGGTGGTGCCGGGTTTGAAGTCTGCCAGACGATTGAGGATGGTTTCAGCCGAAGCGTCGGCAGTCACGGCAGTGGTGTACTGAACAATGTCGAAGCCTTCGGGACTGGCTTCAGTGCACACTACCAACGGTTTGGCTGAAACACTGACCGCGGTGCTGAACACTGCCACGGCAAGGGCTGTGCGTAGTGGAAGTCGTTTCATGGCAACCCTCTTCAATCGGTTGGGCCGCGTAGCGGCTATGCCCGGCATGTGAAGCCAGGCACGGCCACCGGGCGGTTAAAGGATGTTGAACGGAATGGTGGTAACCAGACGGAACTCGTTGATGTTGCCGTCAGCCTGGAACCGGCTGGCGCGGTGCGTGGTGTAGGTCGCGCGAATAGCCGTGGCTTTCAGGGGACCGCTTTGAATTGCATAGGACGTGCCAATGCTGTACTCGGAGTGGTCTTCGCCGTTCATGTTCTTCACGTCGTAAGCCGTGCCTTTGTACTTGGTGCCGTCGATGTCAAAGCCGCGTGCATGGTAGGCGTTGAACTTCAGGCCGGGGATGCCGTACTGCGCCATGTTGATGCTGTAGGCCAGTTGCACCGACTTCTCGTTCGGGCCGTTGAAGTCCGACAGCAAGGAGTTGGCCAAGTAGATGCCGTTGGTTTCATGCAGGTAGTCGAAGTATTCGTCGCCGATTACTTGCTGGTAGGACAGGGTCACAGTGTGCGCCTGATGGGTCAGGCCGAATGCCAGGCTGAAGGTGTCATTGTTGATCTCCCCCATTGCCTTGCTGCCCGTGTCCAGGGTCTTGTAGTAGTTGAAGTTGGTGTTCAAGCCCAGCACAGCGTTGTCGCCCAGATCGTGTACGGCCCCGAAGTAGTACTGGTTCCAGAAGTCTTCGACATGGGTCGCGTACAGCGAGGTTTTCAGGCTTTTAAACGGCTGATAGTTGAGGCCGGCAACGCTGGCGCGGTCCGTTTCTACCCCGGCCGCGCCGTATTCACTGCGAAACTTCTTCAGGCCCTGTTCGGTACGGGGTGAAACGCGATCAAAAGAACCTGCGTCGAAGGACAGGTTGTTGAACTCTTCGCTGTGCAGGCCCACCCCCTGAAAGCTGGAGGGCAACGCGCGGTTGCCGATGACGTCGATTGTCGGGCTGCTGAAGTTCTGTCGACCCACCACCAGCGTGGTGTTGGAGATACGGGCCTTGACGTTGGCCAGTCCGAGCTTGCTCCACTGGCCAACGGCATCCCCATCACTGTGGGTCAGGGTGCGGTTGTTTTTACCCGCGATGTCGTTTACATCACGGTCCAGGGCGATCGCGTTGTAGGCCGCGACCTCGGTGCTGAAGCCGACGGTGCCTTGGGTGAACCCCGAGCTGTAATCCAGAATGGTGCCTTGCACCCAGTTGATACGGCGCGGCGTGGTTTTTTCGACGCCGTGGTCGTTGTACGTGAAACGGCCTTTGTTGCGCTTGAGTTCGTTGGCATACCAGTTGCGGGTGGTGCCGCTCAAGCTTTGACCTTCGATGAAACCGCTGGCTTCGCTTTGGCTGCTGGCACCGGTTTTCAATTCGGTGGGCACAAATGTCTGGCTGACGTCTTCGGCATTCGCCATCGCCGCAAGGCTGCTGATGGATAAGGCCAGTAACGCGCTGTTTGTGACTCTCATGGTTGAGGCTCCTCTGCTTCTTTTTTATTGCCGCTCTTTATGTGTTGAGCTGGCTGTTGTGGAACGAGTTAGCGCTTTGCAAACGTTTGCCAAGGTTAATTTGGCTACAGTGTTCTGCAGGCCGCCCCATGCGGCCTGGAGAAACTGAAAAGAGTCGGGTGCGGGTTAGTCGGCGATGCTCACGCCGGAAAAAGCGTTACGGCCAAACGGGCTTACGGTGAAACCCTGAACCTTGGCGCTCAGCGGCTGGTTGACCGTGGAGTGGGCGATGGGTGTGATCGGCACTTGTTGCTTGAGCAACTGCTGGGCTTGTTTGTACAGCACGGTGCGCTGATCGCGGTCGGTGACGATTTTGGCGTTCTTGACCAGCGTGTCGTACTCCTTGTTGCACCACATGGAGTAGTTGTTGCCGCCAATCGCGTCGCAGTTATAAAGCGTGCCCAGCCAGTTGTCCGGGTCCCCATTGTCACCGGTCCAGCCAATCAGGCTGATGTCGTGCTCGCCATTTTTGGTGCGCTTGATGTACTCGCCCCATTCGTAGCTGACAATTTTGACCTTCAGCCCGATTTTGCCCCAATCCGATTGCAGCATCTCGGCCATCAGCTTGGCATTGGGGTTGTAGGGACGTTGCACCGGCATCGCCCACAGGGTGATTTCAGTGCCTTCCTTGACCCCGGCGGCCTTAAGCATTTCTTTGGCCTTTTCGGGGTTGTAGGGCGCGTCCTTAATGGTGTCGTCATACGACCACTGGGTTGGCGGCATGGCGTTGACCGCTTTTTGCCCTGCGCCTTGATACACGGCAGTCAGGATGCTGTCCTTGTTAACGGCCATGTCCAGCGCCTGACGCACTTCAAGCTGATCGAACGGCTTGTGCCTGACGTTGTAGGCAATGTAGCCAAGGTTAAAGCCGGGCTTTTCGATCACCTGCAATTTGGGGTCGCTTTTGAGGCTGGCGACATCCGCCGGGCGCGGATTGAGGGAGACCTGGCATTCGTTTTTACGCAGCTTTTGCATGCGCGCCGAAGCGTCGGTGTTGATCGAGAAAATCAGGTTGTCGAGCTTGACCTGGCTCGGGTCCCAATAGTCCTTGTTGGCTGCATACCGGATGTTCGAGTCCTTCTGGTAGCGCTGAAACACATAAGGGCCGGTGCCCACCGGTTTTTGATTGATGTCACTGGGTTTGCCGTTCTTGAGCAGTTGGTCCGCGTACTCAGCGGACAGAATTGCAGCAAAGCTCATGGCGATGTTCTGGATGAACGCTGCGTCGACCGAGTTGAGCGTGATCACCACAGTCATCGGGTCGGTCTTTTCAACGCGGGCGATGTTCTTGTCCAGGCTCATGCTGCTGAAGTAAGGAAACTCGGTGGGGTACGCTTTGCGAAAGGGATGTTCACGATCGAGCATGCGATTGAAGCTGAACAGCACGTCGTCTGCGTTGAAATCCCGGGTCGGCGTAAACCATTTGGTGGTATGGAATTTCACGCCGGGACGCAGGTGGAAGGTATAGGTCAGGCCGTCCTCTGAAATATCCCAGTGTGTTGCCAAGGCAGGTCCTGCTGCTGTTCCGCCTTTTTCAAATTCTGCGAGACGGTTGTAGATCGGTTCCGAGGCATCGTTGTCTGTGGCGGTGGTGTACTGCGCCGTGTCAAATCCGGCCGGACTGCCTTCAGAGCAAAACACCAGGCTGTTGGCTGCTTGCGCGATAGGGCTGCTGGCAAGCACGCCAGCGCTGAGTAGTGCGGATAAAACCATAAGGTTACGCATTGCGATCCCAATCCTTTTCTTGTTTTTGTGTCCTGAGTGAGCGCCTTCTACGGTCGCGGTGTTCTCAGGGCGTCGACGTCCTCGGCTACGGTTAGACCTGCGGTGCTTATCTACAGACTGTTCTGAAACCTTATGAGGTCTATGGACAGTCGTAAATGCGCCGGGCCTGACAGGAGCGTAGGAAAAGTCTCAGCGTCCTATAGCCTCTGCTGTAGTACAGAGTGGCTTCAGGATGAAGGGGATTTCCGCCGTCCTGGCAGATAAGACAGTGCGGCGGGTCAGCCACACTGTCCGGTCCTTTTTATTTGCTGATGCCAACACCGTAGAAGGACGTCAGGCCGAGCGGGCTGATTTTGAAGTCCTGGACGTTGCTGCGCATCGGTTGATACACCGTGGAGTGCGCGATAGGTGTCATCGGAACCTGCTCTTTGAGCAGGTGTTGCGCCTGTTTGTACAACCGGGTGCGCTCAGCCACATCGGTGGTGGACTTGGCTTGTTTGATTAACGTGTCGAACTCGGGGTTACACCATTTGGAGAAGTTGTTGCCATTAATGGCATCGCAACCAAACAGCGTGCCGAGCCAGTTGTCAGGGTCACCGTTATCACCGCTCCAGCCAATCAGCATGGCGCCGTTTTCACCGCCTTTGGAACGCTTGATGTACTCGCCCCATTCATAGGTCACGATCTTGGCTTTGATGCCCACTTTGTCCCAGTCCGACTGAAGCATTTCGGCCATCAGTTTTGCATTGGGGTTGTAAGGGCGCTGCACAGGCATGGCCCACAAAGTGATTTCCGTGCCGGGCTTGATCCCGGCTTCTTTGAGCAGTTCTTTGGCTTTTTCCGGGTTGTAGGGGGTGTCTTTGATGGTGTCGTCGTACGACCACTGCGTCGGCGGCATACCGTTGACAGCCAGTTGTCCAGCGCCCTGATACACCGAATCAATGATTTGCTGCTTGTTCACCGCCATGTCCAGCGCCTGACGGACTTTGAGCTGTGCCATCGGGTTGGGCTGGTCGCTGCCTTTGATTTTGTCCATTACGTTGTAGGCGATGTAACCCACGTTAAAGCCTGGCTTGTCTGGCATCTGCAGAGCCGGGTCTTCTTTAAGCGCCTTGAGGTCAGCCGGGCGCGGGTAGATCGTAACTTGGCATTCGTTCTTTTTCAGTTTTTGCATACGCACCGACGGGTCGGTGGTGATAGCAAAAATCAGGTTGTCAATTTTGACGTCTTCAGGCTTCCAGTAGTCCTTGTTACCGGTGTAACGGATATTGGAATCTTTCTGATAGCTCTTGAAGACAAAGGGCCCTGTGCCAATCGGTTTTTGATTGATGTCTGCGGGGCGGCCTTCTTTAAGCAGTTTGTCGGCATATTCCGCCGACCCGATGGACGCGAAGTGCATGGCCATGTTCTGAATGAACGCGGCGTCGACAGTGTTCAGCGTGAACCTGACCGTTTTGTCGTCAATTTTCTCGACTTTGGCGATGTTTTTATCCATGCCCATGTCGGTGAAGTAGGGGAACTCTGTGGGGTACGCCTTACGAAACGGCATGTCTTTATCGAGCATGCGGTTGAACGTGAAGAGCACGTCATCGGCGTTGAAGTCGCGGGTGGGCTTGAAGTAAGGCGTTGTATGGAATTTGACCCCGTCACGCAAATGGAAGGTGTAGGTCAGGTTATCGGGGGAAATGTCCCAGCTTGTCGCCAAGCCAGGCTCGACCTGGGTGCTACCACGTTCGAATTGGCTCAGGCGGTTGAAAATGGTTTCGGCTGATGCATCGAAATCGGTCCCGGTGGTGTACTGGCCCGGGTCAAAACCGGCTGGGCTGCCTTCAGAGCAAAACACCAGATTGGTCGCTGCATGAGCGAAAGGTGCACTTGCCAGCAGGCTGGCGCCCACTAAAAACGGAATGACCGCGTGTTTGAACATGGTGGCCTCATGATTTTTGTCATTTTTGGTTTGAGGGCGACCTTGTGAGTCGACCCGGCGATACTTATGCACGGCCCATACCCAATGCAAGATGCGTTAACGGTTGAAACCTAAATACGTGGAACGATCGTACAGGAATGTCGCTTTTATATAACTTATGACGCATTTGATCGTTTGCGTCGGGTTTTTTGACGCATTTTGAAACGCCTTTAGGGATCCATGAAACTTCAATCGCACTGTTTTGAGTCGTGGGTGTTACTTATCTAGACTCTTGCGTTGAAAAGCTGTCAGTTAAAACTGGAGTCGCACGAGGGCTTTTTCTTTTGTTTGTGTGAGATTTTGGAGTAGGAGATTTCGCAGGCATTAAAAAGCCCCTGAGACGTTGTGACCTCAGGGGCTTATGCGCTTCGGCGTGGGCGCTTATTGCATTTGCACTTCAATCACGCCGTCGGCACTCATGCTGACTTCACTGGTGCCGGCTTCGATTTCCGGCGTCGGTGCCGATTCCATATCGGCGGCTGCGGCTTTCATCATCATCGGGCTGCGCAGGAATGGCTGCGGGTAGCCGTTGCTGTTGAGGTTCAAGCTAACAATTTTGTACCCTTTCCCGCCCAACGCGTCGGTCGCCAGTTGTGCGCGAGCCTTAAAGGCGTTCACGGCGTCTTTAAGCAGAGCATCTTCGCTGGTTTTGCGAGCTGCGTTACCGACCGCGAACTGCATGTTACCCATCTTCAGGGTTTGCATCAGATCGCCGGTGAGCTTGGACAGGGCTGCGAAATCCGAACTTTCCAGGCGCAACTCGGCGCGCTCACGCCATCCCGTAATTTTCTGCGATTTGTTGTCGTAGACCGGGTAGCTGTTACGGCTGCCCTGACGCAGCGTGACGTCCTTGACCTGCTTGGCCTGACCGATGGCTTTGTTCATCGCAGTGGTGATTTCGGCGGCCAGCTTGGCGGCGTCTGCGTTTTGAGCCTCGGTGTACAACGTGACAATCATCAAATCCCGCGCAACTTCCTGGCTCGCTTCAGCGCGCAGTGAGACCTGGTTGTAATGCAAGTCATCGGCGGCCAGTGCGGGCAGGCTGGCAAATGCGCCCAGGCTCAGGGTCAAAAGGGCAGCAGTGCGTGGGAACGTAGACATGGAGGCTCCTTGAATGAGATCGACAAGCAGGGGTGTCCCTGCCTGTGTCTGAACCATAAGACTGTAGAAAGTTAATTTCAGTTCGCCCGCTTACATTTTCAATACATATACGGCCTGTCGCGACTCAGACGATAGAGCGCATGTGCATGAGGAAGCATGGGTAGCTGTTATTGATAAAAAAACACTGTGGCCCATTGCCGCACTTTTGCCTGCGGAGCCGTCAGCTTGGTTATACTCCCGGCGATCCGCCTGGAGCGCTCATCAGGAGAGCTCATGCTCGCCCCCGTACAGTTAATGTCTGCTGCCCGTCAGAACCTCTGGCGCCTAACGATTATCCGCACTCTGGTCCTCGCTGCCCAAGCGGGATCGGTGGGGATCGCCTACCTGTTTGATTTGTTGCCGCTGCCCTGGTTTCAGCTGTGCATAACCCTCGGGTGCTCGATGTTGTTGTGCGCGTTTACTGCCATCCGCTTGCGCACCACCTGGCCGGTCACTGAGCTGGAATATGCGCTGCAACTGACGTGCGACCTGTTTATCCACAGCGCACTGCTGTATTTCTCGGGTGGTTCGACTAACCCGTTTGTGTCGTATTATCTGGTGCCTTTGACCATTGCTGCCGTGACGCTGCCATGGCGTTTCTCGGTGGCGTTGTCCGGGATCGCGCTGGCGCTCTACACGCTACTGCTGGTGCAGTCTTATCCGCTGGATACGGGCGCGTTCTTTCGCGAAAAGTTGCAGATCTACGGGATGTGGCTGAGTTTTGCGCTGTCGGCAGCCGTTATTACTTTCTTTGCTGCACGCATGGCCGAAGAGCTGCGACGTCAAGAAGAGTTACGGGCGTTGCGTCGTGAAGAAGGGTTACGCGATAAACAACTGCTGGCTGTGGCGACCCAGGCAGCGGGCGCGGCCCACGAGTTGGGTACGCCTTTGTCGACCATGAGCGTACTGCTTAAGGAAATGCGACGCGAACACCCGGATCCCGAATTGCAGGATGACCTGAGCGTGCTGCAAGACCAGGTCAAATTGTGCAAGGAAACCCTGCAACAACTGGTGCGTGCAGCAGAAGCCAATCGTCGGTTGGCGGTTGAGGTTCAAGACGTCACGCAGTGGCTGGACGAAGCTTTGAACCGTTGGCATTTGATGCGCCCTGAAGCGACTTATCGCTTCAAGTGCCTGGGACATGCGCCCGTACCGCGCCTGGCGCCACCGCCTGATTTGACTCAGGCATTGCTTAACCTGTTGAACAATGCAGCCGATGCCTGCCCGGAAGGGCTCGAAGTCACGGTGGACTGGGATGCCGTGGACCTGACGATCAGTATCCGCGACCACGGTGCAGGTGTACCGTTGGCGATCGCCGAGCAAATTGGCAAACCTTTTTTTACCACCAAAGGCAAAGGTTTCGGCCTGGGCCTATTCTTGAGCAAAGCCAGCGTGACACGCGCTGGCGGCTCGGTAAAACTCTACAGTCATGAGGATGGCGGTACGCTCACCGAGCTGCGCCTGCCTCGTGTCGCCCGAGGAAACGAAAATGAGTGAAGAAATCCAGGTCGAAGGCGAAGAACTGCCGCATCTGTTGTTGGTGGATGATGACGCAACGTTCACCCGTGTGATGGCCCGCGCCATGAGTCGACGCGGTTTCCGTGTCAGCACGGCGGGTTCTGCGGAGGAAGGATTGGAGCTGGCGAAGCACGATCTGCCTGATTATGCTGCGCTGGATTTGAAAATGGACGGCGATTCGGGGCTGGTATTGCTGCCCAAATTGCTTGAGCTTGATCCCGAAATGCGGGTCGTGATCCTCACCGGTTATTCCAGCATTGCCACTGCCGTTGAAGCCATCAAGCGCGGCGCCTGCAACTACCTGTGCAAACCTGCGGATGCCGATGACGTACTGGCTGCGTTGTTGGCCCAACATGCCGATCTGGATGCACTGGTGCCAGACAACCCCATGTCGGTAGACCGCCTGCAATGGGAGCATATCCAGCGCGTATTGGGCGAGCATGAAGGCAATATTTCGGCCACCGCCCGTGCCTTGGGCATGCACCGCCGCACTTTGCAGCGCAAATTACAGAAGCGTCCGGTACGACGCTGAGCCGAGCGGTTTTAACTGAAGCGCCGGCCGTACTGGCCGGTTTGTCAGTTGGGCTCTGCGCTCGCGCTCGTTAGTCTTGGCCATGTGCATGCTAGAGTGCTGGCTTCGACTCCCGGAGCACGTCATGAGCCGTTTACTGCGTTACGTCGCACCTTTTCTAATGCTGGTTAGCCTGCCTTTGGCGGCTGCACCTGCGGCACCACCCCTTTTGCACTCGCAGTTTTTGCCTGCGGATGACTTGCAATTGCGCGCCGAAAAACCTGAGCAGCAGCAGTTGATGCTGGTGACGTCCTATTCGGTGGTCGTGGGCAGTCAACGTCAGTCCAATCAACAGCCGATTCCCGTGACCTCGCCACTGTTTATCCGCTTGAAAGGCAAGCCGATGAGCCAGGGAGCAACGGTGCGCGAGGTGTTGATCTCGTTTGACGGGGAAAGCAAAAGCCTGAAAAAACCCGTATTCGACAGTAAGACCAGAACCCTGACGCTCTCCTACCCTGTTGCGCAGTATCGCGTGGTGATGGACCTTTTGCGCAACGACACGGTGTATTGCCAATTTTTGACCTATGCCAATGGCCATATCTGGGCCGACTTGCACACCGGCAGCGTGCGCGCACGTTGAGCCTTGGGTAAACTGCGGGCCCCGTGAAGTATCAGCAAGCTGGAGTCGGACATGCGTAAAGACAAGAAACAGTTGATTGGCGATGAGATCGGCGATGAGCAGATCAAGTTGTTCCTGGACTTCGAGCCCGTGGACGCGACATCTCCCTCGCTGCACAAATTGATCAAGGCCTATCGCGGATTGCGCATCGACGATTTCGAGCGTTTTCTGACGTTCTTCAAGCAAGCCGGGTATGACCTTGATGGCAAGGACGAGCATGGCCAGACCTTCGTGGATTTGATCAAGGATCAGCGCAACGCTGCCGAGTACATCGAACTGATCGCCAACGCCCGCGGTTGATCTGCCCCTGATGTCGCGGCCTCCCAGGCTGCGACGACGCACGCTTCACTCAATACAGATCTGTCTTACAGCCTGCGTGTTAATGACGACGGGGCACTTTTTCGTGGGCGGTTAATACTCAGGTCGACAGCCAGTCTGTCCACTGTTCATCAGGATGATGAGCGGTGCAAAAAAATTGAAAGGATTTCAACGTTGAAAGCAATAAAACGTTTTATCACTCGTTTGCTGCTGGGTCTGGGATTAAGTGTCATGGGCGCGCCAGCAATGGCTGTTGATAAGGTGCTGGAGGTCGAGATTCATAATGCGACCACTGCGCCGATTGCGCCGGGAGAGGGGTTTTCATGGCTGGAAAGCCCCCAGAATGCAGGTCATGACTTTGTTGTTGAGCCGGGCGGCAGCCAGGAGCTGACGTACTATATGCCGCAAGCGCGCGGTAGCGAGTCGTTCAGTTATCAACAGGGCGAGCGGGAGTGCGCCTTCAGCTTCAGCCATCTCACCCCAGCCAATACCAGGATCAATCGTCAGGTCAACGCCCGCTCCACCGGGAAAATGCTGAGCCGCTGTCGCGCAGAGTTGATTCCGGTGATAGACGATGATGACTTTGTGAGCAATGGCGGAACGCGTGTGCTGTTCACCATGGGGCAGTGATTTAACACTTGTGCGCTATTTGAGTGCAAAAAAAGCCCTCACCCCAGAAAGGGTGAGGGCGCTAGCGTGACGTTGAAACCCTAAGGCCGCGTTACGCGATGCTGGTGTTCGGCGCTACCAGCTCCAGTAGTTCAGAGTTGCGAATGCTGATTTCACGGTAAAGCTCGGCGTCTGTTTCAAGGACCTTTTCCCGTGCCGGGAAGATTTCCTTGAGTTTGGTAGCCCATTCGCCCGTGGCTTTTTGCGCGAAGCAACGTTCGATCAGGTCCAGCATGATCGACACGGTCACCGATGCGCCCGGAGACGCACCCAGCAATGCAGCCAGCGAACCGTCTTTGGCAGCGACCAGCTCAGTGCCGAATTGCAGCACACCGCCTTTTTTCGGGTCTTTCTTGATGATCTGAACCCGTTGGCCCGCGATCTCAAGACGCCAGTCTTCAGCTTTGGCCTGCGGATAGAACCTGCGCAAAGATTCCAGGCGCTGTTCCATCGACTGCCGCACTTCGCTGACCAGGTATTTGGTCAGGTCCATGTTGTCGCGCGCAACAGCGAGCATCGGCCCGATGTTGCCCAAACGAATCGACATTGGCAGATCAAGGAACGAGCCGTGCTTCAGGAACTTGGTGGTAAAGCCAGCATAAGGTCCGAACAGCAGGGATTTTTTGCCGTCCACGACACGGGTGTCCAAGTGCGGAACCGACATCGGTGGCGAACCTACTGCGGCCTGGCTGTACACCTTGGCCTGATGGTGCTTGACCACTTCCGGGTTGTCGCAACGCAGCCATTGGCCGCTGACCGGGAAGCCGCCGTAACCTTTGCTTTCTTCAATGCCCGAAGCTTGCAGCAGTGGCAAGGCGGCACCGCCCGCGCCCAGGAATACGAACTTGGCATCAATATGACGCGTGTTGCCGCTATTGATGTCCTTGACGCTGACCGTCCAGCCGCTGCCATTGCGCTTGAGGCCAGTAACTTTTTTGCTGTATTTGATTTGCGTGTCGGGAGCGCTGGCCAGATGCTTGAGCAACTGCTTGGTCAGGGCGCCGAAGTTAACGTCTGTACCGTGCATCACACGGGTTGCCGAAATGACTTCATCAGCCGGGCGGCCAGGCATCATCAGCGGCATCCACTCGGCCATCGTGGCTTTGTCTTCGGTGTATTCCATGTCCGCAAACGCATGGTGCTTGCTCAGCACGTCAAAGCGTTTTTTCAGGAAAGACACACCTTTTTCGCCTTGCACAAAGCTCAGGTGAGGCACCGGGCTAATGAAGGATTTGCAGGAGCCGAACGTGCCCTGTTGCGCCAGGTAGGCCCAGAACTGTTTCGAGACTTCGAACTGTGCATTGATGTGCACAGCTTTTTTGATGTCGATCGAACCATCGGCCGCCTGCGGTGTGTAGTTCAACTCGCACAGCCCAGCATGGCCGGTACCTGCGTTGTTCCACGGGTTGGAACTCTCCGCAGCACCTGAGTCCATTTGCTCTACTACTTCCAGCGAAATACCGGGGTCGAGCTCTTTGAGCAGTACGGCGAGGGTGGCACTCATGATGCCCGCTCCAACCAGTACTACGTCGACTGCTTCGTTATGCGCCATTAACGCGTCTCCAAAATCTACGGCACCAAATTGACGGCATAGCTGCCAGGTGGTCCGAGGCGTGGATCAGGTGGAGCCTCGGGTCACGCGTGGCCAGGATCGCCATGTCCGATTCATCGCAATTGCTTGCTGCTTCAGCGGACGCCACCAACCGGGCCTTGAAGGTTCATATGAACGCACTTCATAGGGCGGGAGGCAATTCGACTTAAGGTCAAGAGCGTCCGTTTGGGCAACCAAATCCGTAAGCGGACAGGCTTCAGTCGTGTGCGGTAAAGCTGACTTCAGACCTGCTGGATGGGGCAGTAACAGACGCTAATGGTGCATATTCAGACGCAAAACTTTTCATTTGCTCGCCACACTCTTGTGAAGTTGTGAAAACCCGTTTTTTTTCACGCTCTTTTGAAGACGTGAACCTCAAAAAAGGGCTGCCGCATGCCTGGCACCAAACCCGAGGACGACCTGCAAAGCAGGTGTGGCATAGCGGGCGAACAACGCAGGGGCCGAGCAACATGGCAGCTCTGCAGACTGTTAAGAGGTGGTGGTTTGCATGAAAAAAAGCAAGCGCCAGCGCTACACAGTCTGTGTGGGCGGCTCTCTGTGGGCGATTTTGGTGTGCTGATACCTGCGTATCAACGGTGTTGCGGGGCCCGATCAGGAGACGTCCTTATAATCGGGGGAAGATTGTAGCGAAGAAACGTCGGCAATTGATCCTGTTAAATGACTTTTATTGGTGATTGGATCAAATCCCCAACAGCGGTTGCACCCTTGAGTGCGTCGCAGGTGAGCTGACGCGGGCGTCAGGCGGTAATACCTGGTGCAACCAGTTAAGGCGAATTTCTGAAATTTCGACCCAGCCATCGCCGACCGGCGGTTGCGCACATTGTCTAAAAGCCCGGCAGCGGCCGTTGTTGTCCAGACGCGCAAAGCTGCGATGGGGGCGGGTGGCGCTCAACAACGACTTTAACCAGTTCATGGCAAACACCTCTTCAGTGAGTGACCTGACAATGCCACGCTGGCGTGACGCACTGATGTATTGCACGTGACAGCCGGGTGACAGCAAGCGGCTGGTTTGCAGGACGGTCGCCCCGCTATACTGGCGGCCAGTTTGACTTTGCCCTGGAGAGATGAGCATGTTGCAACGCCTGTTGTTCGGTTTGATCACTGTGACCAGTTTGACGCTGGTCGGCTGCGCCCACAGCCCGCAACAACTCAGCCCGCAACCCAAGCTGACCACGCAGCTGACGCCCGTTGGCCGCGGCCAGCCGGTGGTCGTCCGTGTGGTTGACGGTCGTCCCTCGCCAACCCTGGGCACCCGGGGTGGCATGTACCCTGAAACCAGCGCTATTAGTGTGAGCAGCGCGGACCTGATCCCCAAACTGCAAGCCCAGGCTGAAGCTGCGGTACGCCTGCTGGGTTACACCCCGACGACCCATGCGATGAATGCCCCGCAGTTGACCGTGACCCTGGCGGAGCTGAAGTACCAGTCGCCGAAAGATTCCATGTACGTGACTGAAGCGACCATTGGTGCCACATTCCGTTCTGATGTGAAGAACGGCGGCCGTACTTACAGTGGTCGGTATGGTGCGTCCCTGGATCAGCGCTTCGGTATGGCGCCCAATCAGGAAACCAACACCAAGCTGGTCAGCGACGTGTTGAGCGATGCTTTGACCCGCGTGTTCAAAGACCCATCAGTGGGGCGTTTGCTGGGCGAGTAACGGTATAAAGCAAAAAGCCCGAACTCGATGAGTTCGGGCTTTTTTATGCGCGAAGGGTTCAAGCCGCTTCTGCATACAGTTCCAGACGGCTGACGCCCGTGAGCAAATCCAGCTCAGGCAAGTCGGCATGGGTGTGGCCGCTGAGGGCGCAATAGACCAGCCATTGTTGATCCTGAACGTTAAAGGCTAACCCTTCGATCAACGCCTGCTGTTCGTCGCTGGGGGCGATCAGGTAGAGGCGGTCCTGGTTTTCTGCATGCAACATGACAAGCTCCGTGTCGGTGTCGAGGGGCCACAGAGTGACCTCTAGACATGACGATACGGTGACAGCAGAAATTAAGCCCTAGCCCTGTAGTCCCCACCGAACTTCGCGAGGCAGCGACCACACACGCTTATTTATAAGGGCAGGCCAGCCTTGATGCGGTACTGATTCCGCACCGGCATTGCATATTGCAGCACCAGGTAAGGGCGGTGCTCGGCCTGGCACGCGTCCAGACGACGCTGCCACTCTTGCCGGGCCTTGGCCAGTTCTTCCGCGGCAAAGATGTCAGCAGCGGCAGGTACCTGCAATTGCGGGTCTGCGTCATCCCACTGTGCATATGCCAGGTAATGTGCGGGGAACAGGCGATAACCGCTGAGGATTTGGCGATCCATTTGCGCAGCAAGCAGTTTGCTGTCTTCGAAAAACTCAGTGATCGGCTCGGCAAAGTTAACGTGCACGCGGCCTTTGTAACCGGTAATGCCATTGGCGATGCTGGTGTCGTCTTCGCCAGGCGCCTTGGTGTAAGTGCCGGTGGTTGCGCGGATATACAACTCACGGGCTTTCGCCTGATCGCATGGGTCGTATTCGTAACTGATCGACACTGGCGTCATGTTCAGCGACTGCACCACTTCGCCAAACGGTTCGTTTTTGCGGCTCATGTGGAACATTTTGAGGATGGCCGAATCAGTACGGTCGTCGCCGTCTTTGGCACGGCCTTCAGCCTGGGCAATCCAGATCGACACGCCGTCGTTGCGGATCGAGTGGTTGATATAGGCCGACAGCAATTGATAGGCCGCGAGCTTTTCCCGGCGCCCGGTGATAGAACGGTGCACGATGAAGCTTTTGTTGAGGCGCATCAGATCGCTGACATACGGCTTTTGCAGCAGGTTGTCGCCGATGGCGATACGCGGCGTGGGGAGGCCTGCATGGTAAACCGCGTAATTGACGAAGGCAGGGTCCATCACGATGTCGCGATGGTTGGCCAGGAACAGGTAAGCGGTGCCCGACTTCAAATGCTCGACGCCGGTGTAGGTCACGCCATCGGTCGCATGCTCGATGGTACGGTCGACATACACTTCGACTTTGTCCTGCAAGGTGGCAACCGAGGTCACGCCAGCGAACTCTTTGCGCAGGCGATGCGCTATAAGAGGTTTTAACAGCCAGCCGAAAGCGCCAGCCAGGCGCGGGAAGCGAAAGTGGGTCAGGATATCTAGAAACGCCTTGTCGCTGAGCAACCGGGCCAGCACAGCTGGGACTTCGGTGTCGTCGTAAGGTCGGATGGTATCGAATTCGCCCATCATGCTCTCTTGTTGGAAACGGCTAGGGTAAGTAAACAAGGCAGGCCAAAAATAATAGCCCTGCAAATAGACCGGCGATTATACGCACAAGTCACTCTGGAGACCGCGATGCTTGAAACCGAACCCTACTATTGCCCGTATTGCGGTGAACTTGCAGAAGCCGTACTGGACCTGTCGGCCGGTGACCAGACCTATATTGAAGACTGTCCTGTATGCTGCCGGCCGATTGTCTTTACGCTCCAGACCGACGGTCATGAGTGGATGCTCGATGTCCACAGCGAAAACGAGTAGCCGCCATGCAGCGCATCTACGAGCCCGAAAACTTGATGGAAGCCGAACTGTTGCTGGGCATGCTCGCCAGCGAAGGGGTTGCGGCGACCCTTCAGGGGCGTGACTTGATCGGCGGCACGGGGGAATTACCGGCGCTTGGTCTGCTGGGGCTGGCCGTGGCCGATGACCATGCCCGTTACGCGCGCGAGCTGATCGATGCGTACAATGCTGCCTCGCCCTTTGACGGCGACGAGCCTGATAGCTACCCCGATGTGCTGGAGTGCTAAAAGGCCCTTTGTTCACTGCTATATAGAGAAGAGTTGTACTGCCCCATGTGTGGACGTTTTGCCCTGTTTCGCTGGAACCCTGCATTTGCAGCCTTGCCCGGTTTTCCGGCGGATCAGCAGGCGCAATGGAATATCTCGCCTAATGATGCGGTGTTGATCTTGCGCGCAGGTGAAGCGCCGGAGCAGCGAACACTGGCCCGGGCGCGCTGGGGATTGACCCCGCCCTGGCTGACCGACCTGTCTCGCACGCCCGCCCATGCCCGGGCCGAAACCGTTGCCGAACAACCGATGTTCCGTGATGCGTTTCGCCTGCGCCGCTGCCTGCTCCCGGCCAATGGCTTTTACGAATGGCGTGGCACCACCCGCAAACGTCCTTATTGGCTGACGCCAGGGGAGGGCGCGTCACTGTTTTTTGCAGCGATTTGGGAAGCCTATCCGGTGCAAGGCCACGAATGGTTGAGCACGGCTGTTATTACCCAGGCCGCAGCCAGTCAGCGTCGCCCGCTGATTCTGGATGAAGCGGGCCAGCAGGCATGGCTTGATCCTCAAACCCCTTTACACGTATTGCAGGCGCTGCTGGCCAGCCCGCAGTCCCCGTTGCGTGAGCGCCCGTTGGCCAATCTGGTCAATGACCCCAAGCTTAATGCCCCCGAGTGTCTGACGCCGGGTTGAGGGGCGTGTCTGCTACGATACGCGCCATCTTTATGGAGAGTCGTGATGGGTAAATTAGCGGTAGTGTGCGTGGTTGGCGCAGGGCTGTTGCTCGGCGGTTGTCAGTCGGTCAATACCACCAATGCCGGTGCGGTCGGTATTGAGCGCAAGCAGTACATGTTCAGCATGCTGTCAAGTCAGCAAGTGGATCAGATGTATGCCCAGTCGTACCAACAAACCGTCAGCGAAGCCAACTCCAAGGGGGCGCTGGACAAAACCAGTACCAATGCCAAGCGCTTGCAGGCCATCGCCAACCGCCTGATTGCCCAGGTCCCTGCCTTTCGCGCGGATGCGGCGCAATGGAACTGGGAAGTGAACCTGATCAAAAGTGACGAACTGAACGCCAGCTGCGGGCCGGGCGGCAAAATCATTTTCTACAACGGGATCATCGATAAGCTCAAACTCAACGACGATGAAATCGCTGCGGTCATGGGGCACGAAATCGCCCACGCCTTGCGCGAACATGGGCGTGAGTCGATGTCCAAGGCGTACGGAATTGAAATTGCCAAACAGGGCGCGGGCGCATTGTTGGGGCTGGGGCAGGACAGCCTGCAACTGGCCGATACCGTGGTCAATTACAGCCTGACGCTGCCTAACAGCCGCAGCAATGAAAACGAAGCCGACCTGATTGGTCTGGAGCTGGCGGCACGTGCAGGTTACAACCCGAATGCCGCCATCACCTTGTGGCAGAAAATGGGGCAAGCGTCACAAAGTGCGCCGCCGGAGTTCATGAGCACCCACCCGGCGTCGAGCAGCCGGATTGCCGCGTTAGAGGCGGCGATTCCCAAGGTGATGCCGCTGTATCAGCAAGCTCCGAAAACCCGGTAATCCCGCGCTTTCGCCGGCCCTTTCCCGAAGGAGAGGGCCGGTGATGAGGTGCTACACCCAACCGCTGATTGCCATTGCCTTGTACACAGCCACGGCGGCCAGTACGAAGAACGCAGTTGCTGCCAACCGGCGAATCAGGGTCAACGGCAACTTGTCTGCCGCAAAGTTACCCGCCAGAACCACCGGCACGTTGGCAATCAACATGCCCAGCGTTGTGCCGATAATCACCAGCCACAGATCCGGGTATTGAGCGGCCAGCATAACGGTCGCCACTTGGGTCTTGTCGCCGATTTCAGCGATAAAGAACGCAATCAGAGTGGTCAGGAACGGGCCAAATTTACGTGCGGTACTCGCTTCGTCATCGTCCATTTTGTCCGGCACCAGTGTCCACAGTGCGGTGGCAGCAAAGCTGGCTGCGAGTATCCAGTGCAGGGTCACATCCGAGAAGAAACTGCCGAACCAGGCACCCACGGCGCCAGCGGCTGCGTGGTTGGCCAGGGTGGCGGCCACGATGCCGGCGATGATCGGCCAGGGTTTGCGAAAGCGGGCGGCGAGAATGAGGGCGAGCAATTGCGTCTTGTCGCCGATTTCGGCCAAGGCAACGATTGCAGTAGGAACGAGTAAGGAGTCGAGCATCATCAGGTGGTTTCCAGGGGCGGGTCGACACGGCTATGACACGTACAGCCTTCCCGCCCCGGGTAAGGTGTTCGTGTCATAGGTCTTGTCAAACCCCGGTCCGTCTGTGCGGACTCCTGGGTCGCATACGCCATGGCCTGTTGACCAAGTATGTTGACGTATGCCGGACGAGCGCGAAGCTCGTGGGAGACTACTCCCCTAGGACGGAGCGGATTCTGCCTACGCAAATCCGATCCGGCAAGCCTTGTTTTTTAAATTGCGTTATCGACGCTTGGCGCTGTAAATCCGAAAACCCTGGCCCTCGGCCTTGACGGTGCAGGCGCCGAACTGCTCTTCGATCAGCGGTTGATAGCGCAGGAAGCTATTGGCAACAATCCGAAGTTCGCCACCTTTTTTCAGATGTTTAATGGCTTTTTGCAGCAAGTTTTCAGTGGCGTGGTAATCGGTATGCACGCCGACATGGAAGGGCGGGTTACTCAGGATGGTGTTCAACTCCATCGGTGCTGCGTCGATACCATCCCCGCAGATCACCTCACCTTCCAGTCCGTTGGCCGCCAATGTCAGGCGGCTGCTGGCGGTGGCAAATGCGTCCACATCGAGCAGGGTGACGCTGTTGTGCGGGTAACGGCGTTTGACTGCCGCGCCCAGCACGCCTGCACCACAGCCAAAATCCAGTACATGGCCGCTGGGCAGTTTGTCGAGGTTGTCCAGCAGCAGGGCGCTGCCGCGATCCAGTCGGCCGTGGCTGAACACACCCGGCAGGCTGACAACGTTTAACGGGCCTTCTTCCAGAGCCAGCTCATAATGCTGCGCCAGGTGAGCCAGCACGGGCGCTTGCGGAACATTGACCACGCTGACTTGCCACAGCTGGCAATGCCGGGCGCTGTCGAGCTTGCGCGGCTTGCCGAACGGGATCAGTTGTTTGGAGGCGCCTTCAATACCGCCTTTTTTCTCGCCCACCAGAAATACATCGGCATTGGGCAGGCGTGCGGCCACGGCCTTGAGGACGTAATCGCTCAGCTCTTTGGACTTGGGCAAATACACCACGGCGGTGTCAAACGCGCGCTCCGGCACATCCACCCCAAAATGTACGCGCCCGGCGAAACGAGCCTCCAGCGCGGCGTGATCGCCAGCGTGCCAGCACCAGCCGTGGGCGTTGGGCAAGCGGCCGAGTGCGTCGTCCGGGGGCAGGCCCACCAACAACACGTTGCCTTGAAAGTAATCAGGCTGACGAAGCAGTACTTCACTGCGCGGATCCATAATCTGCTCCTCAAAAAGGGGCGCAGTTTATCAACTGACGACCCGCAGCGCTGTACCGTTGAAGAACGCTTGAGCGTTTTCGGTTAATTGACCCACGATTCGCTGTCGCGCTTCACGGCTGCCCCACGCGCTGTGCGGGGTGATAATCAGCCGCGGGATGTCTTCAGCCAGCAGCGGATTGCCATTACGCGGCGGTTCAACGCTCAACACGTCAGTGGCCGCACCGCCCAAATGGCCGCTGCGCAAGGCATCGGCCAAGGCCTGTTCATCGATTATGCCGCCCCGGGCTGTATTGACCACGAACGCGCCGGGCTTGAGCATTGCCAGCTCTCGGGCGCCAATGAAATTGCGCGTATGTTCGTTGAGCGGGCAGTGAAACGTCAGCGCATCGACCTGCGGCAACAGTTCATCCAGAGGCAGACGATCGGCACGGGCAGGGCGGCCCGGAATCTGCCCGACCAGTACGCGCATGCCGAAGGCTTCTGCTAATTTCGCGACTGCGCTGCCCAGCTCGCCGTGACCGAACAAGCCAAGGGTCTTGCCTTCCAGTTCCACAATCGGGAAGTCCAGCAGGCAGAACTGTTTGGCCGTTTGCCACTGCCCGGCCGACACTGCGTTTTGATAGTCGAGCAGGCGGGTCGCCAGTGCCAGCAGCAAAGTCAACGTGTGCTGTGCCACCGAGGGCGTGCCGTACCCCTGACAGTTGGCGACAACAATACCCCGGGCGCGTGCGGCTTCAAGGTCCACGTTATTGGTGCCAGTGGCGGCGACCAGGATCAGTTTCAGTTGCGGGCACGCTGCGAGTGTTTCAGCGTTTAGCAGGATTTTATTGCTGATGACAACGCTGGCACCTTGCAAGCGCTCGATCAGGTTTTCAGAGGTTGTATCGGCGTACAGTTGCAGATCGCCCAGGCAGTCACGCAAAGGGCTGAGGTCGAGATCACCCAGATCCAGTGAGGTGTGATCCAGGAACACGGCGCGGCGAGTGTTAGTCATCAACTGTACCTTTTGTGCGGTGAAATGAAGGCGTAATGTGGCGAGACTATCAGAAGAAACAATTTGTAATGGAGCCGTGCATGTATTGGACAGAATTCTTGACCGTCGCCCTGATTCACCTGTTGGCGGTGGCCAGCCCGGGCCCGGACTTTGCCGTGGTGGTGCGTGAGAGTGTGACCCACGGTCGCCGCGCTGGCATGTTCACGGCATTCGGAGTTGGCACGGCGATTTTTGTTCATGTCGGTTATTCGCTGCTCGGCATTGGCATCATCGTGTCGCAATCGATCGTGTTGTTTAACGCACTCAAATGGCTGGCGGCCGCTTACTTGCTGTACATCGGGATCAAGGCGCTGCGTGCAAAACCGGCCGATCCGACCGCCGTTGCTACTGCGCTGCCTGTGGGCGAGCGCACGGCGCGCGGCGCGTTCACGTCGGGTTTTGTGACCAATGGCTTGAACCCGAAGGCCACGCTGTTTTTCCTGTCGCTGTTTACAGTTGTGATCAACCCGCACACGCCATTGTCGATTCAGGCTGGCTATGGCGTGTACCTGGCTGTGGCCACCGGCCTGTGGTTCTGCATGGTGGCCATGCTGTTCAGCCATCAACGTGTACGCACGGGCTTTGCGCGCATGGGCCATTGGTTTGATCGCACCATGGGTGCAGTCTTGGTCGCGCTGGGTGTGAAACTGGCCTTTACCGAAATGAACTGAGGCTGTTTTAAACCGATCACCGCTGTGAGTGATCGGTTTTTTGCCTCTGCCAACATGAGTCCCCCCAAAAACGATGTTGATCGTTTTCTCATTGGGGGGCTTATGTGCAGGCTCGCAGGACGGCGCCCGCCCTCAACCTGCGTTTATCCCCCGTGCAACTCCTCAACACGATGAATCACGCGCAAGGCCGGTTTGTATTGCGCAACAGTGATTTCGTGGCCCTCGATGGCAGCCCTTTCCTGGCTCGGCTACGGCATCAGCCCTGAGCCGTATCAGCGGCGGATCTTGTCAAAATCTGGTTTTCCTTCATCCTTGCGGGCCTATTGCGACGTGCCCATGGAGAAGTATCAATGCCCTCAGTCAACCGGTTTTGGCATCGCGCTCAACTGCCGCTGGCAGTCAGCTTCGCCGCGACGCTCGCCGGGCCCGCCTGGGGTGTGAGCTTCAACGTCGGGGACGTGGAAGCTCAGCTTGATTCCGAGTTGTCGATCGGCGCCAGTTGGTCAACCGCCAAGGCCGATCAGTCATTGATCGGGGCCAATAACGGCGGCACTGGCCACTCGCAAATTTCTGATGATGGTCGCTTGAACTTCAAGCGCGGTGAGACCTTTTCCAAATTATTCATGGGTGTTCATGGGCTGGAGCTGAAGTATGGCGACAGCGGCCTCTATGTGCGTGGCAAGTATTGGTACGACTTTGAGCTGCAAGATGACAGTCGCCCATTCAAGAACATCAGCGACAAAGGTCGGCGCGCTTCGGCGCAATCCGCTGGCGCGCAGTGGCTGGATGCGTTCGTGTACCACAACTATGTGATTGCCGATCAGCCTGGCGCGGTGCGTCTGGGCAAGCAAGTGGTCAGTTGGGGTGAAGGCGCTTTCATCGGCGGCGGGATCAATGCCATCAACCCGACGGATGCGGCGGCCTATCGCCGTCCAGCCACTGAATACAAGGATGGGCTGGTTCCGGTCAACCTGTTCTACCTGTCGCAAAGCCTCACCGACCGGTTATCAGTCGAAGGGTTTTATCAGCTGAATTGGGAGCAGTCCGAGACCGACAACTGCGGGACATTTTTTTCACAGTCGGATGTCATTGCGCACGGCTGTAGCGGTAACTACCGGGTGATGAACAAGCGTTCAGCCCTGACGGTGGCAGACTTGGCTGCGTTGACCTCGGCCGGTGTCGACATCAACAACGAAGGCGTGTTGGTGCGCCGGGATGCAGACCGCAACGCACGCAATAGCGGGCAGTTCGGGCTTGCCATGCACTATCGCTTCGACCCGCTGGACACTGAATTTGGTGCGTTCTTCATGAACTACCACAGCCGTGATCCGATCATCAGCGGGCGTGCGGCTTCACAAGCGGTGTACAACGCAGCGTCTGCTGCTGGCGGTTTGGGGCCAATGCACGTCGCGGGCAATGCCAGCTACTACGTCGAATACCCCGAAGACATTCGTTTATACGGCTTGAGTTTCGCAACCACGTTATCCACAGGCACGGCGTGGAAAGGGGAGTTGAGCTATCGTCCCAATGCGCCGGTGCAACTCAATACCGATGATCTGCTGTACGCCAATGTCACCTTGTTGCCGGGGTTGGCAGACGCGTCCCCCTTGAGCGTCACGCCCGGGGCGGATGCCTCAGGCTATCGACGTAAAGAGGTCACCCAGTTTCAGACATCCCTGACACACGTTCTGGACAATGCCATGGGCGCCAATCGGCTGATTCTGACCGGTGAAATCGGTATCTCTCACGTTGCCGGGCTGGAAAGCCGATCTGATAAACGCTATGGCCGCGACCCGGTGTTTGGTCAGGAGGGTGACGATGGTTTTACCACTGCCAATTCGTGGGGGTATCGGGCGCGGGCCGTGTGGGAATACAACAACGTGCTGCCGGGCATCAATCTCAAACCCGGGTTGGCATGGTCCCATGATGTCAGCGGTTACTCACCGGGACCCGCCGCCACGTTCGAAGAAGGCCGTAAAGCAGTCAGCCTGGGGCTGGATGCCGAGTACCAGGACACCTACACCAGCAGCGTGTCGTACACCAATTTTTTTGGCGGCCGTTACAGTACCTTGAGTGATCGCGACTTTATGGCGTTAAGCGTCGGGGTCAAGTTTTAAAACCGTTTTATCCGCTTTGGAACCCAGAACCATGAACAACCCGCCCGCGCTCATCCGTGAAACCTTCCCTGTCGGCCCTTTGCAGTGCAACTGCACGATCATCGGCGATCCAGTCACGAAAAAGGCCATTGTGGTCGACCCGGGTGGCGATCATGAGTTGATTCTGGCGCGCTTGGAAAAGCACGGTTTGAAGGTGGTGAGCATCATTCACACCCATGCGCACCTGGACCATTTTCTGGCGTCGGGTCAACTCAAGGAGAAAACCGGGGCGACGTTGCACCTGCATAAAGAGGACCAGTTCCTGTGGGACAACCTTGAGATGCAGTGCAAGTTGTTTCGCGTTCCATACACCCCGGTGCCGTCACCGGATCGCTGGCTTGCCGATGATGAGGAGCTTGCGTGCGGGTGTGGTGTGGCGCTGCACACGCCGGGGCACACCCCCGGCTCCATGAGCTTCTGGTTTGCCGATGCCAAGCTGTTGATTGCCGGTGACACCCTGTTTCGTCGTGGCGTTGGCCGTACCGATTTGTGGGGTGGCGATCAGGCAACTATCGTACGTTCCATCAAGCAGCGTCTGTATACGCTGGATGAAGATGCCACAGTGATTACAGGCCATGGCCCTGATACCCGTCTGGGCGAAGAGATGCGCGAAAACCCGTTTGTACGTGCTTGAGAGGCCAATGGAATTTTTACCGTTGGTCGTGTTCCAACGCCAACAGAGGTCCACTGCCAACGACCTTTGCCCCCAGAAAGTATTGAGTAGGAGCTTCACCATGTTTATTTCGAGTCGTTTGATTGTTGCCGCCAGTGCGATTGCTTTGCTGGCCGGCTGTGCCTCGCCCAACCCGTATGACAACCAGGGGCAGGCATCGACGGGCATGAGCAAAACGGCCAAGTATGGCGGGCTGGGAGCGTTGGCCGGTGCAGTGGCGGGTGCTGCCATTGACCACAACAACCGTGGCAAGGGCGCACTGATCGGCGCTGCCGTTGCGGGTCTGGGGGCTGCGGGTTATGGCTATTACGCTGACAAGCAAGAAGCTGCACTGCGCGCCAGTATGGCAAACACGGGGGTAGAGGTTCAGCGTCAGGGCGACAACATCACCTTGGTTATGCCGGGAAATATTACGTTTGCCACTAGCTCGGCAAATATTTCGCCCAGCTTCTATCAACCGCTCAACAGCCTGGCCAACTCGCTGAAGCAACTCAATAACCAGCAACAGATTCAAATTGTGGGTTACACCGATAGCACCGGTAACTACGAATACAACTTGAAGCTGTCGCAGCAGCGTGCGCAGAGCGTTGCCACCTATCTGACGTCTCAGGGGGTCAGTGGTCAGTACTTGTCTGTCACCGGTAAGGGGCCTGTGGACCCGATTGCTAGCAACGCGACCCCTGATGGCCGAGCTCAAAACCGTCGAGTGCAGATCACCCTGGCGCCGATTCCGGGCATGAACTATCAGCAACAAGGTCAGGTTCAACAGTACCCGTAAGCCTCGTGCTTTGCCGTTGCTGACGCAGGTTGTGCAAGGTTTGTAAGACCGGTTACCGCACGATCCTCCTGCAGCGGTCACAGCAAGACGCATAACAAAAAGCCCCGCGATCTTTATCAGGTCGCGGGGCTTTTTGCTGAACGCTTTACTGAAAGTGTTACTTCTTCAGGCCGTAATGCTCGTCGAGCATGCCGGGTGCGTTCGGGGTTTTTGGCGCGTAGTCCAATGGCGGCTCAGAGCTGTGCGGCGGGGTAAGGCGCTCGCGGTGCGGTTGAGGCGCTTCTGAATGCAGTGCGGCCAGCAGGCGTTGGCGAGTCTGCTCGTCAAGGGCCAAACGGTTGGCGCCCTCGGCGAGATGGTCTTGCACATCCTGATAGCTCTGAGTGAGTTTCTTCACCAGATTGGCGGTGCTGTTGAAGTGGGTGACCACCTCATTCTGATAACTGTCAAAACGTTCCTGGATGTCATCTAGCTGGCGCTGCGTGCGGTTAGGCGCGGCATTGGGCAGCAGACGAGCGACCAGAAAACCAATGGCGACACCTGCAACCAAGGCTAGAGTCGGCAACAACCAAATCAAGAGCGAGTGTTCCACGAGTCCTTCCTCTATAAACGGCTTTGCTTTACGTTAACGGCTCGGACCTGCGCTGTATACCGCGATGCACTCGCAAATATGTCAGACAGAATCTATCAGCTAGACGAGTCGACCCAATTTGAGGTCACGGAGTTCCTTCTTGCTTACCCGCGAAACCCCTCTTTTGATTGATGGCCCCGTGGGCCGTCTGGAAGCTTTATACCTCGATCACCCCGAAGCAAAAGGCCTTGCACTGCTGTGCCATCCCAACCCGGTACAGGGTGGGACAATGTTGAATAAAGTTGTTTCAACCCTTCAGCGCACTGCCCGCGATGCTGGCCTGATTACCTTGCGGTTTAATTACCGTGGCACAGGCCAGAGTGAGGGGAGCCATGATATGGGCACCGGTGAAGTCGATGATGCACTGGCGGCAGCTCGTTGGCTGCGCGCCAAACACCCAGATCTGCCGATCACGTTGCTTGGGTTTTCGTTTGGTGGTTTTGTGGCCGCCAGCTTGGGCGGACGCCTTGAGGCTCAGGGCGAAACGCTCAAGCATGTGTTCATGATTGCACCGGCGGTGATGCGCCTGCGTGACGAAGATGCATTGGCGCACCAATGCGCATTGACCGTGATTCAGCCAGAAACTGATGAAGTGATCGATCCGCAGTTGGTCTACGACTGGTCAGAACACCTCTCTCGCCCCCATGAGCTGCTGAAAGTGGCAGAATGCGGACACTTTTTTCACGGCAAGCTGACTGACCTCAAAGAGTTGGTGCAGCCACGCCTTTCGAATTGATTGCAGTCTGATAAGCGATTACCTATGACCACTCGTACTCGAATCCTCACCGGTATTACCACGACCGGGACGCCGCATCTGGGCAACTATGCCGGTGCGATTCGCCCGGCCATCGTAGCCAGCCGTGACAGCAATGCCGACTCGTTTTACTTTCTGGCGGATTATCACGCGCTGATCAAATGCGATGACCCGCAGCGCATCCAGCGCTCGCGTCAGGAAATCGCAGCAACTTGGCTAGCGTCCGGTCTGGATGTCGAGCGAGTGACTTTTTACCGTCAGTCAGACATCCCCGAGATTCCTGAGCTGACCTGGCTGCTGACCTGTGTCGCGGCTAAAGGCCTGCTCAACCGCGCCCACGCTTACAAGGCGTCGGTGGACAAAAACCTGGAAAACGGCGAAGACCCGGACGCGGGCATCAGCATGGGCTTGTACAGCTATCCGGTGCTTATGGCTGCCGACATTCTGATGTTCAATGCCAACAAGGTGCCGGTCGGTCGCGACCAGATCCAGCACGTTGAAATGGCCCGTGACATCGGCCAGCGTTTCAATCATCTATTTGGCAACGGCAAAGACTTTTTCGCGATGCCGGAAGCGCTGATTGAAGAAAGCGTTGCCACCTTGCCCGGTCTTGATGGTCGCAAGATGTCCAAAAGCTACGACAACACGATCCCGCTGTTCACCAGCGCCAAAGACATGAAAAGCGCTATTTCGCGCATCGTGACTGACTCCCGTGCGCCGGGCGAAGCCAAGGATCCTGACAACTCGCACCTGTTCACGTTGTATCAGGCATTCTCAACGCCTGCGCAGACCGCAGAGTTCCGCAATGACCTGTTGCAGGGCTTGGGATGGGGGGAGGCGAAAGAACGTCTGTTCAAGCTGCTGGATGCCGAACTGGGTGAGGCCCGCGAGCGGTATCACGAGCTGATGTCGCGCCCATCCGACATGGAAGACATCTTGTTGGCCGGAGCCCATAAAGCTCGCACAATCGCGACGCCTTTCCTGGCGCAGTTGCGCGAAGCCGTCGGTCTGCGTTCGTTTGTCAGTGCGGCGCAGGCCACTACCGCGACCAAAAAGAAAGCGACCAAAGGCCCACGCTTTGTCAGCTTCCGTGACGAAGACGGCAGCTTCCGCTTCCGCTTATTGGCAACCGACGGCGAACAATTGCTGCTGTCGCGCAGCTTCAGCGATGGCAAGGCGGCAGGGCAAGTGACCAAGCAACTGCAATCCGGTGAACCGCTTGACGTGCGCACCCAGGACTCGCGTTTCAGTGTATGGCTGGCAGGAGAGTGCGTGGCGGACAGTTCGGAATTTGCCGACAGCGCGGCACGGGATGCTGCTATTGAGACCCTGCGCTTGTCGCTGGTGCCTGCACAGGACTAAGAAAGTGCGGCGATTCGCCTCAGGTCCGATTGCCATTCCCCAAGGCCGTCGCTACAGTGACGGCCCGTTTTTGTTGCCTTGCTAACGAATTATGACGCCTTTAGAACGATATCAAGCTGATCTGAAACGCCCGGACTTCTTCCACGATGCCGCGCAGGAAAACGCTGTACGCCATTTGCAGCGTCTGTACGACGATCTGGTTGCTTCTTCGCAGAGCAAGCCGGGGCTGTTCGGCAAGCTCTTCGGCAAAAAGGACCAGACACCGGTCAAAGGCCTGTATTTCTGGGGTGGAGTAGGGCGGGGCAAGACGTATCTGGTTGATACGTTCTTTGATGCTCTGCCGTTCAAGCAGAAAGTTCGTACGCACTTCCACCGTTTCATGAAGCGTGTGCATGAAGAAATGCGCACCCTGAATGGCGAAAAAAACCCGTTGACCATCATCGCCAAGCGTTTTGCCGATGAGGCTCGGGTGATTTGTTTCGATGAGTTCTTTGTGTCGGACATTACCGATGCCATGATTCTCGGGACGTTGATGGAAGAGCTGTTCAAAAACGGTGTCACTCTGGTTGCGACCTCGAACATCGTGCCCGATGGTTTGTACAAAGACGGCCTGCAGCGCGCGCGCTTTTTGCCCGCTATTGCATTGATCAAGCAGAACACTGAGATCGTCAACGTTGACAGTGGCGTGGACTACCGCCTGCGCCATCTGGAGCAGGCTGAGCTGTTCCACTTTCCGCTCAATGAAGCCTCGGAAAAGTCCTTGCGCGAAAGCTTTAAAGCGCTCACACACAACTCGACGCGTGCAGTGGAAAACGATGATTTGATCATCGAGAACCGTACCATTCGCGCCTTGCGGACATGCGATGACGTGGCCTGGTTTGATTTCCGCGAGCTGTGTGATGGCCCGCGTAGCCAGAACGATTACATTGAATTGGGCAAAATTTTCAATGCGGTGATTCTGAGCGGTGTTGAACAGATGGACGTGAAAACGGACGATATTGCGCGCCGTTTCATCAACATGGTCGACGAGTTTTACGACCGTAACGTCAAACTGATCATTTCGGCAGAAGTCGAGCTCAAGGATTTATACACGGGCGGGCGTCTGAACTTTGAATTCCAGCGCACGCTGAGCCGTTTGCTGGAGATGCAATCCCATGAATACCTGACGCGGGCGCATAAGCCTTAGTTGAGCGTTTCATGAGAAAGGCCTGCTTATGCAGGCCTTTTTTTTTGGCTGGTCATGAATGTTACGGCTGGTTAGGCGGCTTGTTGAAATTGCTGGCGGTATTGGTTGGGTGACAGCTCGGTGTGTTGCCGGAACAAGCGCGCGAAGAAGCTGGCGTCGTCGTAGCCAACGTCGTAGCTGATGGTCTTGATGCTTTTACGGGTGGCTGAAAGTAGCCCTTTGGCGGTCTCTATGCGCAGACGTTGCAGGTAATGCAAGGGCTTGTCGCCTGTCGCCATCTGGAAGCGACGCATAAAGTTACGAATGCTCATGCCATGTTCGCGAGCCACATCCTCGAAGCGGAACTTGTCGGCAAAATGTTCTTCGAGCCAGTGCTGTATTTGCAGAATGATGACGTCCTGGTGCAGCTTCTGTCCGCCAAACCCGATGCGACCGGGTGCGTAGTTACGTTGCACTTCATAAAGAATGTCACGTGCCACGGCCTGGGCGATATTGGCGCCACAGAAGCGTTCGATCAGGTAAATGTAAAGGTCGCAGGCCGAGGTGGGGCCTCCCGCGCAATACAGGTTGTCAGCATCCGTCAGGTGTTTGTCTTGATTGAGATGAACGTTCGGAAAGCGTTCGGCGAAGCTGTTGAAAAAACGCCAGTAGGTTGTCGCTTCCTTACCGTCCAGCAGGCCGGCTTCTGCCAGCCAGAAGACGCCAGTGGCTTCAGCGCAGAGTACGGCGCCGCGTGCGTGTTGTGCGCGTAACCAGGGCAGTATTTGCGGGTAGCGCTGACAGAGCGTGTCGAAGTCGTCCCAAAAGGCCGGGAGGATGATGATGTCAGTGTCTTCGAGGCTGCCATCCACCGGAAGCATCACGTTACTAAAACTGCTGACAGGCAGGCCGTCAGGGCTGACGAGGCGTGTTTCGAAGCTGGCGTTAAGGCCTTGGCCTAACTGTTTGCCATGACGCAGGCTGGCGAGGTGGAAGAAATCTTTGGCCTGCATCAGTGTCGAGGCAAAAACCCGATCGATAGCCAATATGCTGACGCGCCGCAAGGGCGCGGAGAGATGAGTAGACATGATTTGATTATTCTTATAGGTGAAATTGGTCAACTTGCGGCTGGATCGTCTTATTTTTTGTCCTGTGTGTCTAGGGGGGGATTCAGTGAGCGCCGTAGCAGCTGCCGATCGAGGCGCAGGCCGTCGCAAACAGCTGCTACGCAATCATGTCAAGGTGCGGGGTTTGGCTGCTCCTTGTGAATGGCCTCGATGCCTGCCAGTACTTCGTCCGAGAGTTCTACTTCGATGCTGGCGATATTGCTCTCAAGTTGCGCCATCGTGGTTGCGCCAATGATATTGCTGGTGACGAACGGCTGTTGCGTCACATAAGCCAGGGCCATTTGAGCGGGGTCCAGGCCGTGTTGGTGGGCCAGTGCCACATAACGCTCGCTGGCAGCCACGGCCTGCGGGTTGGAATAGCGCGAGAAGCGGCTGTAGAGGCTCAAGCGGCCCTTTGGAGGTCGGGCGCCCCCGTTGTACTTGCCCGAAAGCATCCCGAACGCCAGCGGGGAGTAGGCGAGCAGGCCGCATTGTTCGCGAATGGCAATTTCAGCGAGGCCCAGGGGGTTTCGTTGGACAGGCCGATATGGCGGATTTTGCCTGCTTTGACTTGTTCGTCGAGGGCTTCGAGGGTGTCTTCGAGTGGAGTGAATTGCTCGTCAGCGTGGTGGGTGTAGCCGAGTTGACCGAAGAAATTGGTGCTGCGTTCCGGCCAGTGCAGTTGGTACAGGTCGATCCAGTCTGTTTGCAGGCGCTTGAGGCTGGCATCCAGTGCCTGGACGATATGGGTTCGGTTATGTTTGAGCTGGCCGTCGCGAATGTAGTCGATGCCATTGCCCGGGCCGGCGATCTTGCTGGCCAGTATCCAGTCCGCCCGATCACCGCGGGCCTTGAACCAATTGCCTATGTAACGCTCGGTGGTGGCGTAAGTGTCGGCCTTGGGTGGTACCGGGTACATTTCAGCGGTGTCGATGAAATTGATGCCTGCGTTTTTTGCGTACTCAATTTGCGCGAAGGCTTCATCCTGGGTGTTCTGCTCGCCCCAGGTCATGGTTCCGAGGCCAATTGTGCTGACTTTGAGATCGGTTCGGCCTAGCTGGCGGTAATCCATAGGGTGCTCCTTGGGGGAAAGAATCATAAAAGCAGGTTGTAATTTTTTTCGCAATCTGGATAATTGCCGACCTCTTTCTGCAGTGGAAGTGATGCGCCGCCTGCCGAAGAATCTTGCCGTTGAACGGACGCGCTGACCCGAGCCCCCGATAGCGTCTGTACCCGGCTGCCTTTGACTTGTCAAAGTACGCACTATTCAGTAAGATCCGCCGTCTAATTTACAGGGCGGCCCCTGAGGCTATAAAGAATGAAAACTTTTACTGCTAAACCAGAAACAGTAAAGCGCGACTGGTTTGTCGTCGACGCTGCTGGTCAGACCCTGGGTCGTCTGGCCACCGAGATCGCGAGCCGTCTGCGTGGCAAGCACAAGCCGGAATACACTCCGCACGTTGACACCGGTGACTACATCGTTGTTATCAATGCTGAGCAAATCCGTGTCACTGGTGCCAAAACCTCTGACAAAATGTACTACTCTCACTCCGGTTTCCCGGGCGGGATTAAGTCGATCAACTTCGAAAAGCTGATCGCCAAAGCTCCTGAGCGCGTGATCGAGACCGCGGTTAAAGGCATGCTGCCTAAAAACCCGCTGGGTCGCGACATGTACCGTAAGCTGAAAGTCTATGCGGGCGCTGCTCACCCTCATACTGCTCAGCAGCCCCAAGAACTGAAGTTTTAACGGAATAGTTCATTATGTCGGCGACTCAAAACTACGGCACTGGCCGTCGTAAGACTGCAACCGCACGCGTTTTCCTGCGTCCGGGTACTGGTAACATCTCCATCAACAACCGCTCCCTGGATAATTTCTTCGGTCGCGAAACTGCCCGCATGGTAGTTCGTCAGCCGCTGGAATTGACTGAGACTGTTGAGAAATTCGACATCTTCGTTACCGTGATCGGCGGTGGTGTAAGTGGTCAAGCTGGCGCAATCCGCCACGGTATCACTCGCGCACTGATGCAATACGACGAAACTCTGCGTGGCGCTCTGCGCAAAGCAGGCTTCGTAACTCGCGATGCTCGTGAAGTTGAACGTAAGAAAGTCGGTCTGCGTAAAGCGCGTAAGCGTCCGCAGTACTCGAAGCGTTAATTCGCAGCTTCGTTCAAAAGCGCCCAGTCTCCTTAGGAGCTGGGCGTTTTTTATGGGTAATGATTTATGCGTGTGACAACTTGCCACATCCAGCAAATGCCTATACTACAAGGCTTGTAGCCGACCGAGAGCGGTAATTACCTTGTCAGAGTAGGGGCTTTTCATTACCATTCTGCAAAATTTTTATAAGTTCAGATTTTTACTTAGTAGATGCCTGATTTAACAGGCCACAAAGCTGATGGGAGAGGACTGAATGAGCAATGACGGCGTAAATGTCGGCCGGCGTCGCTTCCTCGTAGCAGCCACATCCGTGGTGGGTGCTGCAGGAGCGGTGGGGGCGGCAGTCCCGTTTGTGGGGTCGTGGTTCCCCAGTGCCAAGGCGAAAGCCGCTGGCGCACCGGTGAAGGTCAATATTGCTAAGGTTGAGCCAGGTCAGCAGATGATTGCTGAGTGGCGTGGTCAGCCGGTATTCATTGTCCGCCGCACTGATGAGATTCTCGCGAATCTTAAAAAGATTGAAGGCCAGCTTGCTGACCCGGATTCCAAGCAATCCGACCAGCCCGAAAACTCAACCAATGAGTACCGTTCCATCAAGCCGGAAATTCTGGTGTTGATCGGCATCTGTACGCACTTGGGTTGCTCGCCGACTTTCCGTCCTGAAGTCGCACCTGCTGACCTGGGTAAAGACTGGGTCGGGGGTTATTTCTGTCCTTGTCATGGTTCGCACTATGATCTGGCCGGTCGCGTCTACAAGGCACAGCCTGCTCCACTGAACCTGCCAGTGCCGCCTTACTACTACGTAGAGGGCAGTGACAACATCATTGTCGTTGGTCTCGAAGGGGAGAACGCGTAATGAGCAAGTTCATGGATTGGGTAGATGCACGCTTCCCGGCCACAAAGATGTGGGAAGACCATCTCAGCAAGTACTACGCACCGAAGAACTTCAACTTTTTCTACTTTTTCGGCTCCCTCGCGTTGCTGGTTCTGGTTAACCAGATCGTAACGGGTGTGTGGCTGACCATGAGTTACACGCCGTCTGCAGAGGAAGCTTTCGCCTCTGTCGAATACATCATGCGTGACGTTGAATACGGCTCGATCTTGCGCCTGCTGCACTCTACCGGTGCTTCTGCGTTCTTTATCGTGGTTTATCTGCATATGTTCCGTGGTTTGCTCTACGGTTCATACCAGAAGCCACGTGAGCTGGTCTGGCTGTTCGGCATGATGATTTATCTGGCCCTGATGGCTGAAGCCTTCATGGGTTACTTGCTGCCTTGGGGGCAAATGTCCTACTGGGGCGCCCAGGTGATCATCTCGCTGTTTGGCGCAATCCCTGTAATTGGCAACGACCTGACTCAGTGGATTCGTGGTGACTACCTGATCTCCGGTATTACCCTGAACCGCTTCTTTGCCTTGCACGTTGTAGCCTTGCCGATCGTGATTCTGGGGCTGGTGGTGCTGCACATTCTTGCCTTGCACGAAGTCGGGTCGAACAACCCGGATGGCGTGGATATCAAGAAGCACAAAGACGAAAACGGCATCCCGCTGGATGGCATTCCTTTCCATCCGTACTACACCGTGAAAGACATTGTCGGCGTAGTGGTGTTCCTGTTTGTCTTCTGTTCGATCGTGTTCTTCTTCCCGGAAATGGGTGGTTATTTCCTCGAAAAGCCGAACTTTGAACAAGCTAACGCCTTCAAAACGCCGGAGCATATTGCGCCTGTCTGGTACTTCACACCGTTCTACGCGATCTTGCGCGCCATTCCTGACAAGTTGATGGGCGTTATCGCCATGGGGGCAGCGATTGCAGTGCTGTTCGTGTTGCCATGGCTGGACCGTAGCCCTGTCAAATCCATGCGTTACAAAGGCTGGATGAGCAAAATTTGGCTGTGGGTGTTCTGTATCTCCTTCGTGATTCTGGGTGTGTTGGGCGTATTGGCGCCGACCCCGGGCCGCACGCTGTTGTCGCAGGTGTGTACGTTCCTGTACTTCGCCTACTTCATTTTGATGCCGTTCTACACCAGGCTTGAGAAGACCAAACCGGTTCCGGAAAGGGTGACTGGCTGATGAAAAAGCTATTTGCTGTATTGATGCTTGCTGTGATGCCTGCACTGTCTTTCGCTGCGGAGCAGGGTGTCCAGCTCGACAAAGTCGATATCGATGTGTCTGACAAGGCTGCCATGCAAGACGGCGCACGTACGTTCGCCAACTACTGCATGGGCTGTCACAGTGCCAAATTCCAGCGCTATGAGCGTGTTGCTGATGATCTGGGCATCCCTCACGACGTCATGCTCGATAATCTGGTAATGACTGGCGCCAAGATCGGTGACCACATGAACATCGGCATGAAGCCTGAAGACGCCAAGGCCTGGTTTGGTGCGGCACCGCCTGATCTGACGCTGGTAGCACGTGTACGTGGTACTGACTGGCTCTACAGCTACCTGCGTTCGTTCTATGAAGACCCGTCGCGCCCTTGGGGTGTGAACAATAAGGTCTTCCCGAACGTGGGCATGCCAAACGTTCTGGCGCCGCTACAGGGTCGTCAGGTGATTGGCTGCAAGCAAGTTCAGATCGTCGAAGACGGCAAGAAGCAGTATGATCCGCTCACCGGCACGCCTTTGACACATGAAGCGTGCGACCAGCTAACAGTATTGCCAAAAACCGGCACGCTGACTGAAGAGCAGTTCGATGAGAAGATCAAGAACCTTGTGACCTTCCTGGCCTATTCGGCCAACCCGGTGAAGCTGGAGCATCAGCGCATCGGCACGTACGTATTGCTCTATCTGGCGTTCTTCTTTGTGTTCGCTTATTTGCTCAAGCGTGAATACTGGAAAGACGTGCACTGATATCGTTACACGCATTGCTGTTTAACGTGTGCGCCCGAGGGTGTCTCTGAACAGGTAGCCGTGCTGGTTGTGGTACACAAGGTCGTTTTGATCATGTGTGCCACGATTTACGGTTGCTGGAGACGCACCTCGGGCGCTTTCGTTTTTCTGCTTCTGATCATTTCAACAAGCGAGGAGGACCGCCATGGGCGTGACCAATCGGTTGGCCTGTTACTCCGACCCCGCCGACCACTATTCCCATCGAGTGCGCATTGTGCTCGCGGAGAAGGGTGTCAGCGCCGAGATCATTAGTGTGGAGGCGGGTCGTCAACCGCCAAAGCTGATCGAAGTGAACCCATACGGCAGTTTGCCAACCCTGGTCGACCGCGACCTTGCGTTGTGGGAATCGACTGTGGTGATGGAGTACCTGGATGAGCGTTATCCGCATCCGCCTTTGCTGCCGGTCTATCCGGTCGCACGTGCAAACAGTCGTCTACTGATCCATCGAATCCAGCGTGACTGGTGCGTATTGGTTGACCTGATTCTGGACTCGCGCACTAAAGAGCCTGCGCGTGTGCAGGCGCGCAAAGAGCTGCGCGAGAGTTTAACGGGTGTCTCGGCGTTATTTGCTGACAAACCTTTTTTCCTCAGCGACGAGCAAAGTCTGGTCGACTGCTGTCTATTACCGATACTCTGGCGTTTGCCTGTTTTGGGTATTGAACTGCCGCGGCCTGCCAAGCCGCTGCTTGATTATATGGAGCGCCAGTTTGCGCGTGAGGCTTTCCAGGCAAGCTTGTCTGGTGTCGAACGCGATATGCGCTAAGGCTTTAGGAGCCCTTGATGAATTCAAGTCGACCTTATTTGGTGCGTGCGCTCTATGAGTGGATTGTAGATAACGACTGCACGCCGCACATGTTGGTAAATTCCGAATACCCGAGTGTGCAAGTGCCGCAAGGCTTCGCCAGTGAAGGGCAGATCGTGTTGAATGTTGCGCCTGTTGCTGTGCGTCATCTGCACATGGACAACGAGGCGGTCAGCTTCGAAGCGCGGTTCGGGGGTGTGCCTCACACACTGTATGTGCCAATTTCAGCCATTTTGGGGATTTATGCCCGTGAGAATGGCCAAGGCATGGTGTTTGATCTGGAAGAGGCTCTTGAAGCTGATGACGAGATTGAGCCGGATGATGATTTGCCGCCTCCGGGCAGCGAGCCACCGCGTCCTAGCGGACGGCCGAGTCTGAAAGTGGTGAAGTAATAAAAAGGCGACCTCGAGGGGTCGCCTTTTTTGTGCGTGATTAGCGTGTGATCTTTGTCGTTGGGCGGGTACTGCCCCGTTGCTTGATTGGCGGATCGGCGCCTGTCTTGGAGCTGAATCAGTCGATGTATTCGAACAGCTTGACGATTTTTTGAACGCCGGAGACGCTTTGAACCAAGTTTGTAGCGCGGGTGGCTTCCTGTTTGGTTACCAGGCCCAGCAAGTAAACAATGCCATTTTCAGTTACGACCTTGATTCGTGACCCCGGGATTGCGCCGTCAGTCAGCATTTGCGATTTGATCTTGGTGGTCAGCCAGGCGTCGTTATTGCGGGCCAGGATCGAAGAGGGGGCCATGACCTGCAATTCGTTGTTGACCTTTTTGACACGCTGGACAGCAGCAGCGGCCTGTTCGGCCTGCGCCTTGAGATCGGCGCGCGGGGTTTGCCCTGCCAGTAGAACGATACCGTTGTAGCTGGTCACAACGATGTGCGAGCCGTTATCCAGGTCGGGATTGGCTTTAGCGATATTCACAGCCACTTTGGTTTCGATCAGTGAGTCGTCGATCTTGCTGCCGAAGGTGCGCGTGCCTCGATCATCTTCGATAGGTTTGTCGCGTGTCGCCGTCAGCACCGAGCTGCAGCCGGCAGTCAAACCCAGGCATAAGGTCAGGGCTACTAAGCCAAGGCGGTTAAAAGTCATTCTTCACTCCCGAACAGTTGGCTGTCGATCAGATCGCACAAGCAGTGGATCGCCAGCAGGTGGACTTCTTGGATGCGTGCGGTGACCAGAGAGGGTACGCGGATCTCCACGTCTTCCGGTAGCAACAGCGAGGCCATGCCTCCGCCATCTCGACCGGTCAAGGCCACCACCGTCATTTCTCGGTCGTGCGCGGCCTGAATGGCCTGAATGATGTTGGCTGAGTTGCCGCTTGTCGAGATTGCCAGCAGTACGTCACCTGGTTGGCCCAGGGCGCGTATCTGCTTGGAAAAAATCTCGTTAAAGCTGTAGTCATTGGCGATTGAGGTAATGGTCGAGCTGTCGGTGGTCAATGCGATGGCGGGCAGGCTCGGGCGTTCGCGCTCGAACCGGTTAAGCAGTTCGGATGAGAAGTGCTGAGCATCACCCGCAGAGCCGCCATTGCCGCATGAGAGCATTTTGCCTTCGTTTAGCAGGGCATTAACCATCACCTGGCTGGCTAGTTCGATGTGCGGTGCAAGCACTTCCATCGCCTGCTGCTTGGTATCGATACTGGCCTGAAAAAGCAGGCGAATCCGGGATTGCATGTCCATCTATGTGACCTTAAGTAGGGCGGCAGTGCGGGCGTGATCCAGGTATTCCTGAGTGACTTTCCGGTACAAAAATGTACAGCCTGCCAAGCAAAGCAAAATCGTTGAGTAAAGGGTGCGTGGGTCGGCCCGACAGCGCTTCAGCTGTCAAAGGCGTTCCGTAGCCAGTTCATGTCGGGTGTTGAGCTGTCGATGGCAATGACGTCAAACCTGCAAGGGTAATTGGCCCATCGGGCTTCTTGCTGCAAAAAAGTTTGAGCGGCCAGGATCAGCTTTTGTCGCTTGCGTGCATCAATGCTGGCCAGCGCTCCACCCCATTGCGCATGTTGCCGGTAACGAACTTCGACGAATACTACTGTATCGCCGTCGAGCATGACCAGATCCAGCTCCCCGCGCCTGCACAGCCAGTTTTGTGCCAGCAAGCGTAATCCGTGTTGCTCAAGGTGCCGCAATGCAAGGCGCTCGGCATTTTTGCCCGTTTGTTGGCGTGAGGGCTGGGGCATCAGTTACGAGTATCTGGCAGATTCTGAACTTGGCCATTGACGAATTCAGCCCAAGGCAGCTGGCGTTCAATTCGTTGGCTCTGGCTCATGCTCAAGCTACCTGAAAGGCCGTCAATACGGCTGTCCGGTAATGCTTTCAACTGACCCAGGCTGGGTGTCAGGCGATAGGCATCAACACCCATTGCATACAGGCGTCCCAGGCTACCGCCTGCTTGCGGCCACTGGGTGGCTACTTGCTGGCGCAAAGGATTGGAAGGGGTTAGCAGCCATGGTGTCTCGCAAAAGCGGATGCCATTCATGTCGTTGTACTGGTTCTGATCGCCACTGGCGCTGAACACGTGGGACGTGGCGTATACAGGCAGGTCACCAGCATATTGGTAGTTGAGCGTGGGTTTGATCTGTTGTGCCTGTTGCGGCGTGGCAGCCAGAAAAATGAACTCCATGTCCTGACGTCGGGAAGGATCGCTCGAGTTGCCGCTTTTGCGCAGTTGCACTAGATCGGCCACTTGCTGGGCCAGCGCAACCGGCTTGTCGATGTGCTCGACGCCAACGATGGTGCCGCCATTGGCTTCCCATTCTTGACGGAAGGCCTTGAGTACGCGGTTGCCCCACTCACCTTGCGGAACCATGGCACCTGCGCGAGTCAGGCCGTCTGCCCGGGCGCGACGAGCAACCTCGCGGGCTTCATCTTCAGCGGCCAGTCCGAACTGGAACAGTTGGGGTGGTGTTTGAGGGGCTTCACTGTAGTTGAGTGCGAGGGTGGTAATGGGGAGTTGTGCGCGTGCACTCAGTTGTTTGACTAGCGGCTTCTCCAGTGGGCCGACGACCAGTTGGACGCCGTCAGCCTGGGCTTTGCTGTAGAAACTGTCGAGTGAGCCGATGCGCGAGCTGTCGTAGAACAGAATTTCAGGCGGGTTTTGACCTGCTTGCTGAGCTTGATAGTGGGCGGCCACGAAACCATCGCGCAATGCCTTGCTCACCGAAGCCAGTTGTCCATCCTGAGGCAGCAGCAGAGCGATTTTGGTCAATGGTTGGTTGGCCAGCTCTTTAAGCTTGACCAGCGGGGTCGGCAATTGGATCGCAGCAGGGTGAGCCGGATTTTGGGCGCGCCATTGATCGATTGCGTTTTGCTGATCTGCTAGCGTGCCTGCGCTTTTAACGGCCAGTGCAAGTGACATCCAGCCGCCCAACACGTCGTCGCTTCGGTTTTGCAACTGATCCACCGGCAGTGCTGCCACCAGCGACCAAATCGCATCGTTGTTGCTGTTGGCGGCATCACCGGTCAGTAGCGGGCTCATTGCCGCGCGTTCGCGAGCGGCTGCCAGTGTCTGGCCGTCTGCTTCCAGTGCGCGCGCGTAGACAGTGTGGCTACGTACCTGCAAATCGGCAGGCATTTCATTAAGTCGCGCTACGCTTGGATGGCTTAGGGCTGTCAACGCTTCTTTGGTTTGATTGCGGCTCATGGCCAGCTCGGCTGACAGCGTGCTGGCAAATACTTGCTGGGCAGGTTTTAGCTGATCCAGCGGCACCTGTGCAAGGATCTGCTTGGCTCGATCAAAGTTATGCTGTTTATACGCCAGGTCAGCGGCAGAAAGTCTCAGCAAGGCAGCCTGTTCCGGATTTTGGCTTTGCGCTGCCTGCTGGAGCAACTGCTCAAGGCTGGCATCCGGCGTCCGGGGAAGTTCGCCGAGGCTGGAGGAGGGCGAGCTGGCGCAAGCTGTCAACAGGGCAGCGAGGCAGAGGGCAGTGAACAGCCGCAGGCAAGCGATCATGTAGTGTTCCTGATACTCGATCAAATAAGGTGGCGAAGTGTACCCAAGCACTGGCCGGGGTGCGATGTTACAGACCATAAAGCCTAAATTTAGATGACTTCAGGCGTCTGTGGCGGACAATCTTTTCTGTATCTGTCTTTTACGTCATGCCTCAGGGGTGCTGCGAGTAAGGCTCTACGCGCTACAATGGCGCCTTTAACTCTTTTGAGGTGTGCGTTTTGACTGCTCCAGGTGCTGTGAATTCCGTTGTTGGCTCACTTTATGTGGTGGCCACGCCCATCGGTAACCTGGACGATATCAGTGCGCGTGCGCTTAAAGTATTGCGTGATGTCTCGCTTATTGCTGCGGAGGACACGCGTCATTCGCTACGCCTGATGCAGCATTTCGGTATTTCCACGCCGTTGGGTGCGTGTCACGAACACAACGAGCGTGATGAAGGCAGTCGCTTCATTCAGCGGTTGTTGGCGGGCGAGGACGTCGCGTTGATCTCCGATGCCGGAACGCCGTTGATTTCTGACCCGGGCTATCACCTGGTTCGTCAAGCGCGAGCTGCTGGCATACCTGTCGTTCCCGTGCCGGGAGCCTGTGCTTTGATTGCGGCTTTATCGGCTGCCGGGCTGCCTTCTGATCGTTTTATCTTCGAAGGCTTCCTGCCTGCCAAGGCGGTTGGTCGTCGGACGCGGCTTGAGCTGCTGAAAGAAGAACCGCGTACTTTGATTTTTTATGAGGCGCCGCATCGCATTCTTGAGTGCCTGCAAGATATGGAGCTGGTGTTCGGTCCAGAGCGTCCGGCGTTGTTGGCCCGTGAGTTGACCAAGACTTTTGAGACACTCAAAGGCTTGCCATTGGCTGAGCTGCGAGAGTTCGTTGAAAGTGACAGCAATCAACAGCGCGGTGAGTGTGTCGTGCTGGTGGCCGGTTGGACTGCGCCAGAAAGCGAAGATGCAATCAGCAGTGAAGCCATGCGTATTCTCGATCTTTTACTCAAGGAAATGCCCCTTAAGCGTGCGGCGGCATTGGCAGCTGAAATTACCGGCGAGCGCAAGAACGTGCTTTATCAAGTGGCGCTTGAGAAGCAAAAAACCGATTGAATACCCCGCGTGTCTGGTAGCCCATAGCGGGTTTTTGCTGTTTTGCCGGTGCGTGCGTGGTTTTCGGATCGGCGGTTGAGGGTGTCATACGGCTATTAAAGCTTGTCCTATACGCTTTGTGCCGTTAATCTTCGCGGCGGAGAGTCGATTGGACAGTCGCTGCCCTCTATGAAAATTAGGGGGGGGAGGAAAGTCCGGGCTCCATAGGGCGAAGTGCCAGGTAATGCCTGGGAGGCGTGAGCCTACGGAAAGTGCCACAGAAAATAACCGCCTAAGCGCTTCGGCGCCGGTAAGGGTGAAAAGGTGCGGTAAGAGCGCACCGCACGTCTGGTAACAGTTCGTGGCTAGGTAAACCCCACTTGGAGCAAGACCAAATAGGGTTCCAAGGCGTGGCCCGCGCTGGAACCGGGTAGGTTGCTAAAGATGTCCAGTGATGGCCATCGTAGACGAATGACTGTTCACGACAGAACCCGGCTTACAGATCGACTCTCCACCTTTTTCTTCTGCTTGCCCTGCAGGCAGCTAGCAATAATCAAGACGCGCTCTACCCCCTCGCAACAAACACACGAAAATTTCACGAAGTAATGACAAAAAGTTCTTAGTCTTAACAAACTACTTTAAGTTTGAAGTCCAGGGCTTTGAGTTTATTGGCTATCAATCGTCAATTATTTCTTCGGCTTGCTTCTGTACGTCTAATTCCCCACCTAAATCTCAGTTCTGTAAGGGTTTTCCTTCGGGTCGCGCCTTGACGGTGTGGTGGGCGCATTCCTATAGTGTGCGCAAGTGGCGAAAAGTGGCATAAAGTGGGTTTTCTAGACGTAAAACGCTAATATTTGGAGAAACGCAGCCGTGTTTCGTGGAGCCAATGCAATCAGTCTCGATGCAAAGGGCCGTCTCGCAATGCCGAGCCGGTACCGTGACGAGTTGATTTCGCGGAGCTCCGGGCAGCTGATCGTGACCATTGATGCGGTAGATCCCTGCTTATGTGTGTACCCGCTAGATGAGTGGGAGTTGATCGAAACGAAGCTGAGGGCACTGCCTTCATTGCGTGAAGAGAACCGCCGGCTACAACGTTTGCTGATTGGTAATGCCGTCGACCTTGAGCTCGATGGCAGTGGTCGTTTTCTGGTGCCGCCGCGCTTGCGTGAATATGCCAAGTTGGAAAAGCGCGCGATGTTGGTGGGCCAGCTGAACAAGTTTCAACTGTGGGACGAGGATGCCTGGGAAGCTGTTTCTGCCGCTGACCTTGCAGCTATTCAACAACCGGGCGCGATGCCTGACGAACTGCGTGATTTAATTCTGTGACTATAGATAGCGGCTTCAACCACATCACCGTACTGCTCGACGAAGCCGTAGAGGCTCTCGCCGTACGTCCTGATGGATGCTATCTGGATGGCACCTTCGGTCGCGGCGGACATAGCCGTCTGATACTCCAGCATCTCGGTCCTCAGGGTCGCCTGCTCGGGTTTGATAAAGATCCACAAGCGATTGCCACAGGGCAAGCGCTGGCGGCCGAAGACGGCCGCTTTGTCATTGTGCAGCGTAGCTTTGCCGAAATGGGTGCTGAGGTTGCCGAGCGTGGGCTGGCCGGTAAAGTCAGCGGTGTCTTGCTGGACCTGGGCGTGTCATCGCCTCAGCTTGATGATCCGGAGCGTGGCTTCAGTTTCATGAACGACGGTCCGTTGGACATGCGCATGGACCCTTCCCAAGGTGTAAGCGCGGCTGAATTCGTCAACACTGCGTCCCGTGAAGAAATAGCCCGCGTCTTCAAAGAGTATGGTGAAGAGCGTCACGCATGGCGCATGGCAGGCGCAGTTGTGGATCGACGTGAAAGCAAGCCATTCGAGCGTACGGCTGACCTTGCAGAAGTCCTGAAGGTAGCCAACCCTGCGTGGGAAAAGGGCAAGAACCCGGCAACCCGTACGTTTCAGGGCTTGCGCATTCACGTCAATAACGAGTTGGGTGATCTGGAAGCGGGCCTTGAGGCGGCACTGGAGTCGCTGGAAATTGGCGGCCGTCTGGTCGTCATCAGTTTTCATTCCCTGGAAGACCGCATCGTCAAGCAGTTCATGCGCAAGCTGGTCAAGGGCGAGTCAGACAACCTTCCTCGCGACCTGCCTATTCAGCACGTTGCATTTGTTCCGAAAATCAAAATTCATGGCAAGGCACTGACTGCCTCCGATAAAGAGCTAAAAGCCAATCCGCGCTCGCGCAGCGCTGTCATGCGCGTTGCGGAGAAGCTTCGTTGAACAAGCTCTTTGCCAAGCCACTTCCCGGCGGAAGTTTCTTCATGCTGCTGCTGTTTATTGGCGTGCTGGTTTCGGCTGTCGGCGTTTCTTACAGCGCGCACTGGAATCGGCAATTGCTCAACACCCTGTATGGCGAATTGAGTGTGCGTGACAAAGCGCAGGCCGAATGGGGCCGTCTGATCCTTGAGCAAAGCACGTGGACGGCCCACAGCCGTATCGAAACCCTGGCCAGCGAACAACTGAAAATGCGCATTCCTGGCGCAGCAGAAGTTCGGATGGTGGCGCCATGATCAAACTCGAAGGCGCACTCTTCCCGTGGCGTTTTCGCTTGGTGCTGGCTTTGCTGGCACTGTTGGTAGGCGCGATCGCTTGCCAGATCATCTACCTGCAAGTGATCGACCACGACTTCCTTAAAGGTCAGGGCGACGCGCGCAGTGTTCGTCATATTCCGATACCTGCTCACCGTGGCCTGATTACCGATCGTAATGGCGAGCCGTTGGCGGTCAGTACGCCAGTGACCACGTTGTGGGCCAACGCCAAGGAAATGCAGGTTGCCAAAGATCGCTGGCCGGCTCTGGCCCATGCCCTGGGCCAGGATCCAAAGGTCCTGGCTGCGCGTCTTGAACAGCAAGCCAACAAAGAATTTATCTACCTGGTGCGGGGCCTGACCCCGGAGCAGGGGCAAGCCGTTCTCGACCTCAAGGTGCCAGGTGTTTATGGCATTGAAGAGTTCCGTCGCTTCTACCCGGCGGGAGAGGTGACTGCGCACATGGTCGGCTTTACGGATATCGACGACAAAGGCCGTGAAGGTGTCGAGTTGGCTTATGACGAGTGGCTGGCAGGTGTTGCGGGCAAGCGACAGGTCATCAAGGACCGACGTGGGCGACTGATCAAAGACGTGCAAGTGACCAAAAACGCCAAGGCAGGGAAGACCTTGGCGTTGTCGATTGACCTGCGCCTTCAATACCTGGCCAACCGTGAACTGCGCAACGCACTGGTCGAAAACGGTGCCAAGGCAGGCAGCCTGGTGATCATGGACGTCAAGACCGGCGAGATTCTGGCCATGGTCAATCAGCCTACGTACAACCCTAACAATCGTCGCAACCTGCAACCGGCGATGATGCGTAACCGCGCCATGATCGACGTGTTCGAGCCGGGTTCGACAGTGAAACCGATTTCGATGAGTGCTGCACTGGAAACCGGCCGCTGGAAGCCGACGGACAAGGTCGAGGTCTATCCCGGCACACTGCAGTTGGGCAAATACACCATTCGTGACGTATCACGTACCGAAGGCCCGATCCTCGACCTGACCGGCATTCTGATCAATTCCAGTAACGTGGGCATGAGTAAAGTCGCGTTCGATATCGGCGGAGAAGCTATTTTCCGTCAGATGGCGAAAATGGGGCTGGGGCAAGACACCGGGCTCGGCTTCCCCGGCGAGCGTGTCGGTAACCTGCCCAACTACCGCGAATGGCGCAAAGCTGAAACCGCTACTTTGTCGTATGGCTACGGGGTTTCGGTGACAGCCATCCAGCTGGTGCATGCGTTCTCGGCATTGGCCAACAACGGCAAACTCGCGCCGCTGACGCTGCTCAAAACTGACAAACCGGTACAGGCCACGCAGGTGATGCCCGAGCAAGTCGCAAAAACCGTGCAGGGCATGCTGCAAGAAGTGATCGAAAACCCGCGTGGTGTGTGGCGTGCCAAAGTGCCGGCTTACCATGTGGGCGGCAAATCAGGTACGGCGCGCAAAACGTCTTCTGGCGGCGTCAAAGGCTATGCCGTGAATTCCTATCGCTCACTGTTCGCAGGTTTCGGCCCGATGAACGACCCGCGTTACGCCATCGTGGTAGTGATCGACGAACCGAGCAAGGCAGGCTACTTCGGTGGTCTGGTATCGGCGCCGGTATTCAGCAAAGTCATGTCTGGCACCCTGCGCCTGATGAACGTCACGCCGGATAACCTGCCGACTGCGGCAGAGCAACAAGCAGCGGCGGCCGCTGCGGCAGCCAAAGGAGGGCGCGGCTAATGTCCTTGAGCCTGAACAAAATATTCCCCCACGCTGGTCACGATTTGCTGATCCGCGAGCTGACCCTTGATAGCCGGAACGTACGCGCAGGCGACCTGTTCCTTGCTGTGCCAGGCGGCAAGCTCGATGGCCGCGAACACATCGCGGATGCCTTAAGCCGAGGCGCAGCTGCTGTGGCGTATGAAGTGGATGGCGCTTCAGTGCTACCAATCACCTCGGTGCCGCTGATTCCGGTCAAAGGTCTTGCTGCACAATTGTCAGATATCGCCGGGCGCTTTTATGGCGAGCCAAGCCATCACCTCAACCTGGTGGGCGTCACCGGTACCAACGGTAAAACCAGCGTTACTCAATTGGTGGCGCAGGCGCTGGATTTGTTGGGCCAGCATTGCGGAATCGTCGGTACATTGGGCACTGGCTTTTATGGCGCGCTGCAAAGCGGACGGCACACAACGCCCGATCCGATTGCCGTGCAGGCCATGCTGGCTGATCTGAAAAAAGCCGGTGCAAAAGCGGTAGCGATGGAAGTCTCCTCCCATGGTTTGCATCAGGGGCGGGTCAGTGCATTGGCATTTGATGTGGCAGTCCTGACTAATCTGTCGCGCGATCATCTTGACTACCACGGCACCATGCAAGCGTATGCGCAGGCAAAAGCCCAGCTGTTTGCATGGCCGAACCTGCGGTGCCGGGTACTGAATCTGGATGATGCATTTGGTCGTGAACTCGCCGCTGAAAAGCATGATTCCCGACTGATTAGCTATAGCCTCGAAGACAGCAGTGCTTCTTTGTATTGCTACGACGCTACGTTTGACGATGACGGCGTGCGTGCCACGGTGAAAACCGCTCAAGGTGAGCATTTACTGCGCAGTACGCTGCTCGGTCGCTTCAACCTGAGCAACGTGCTGGCCGCTATCGGTGCTTTGATGGGCCTGGATTATCCGCTGGATGAAATTCTTAACGTGCTGCCAAAACTGGAAGGTCCGGTAGGCCGTATGCAGCGTTTGGGCGGTGGTTCCAAGCCATTGGTCGTGGTTGATTACGCACATACCCCTGACGCGCTGGAAAAAGTTCTGCTGGCCCTGCGTCCTCACGCAAAAGGGCAGTTGCAGTGCCTGTTTGGCTGCGGCGGTGATCGCGATCGCGGCAAGCGGCCGCTGATGGCTGAGGTGGTAGAGCGTTTGGCTGACACCGTTCTGGTCACCGACGATAACCCGCGTACTGAAGACCCCGCGCAGATTTTCAATGACATCCGCGCCGGATTTGCCGATGAGGCCAACGTCACCTTCGTTGCCGGGCGTGCTGAAGCCATTGCGCAGATCATTGCTCAATCCAGTGCTGATGACGTGATCGTGCTGGCGGGTAAAGGTCACGAGGACTATCAGGAAATCAATGGCGAACGTCATGATTTCTCCGATCTTGTAGAAGCCGAAAATGCCTTGCTCGCTTGGGAGGCCGCCCATGCTTAAGCCTCTATTGTTGAGCGAAGTCTGTGCGGCACTTAACGGTCGTCTGGTTGAGGCTGATGCGACCTTTAACGGTGTCAGCATTGACAGTCGTGCAATTACCAGAGGGCAGTTGTTTATTGCCTTAACGGGCCCGCGTTTTGACGGGCATGACTACTTGAACGAAGTGGCGGCCAAGGGCGCTGTAGCCGCACTGGTCGAGCGGGAAGTACCTGAGTCAGCCTTGCCCCAATTGATCGTTAGAGACACACGCGTCGCGTTGGGTCAATTGGGTGCGTTGAACCGTGCTGGCTACGACAAGCCGGTGGCAGCGATTACAGGTTCCAGCGGCAAAACCACGGTCAAGGAAATGCTCGCGTGCATCCTGCGCACGCGCGGGCCGGTGTTGGCAACCAAAGGTAATTTGAATAACGACCTCGGCGTTCCGCTTACCTTGATGGAGCTGGCGCCCGAGCACACAGCGGCAGTGATCGAACTGGGCGCATCGCGTCTGGGCGAAATCGCCTACACCGTCAGCTTGACCCGCCCCCACGTGGCCGTGCTTAACAATGCTGGCACAGCCCATGTCGGTGAATTTGGCGGCCCGGATAAAATTGTCGAAGCCAAAGGCGAAATCATCGAAGGGCTGGCGGCCGATGGCGTCGCGGTGCTCAATCTTGATGACAAGGCATTCGGCATCTGGAAGGCCCGTGCCGGTGAGCGCAAGGTTCTCACGTTCGCCTTGAGCAATGCTCAAGCGGATTTCCATGCCAGCCAATTGACCCGTGATGCGCGTGGTTGCCCAGGGTTTACTTTGCACAGCCCGGCGGGCGTGGAGCAGGTTCAGCTCAACCTGTTGGGCAGTCATAACGTAGCCAATGCCCTGGCTGCAGCGGCAGCCGCTTATGCGTTGGGCGTTTCACTGTTTGGCATCGTTTCCGGGTTAAACGCGGTGCAACCGGTCAAGGGGCGAGCAGTGGCTCAACTGACCCCTGCCGGACTACGAATTATTGATGACACTTACAACGCAAACCCCACCTCAATGTGCGCTGCCGTTGATATACTCGCCGCCTTTTCCGGCCGCACCGTTCTGGTGCTCGGAGATATTGGCGAGCTGGGTGAGTGGGCGGAGCAAGGACATCGTGAAGTAGGCGCTTATGCCGCCGACAAGGTTTCAGCGCTCTATGCGGTGGGGCCAATGATGGCTCATGCCGTCGCTGCATTTGGACACCAGGCTCGTCACTTCGCCAATCAGGCTGACCTGATCAAGGCGCTTCGCGCTGAGCACGAAACAAACACCACTATTTTGATCAAGGGCTCGCGTAGCGCTGCGATGGAAAACGTCGTTGCGGCGCTGTGCGGTTCCAGCGGGGAGAAACATTAATGCTGCTGCTGCTAGCGGAGTATCTGCAACAGTTCTACAAGGGCTTCGCGGTCTTCCAGTACTTGTCCCTGCGGGGAATTCTGGGCGTACTGACCGCGCTGTCTCTGTCACTGTGCCTTGGGCCGTGGATGATCCGCACCCTGCAAAACCGCCAAATCGGCCAATCTGTGCGTAACGACGGGCCGCAATCGCATTTGTCGAAATCCGGCACCCCGACCATGGGCGGTGCGTTGATTCTGTCCGCCATCACCATCAGCACCTTGCTGTGGGCAGACCTGAGCAACCGTTACGTGTGGGTCGTGATGTTGGTCACCCTGCTGTTCGGGGCCATTGGCTGGGTCGACGACTACCGCAAGGTGATCGAGAAAAACTCCCGCGGCCTTCCGAGCCGCTGGAAGTACTTCTGGCAATCGGTATTCGGTCTGGGTGCAGCGATCTTCCTGTATATGACGGCACCAAGCGCGGTCGAAACTACCCTGATCTTGCCGATCCTCAAAGATGCCAGCATTCCGCTGGGCATTGGCTTTGTGGTGCTGACGTATTTCGTGATCGTCGGCTCCAGCAACGCCGTCAACCTGACTGACGGCCTCGATGGCCTGGCAATCATGCCGACGGTGATGGTGGGCGGTGCACTGGGCATCTTCTGCTACCTGTCGGGTAACGTGAAATTTGCCGATTACCTGTTGATCCCTTATGTGCCGGGGGCCGGTGAACTGATCGTATTCTGCGGCGCATTGATCGGCGCCGGTCTTGGGTTTCTGTGGTTCAACACGTACCCGGCCCAAGTCTTCATGGGCGACGTCGGCGCACTGGCGCTGGGTGCCGCACTGGGGACCATCGCCGTGATTGTGCGTCAGGAAATCGTGCTCTTCATCATGGGCGGGGTGTTCGTGATGGAAACCCTGTCCGTGGTGATCCAGGTCGCGTCCTTCAAGTTGACCGGTAAACGTGTATTTCGCATGGCGCCGATTCACCACCACTTTGAACTCAAAGGCTGGCCTGAGCCGCGCGTGATCGTCCGTTTCTGGATCATCACCGTGATTCTTGTGTTGATCGGCCTTGCCACATTGAAGCTGAGGTAGAACCTGTGTCTCTGATCGCTTCTGACCACTTCCGCATTGTTGTCGGCCTCGGCAAGAGCGGCATGTCCCTGGTGCGCTTCCTGGCGCGTCAGGGCGTGTCATTTGCCGTTGCCGACACGCGGGAAAATCCACCGGAGCTGGCCACGTTGCGCCGTGACTACCCGCAAGTGGAAGTGCGTTGTGGCGAGTTGGATGTCGAGTTCCTGTGCCGGGCGGATGAGCTGTACGTCAGCCCCGGTCTGGCACTGGCCACCCCGGCATTGCAAGCAGCGGCTGCACGGGGCGTGAAGTTGTCGGGCGACATCGACCTGTTCGCGCGTAACGCAAAAGCGCCCATCGTTGCAATCAGTGGCTCCAACGCCAAGAGCACGGTAACCACGCTGGTTGGCGAAATGGCTGCAGCGGCAGGCAAGCGCGTGGCGGTCGGCGGCAACCTCGGCATGCCTGCACTCGACCTGCTCAGCGACGACGTTGAGTTGTACGTGATGGAACTGTCGAGCTTCCAGCTTGAAACGACCCATCAGTTGGGGGCTGAAGTGGCCACCGTGCTCAATGTCAGCGAAGACCATATGGACCGATACAGCGGCTTGCCCGCGTATCACTTGGCCAAGCACCGGATCTTCCGGGGTGCTCGCCAAGTGGTGGTCAATCGTCAGGATGCGCTGACCCGCCCGTTGATGAGTGACGGCCTGCCGTGCTGGACGTTCGGTCTGGGCGCGCCGGACTTCAAAGCGTTCGGTTTGCGTGAAGAAAACGGCGAAAAATACCTCGCGTTCGAATTTCAAAACCTCATGCCTGTGCGTGAACTGAAAGTGCGCGGTGCGCACAATCAGGCAAACGCGCTTGCTGCTTTGGCACTGGGCCACGCAGTGGGGCTGCCGTTCGACGCGATGCTGTCGAGCTTGCGTAATTTCACCGGCCTTGAGCATCGCTGCCAGTGGGTACGCGAGCTTGAGGGCGTGAGTTACTACAACGATTCCAAGGCTACCAATGTCGGCGCTGCGTTGGCCGCTATCGATGGTCTGGGCATGGACATGGACGGCAAGCTCGTTCTGATCGCCGGGGGCGACGGCAAAGGTGCCGACTTTAGCGGTTTGCGTGACTCCGTGACCAAATACTGCCGTGCCGTGGTCCTGATCGGGCGTGATGCCAGCCTGATAGCCGATGCGCTGGGCGATGCCATTCCCCAGGTGCGTGCCGCTTCGCTGGATGAGGCGATCGCCCAATCCCGCGCCCTGGCCCAATCCGGTGATGCTGTTTTGTTATCGCCAGCCTGCGCCAGTTTCGACATGTTCAAGAACTACGAAGAGCGCGGGCAGTTGTTCGCCCGCGCAGTGGGGGCCCTGGCATGATCTTCGGCGTCCTCAAACCCTATCCTTCACCGCTGATCACGGGCCGTGGCATTGACCTCGACTTCCCGCTGCTTGCCGGTTGCCTGGCATTGCTGGGCCTGGGTCTGGTCATGATCACCTCGGCATCGTCCGAAGTGGCAGCGTTGCAATCGGGCAACACGCTCTACCACATGATTCGCCACCTGTTTTACATCGTACTCGGGCTCGGCGCCTGCATCTTGACCATGATGGTCCCGATTGCGACATGGCAGCGTTGGGGCTGGATGTTGTTGGTTGGTGCGTTTGGCCTACTGGTCATGGTGCTGGTGCCCGGAATTGGCCGTGAGGTCAACGGCTCCATGCGCTGGATCGGGTTCAGTTTTTTCAACGTTCAGCCTTCTGAAATTGCCAAGGTTTTCGTTGTGATTTATCTGGCCGGTTACCTGGTACGCCGACAGAAAGAAGTCCGCGAAAGCTGGATGGGCTTTTTCAAACCGTTCATCGTGCTGCTGCCTATGGCTGGCCTGTTGCTGATGGAACCCGACTTCGGTGCCACCGTCGTGATGATGGGGGCAGCTGCCGCCATGCTGTTTTTGGGTGGCGTTGGTCTTTTCCGCTTTGCCCTGATGGTGGCACTCGCGGTGGGGGCGGTGTTCGTGCTGGTTCAGGCGCAACCCTACCGGATGGCACGTTTGATCACCTTTACCGACCCCTGGTCTGACCAGTTTGGCTCGGGCTACCAGCTGACACAGGCGCTGATTGCATTTGGTCGTGGCGAATGGTTCGGCGTCGGTCTGGGCAACAGCGTTCAGAAGCAGTTTTACCTGCCCGAAGCCCATACGGACTTCGTGTTCTCGGTACTGGCCGAAGAGCTGGGCGTGGTCGGTTCGCTCCTCACTGTGGCCTTGTTCGTGTTTGTCTGCGTGCGCGGGATGTACATCGGGATGTGGGCCGAGCGCGCCAAGCAATATTTCGCTGCTTATATGGCGTACGGTTTGTCCTTCCTGTGGATCGGACAATTCCTGATCAATATCGGGGTGAACGTTGGTTTGCTGCCAACCAAAGGGTTGACGCTACCGTTCCTCAGTTATGGCGGCAGTTCATTGGTGATTTGCTGCGTGTGCATGGGATTGTTGCTGCGTATTGAGTGGGAAAGTCGTACCCACTTGGGCAGCGAAGACACCGAGTTTAAAGAAAGCGACTTCGCAGAGGAACCGAACCATGGGCGCTAATGTGCTGATCATGGCGGGCGGCACCGGCGGACACGTGTTCCCGGCTTTGGCCTGTGCGCGCGAATTTGAAGCCCGTGGTTACACCGTGCACTGGCTCGGTACACCGCGCGGTATCGAAAACGAACTGGTAGAACCCGCCGGTTTCACCTTGCACCGGATCAACGTCACCGGCCTGCGTGGCAAGAGCAAGCTGTCGTTGCTCAAAGCGCCATTTGTGTTGCTCAAGGCATTGATGCAAGCGCGCGCCATCATTCGCCAGCTAAAGCCGGTGTGCGTGCTGGGGTTTGGCGGGTATGTGACCGGCCCCGGCGGCCTGGCCGCCAAAACGTGTGGCGTTCCTGTGATCATCCACGAACAAAACGCTGTGGCCGGCACCGCTAACCGCCTGCTGTTACCGATGACGCAGCGCGTGCTCGAAGCCTTCCCGGAAACCTTTGAGCCTTCAGACAAACGCCGCACCACCGGCAACCCGGTGCGTACTGAACTGTTTTCACTGGCCCCGCGCGCGCCACTGCACGGGCGCAAGGCGCGTTTGCTGGTCTTGGGTGGCAGCTTGGGGGCTGAGCCGCTGAACAAATTGCTGCCTGAAGCGCTGGCTCTCGTACCGGCCGAGGTGCGCCCTGAGGTGTTCCATCAGGCCGGTAAACAACACGACCAACTGACCGCCGAGCGTTACCACGCGGTCGGCGTGGAGGCTCAAGTTCAGCCTTTTATTAAAGACATGGCCCACGCTTATGGCTGGGCCGACCTGGTGGTTTGTCGCGCAGGCGCGTTGACCGTCAGTGAACTGGCTGCGGCCGGTCTGCCCTCGCTGCTGGTGCCCTTGCCCCACGCGATCGACGACCACCAGAGCCGTAATGCCGACTTTTTGGCTCGGGAAGGCGCGGCTTTCCTGATGCCACAAGCGACGACTGGCGCAGCCGATCTGGCTGCACGCCTGACAGAGGTTTTGATGCAACCGGAACGACTGAACAGCATGGCGACCAATGCTCGCCGCTTGGCCAAACCTGATGCGACCCGCAATGTTGTCGATATCTGCCTGGAGGTGGCCCATGGTTGAGAATCAAAAAGCCATGCCGCAACCGGAAATGCGCCGTATCCGGCGTATCCACTTTGTCGGTATCGGCGGCGTGGGCATGTGCGGTATCGCTGAAGTGTTGCTGAACCTGGGCTATCAGGTGTCAGGCTCCGACCTGAATGCATCGCCTGTGACCGAACGCCTTGAATCTTTTGGCGCACACATTTTTATCGGCCACCGCGCTGAAAACGCGGCCAACGCCGATGTACTGGTGGTGTCGAGTGCCGTCAATACGTCAAACCCGGAAGTGGCGAACGCGCTTGAGCGTCGTATTCCGGTCGTGCCGCGTGCCGAGATGCTGGCTGAACTGATGCGCTACCGTCACGGCATTGCCGTTGCCGGTACGCACGGCAAAACCACCACCACCAGCCTGTTGGCCTCTGTGTTTGCCGCCGGTGGGCTGGACCCGACATTTGTGATCGGTGGTCGGCTGAATGCAGCTGGCACCAATGCACAATTGGGCACCAGCCGCTACCTGATTGCTGAAGCGGACGAAAGCGATGCCAGCTTCCTGCATTTGCAGCCGCTGGTCGCTGTGGTCACCAACATTGATGCTGACCACATGGCGACCTACGAGGGTGACTTCAACAAGCTGAAGAAAACTTTCGTCGAATTCCTCCACAACCTGCCGTTTTATGGCTTGGCGGTGCTGTGTCTGGACGACCCGGTCGTGCGTGAAATCCTGCCGCTGGTCAAGCGTCCGACCGTGACTTATGGCTTCAGTGAAACCGCTGACGTGCGTGCAATCAATGTGCGCCAGCAGGGCATGCAGACGTTCTTCACCGTACTGCGCCCGGACCGTGAGCCATTGGATGTCTCGGTCAACATGCCGGGCAACCATAACGTGCTGAATGCGCTGGCAACCATCTGCATTGCCTGCGATGAAGGCATCAGCGATGACGCCATTGTTCAGGGGCTGTCGGGCTTCCAGGGTGTGGGCCGCCGTTTTCAAGTCTATGGCGAGCTGCCCGTTGAAGGCGGCAGCGTAATGCTGGTCGACGACTATGGCCACCATCCGACTGAAGTTGCCGCCGTGATCAAAGCCGTTCGTGGCGGCTGGCCTGAGCGTCGTCTGGTGATGGTTTACCAGCCACACCGTTTCAGCCGCACCCGTGACCTGTACGACGATTTCGTGCAAGTGCTGGCCGATGCCAACGTGCTGTTGCTGATGGAAGTCTATCCGGCGGGCGAAGAACCGATCCCGGGTGCTGACAGTCGTCAGTTGTGCCACAGCATCCGTCAACGCGGTCAGTTAGACCCGATCTACATTGAGCGCGGCGTTGAGCTGGCGCCGATCGTCAAGCCGCTGTTGCGCGCGGGCGACATTCTGTTGTGCCAGGGCGCGGGCGATATCGGGCGTCTGGCACCGCAACTAATTAAAAGTCCGTTGTTTGCCGGTGCCACCGTGGCAGCCAGCGAAGGGAAGTTGAAATGACTGCAGCCTACGCCAACCTGTTTTCGACCATTGCACCCGCAGACTTCGGCCGCGTAGCGGTGCTGTTCGGCGGCAAAAGCGCTGAGCGTGAAGTTTCGCTCAAGTCAGGCAATGCCGTATTGAGCGCGCTGCAAAGCGCCGGAGTGGATGCGTTCGGCATTGACGTGGGTGATGATTTCATCAGCCGTATCACTCAAGAAAAAATCGACCGTGCGTTCATCATTTTGCACGGCCGTGGCGGCGAAGACGGCAGCATGCAGGGCCTGCTGGAATGCCTGGGCATTCCTTACACCGGCAGCGGTATCCTGGCGTCTGCCCTGGCGATGGACAAGTTGCGCACCAAACAGGTGTGGCACAGCCTCGGTATTCCGACCCCGCGTCATGCCGTATTAAGCACCGAAGCCGATTGTATTTCTGCAGCGAAGGAACTGAGCTTCCCTTTGATCGTCAAACCGGCCCATGAAGGTTCAAGTATCGGTATGGCCAAAGTGAACAGCGTTGAGGAATTGATCAGCGCTTGGGCCGACGCCAGTAAGTACGATTCGCAAGTGTTGGTTGAACAATGGATCTCGGGTCCCGAGTTCACCATCGCCACCCTGCGTGACCAAGTGTTGCCTCCGATTGCCTTGGGCACCCCGCATACGTTCTACGACTACGACGCCAAATACGTGGCCAACGATACCCAGTATCGCGTGCCATGCGGTCTCGACAGTGCCAAGGAGCAAGAACTCATGGACCTCACGGCAAAAGCCTGTGAGGCGATCGGTATTGCCGGTTGGGGACGCCTGGACGTGATGCAGGACACCGACGGTCAATTCTGGCTGCTGGAAGTCAACACCGCGCCGGGCATGACCGATCACAGCTTGGTGCCGATGGCGGCCAAGGCTGCCGGTCTCGATTTTCAACAGTTGGTGCTGTCGATTCTGGCAGCCAGTGTAGAGCCGCGAGGTTAAGTCCATGCAAGGCGCCCAGCATCGCCAGCCACCCCTCGCTCCCGGCCGCAAGCCGGTGCCGCGTGGCGCGAGCCGAATGGTGGCGAAAGAGCCGATGTCGGCGCGCCTGCCAAAAGCCAATTTCGGCTTTTTGAAGGCGCTGTTCTGGCCGGTGTTGCTGGTGGCGTTGGGTTTCGGTACTTACGAAGGCGCACAACGGCTCATGCCGTACGCGGACCGGCCGATTACTAACGTCAACGTGCAGGGCGACCTGACCTACATCAGCCAGCAGGCCGTGCAACAGCGCATCGCACCTTACATTGCGGCGAGCTTTTTCACGGTCGACCTTGAAGCCATGCGCACCGAGCTGGAACAGATGCCGTGGATTGCCCATGCCGAAGTGCGACGGGTCTGGCCGGATCAAGTGGTGATCCGTCTTGAAGAGCAATTGCCGGTGGCGCGGTGGGGCGATGAAGCTCTGCTGAACAACCAGGGGCAGGCCTTCACCCCGCGTGAGTTGGCCAATTACGAACATTTGCCGCAGCTGTTCGGCCCTCAGCGGGCTCAGCAGCAAGTGATGCAGCAGTATCAGGTGTTGAGCCAGATGCTGCGTCCGATGGGCTTCTCCATAGCCCGGCTGGAACTGCGTGAACGCGGTAGCTGGTTCCTGACAACAGGGGCCGGCAGTGCAGGGCCAGGGATCGAGCTGCTGTTGGGGCGCGATCACTTGGTAGAGAAAATGCGTCGCTTCATAGCCATCTATGAAAAAACGCTGAAAGAACAGATTACGAACATAGCGCGCATTGATTTGCGTTATGCCAACGGATTGGCCGTCGGCTGGCGGGAACCTGTGGCACCCACGATAGCCCAACCCGCTGTCGCGAAGAATTAAGAAGAGGCAGGACCCATGGCAAATGTGCAAAGCGGCAAAATGATCGTCGGCCTGGATATCGGCACCTCCAAGGTGGTTGCGCTGGTAGGCGAAGTCGCGGCCGACGGCCAACTCGAAATCGTTGGTATCGGCACCCATCCATCCCGTGGCCTGAAGAAGGGCGTGGTGGTGAATATCGAATCCACCGTGCAGTCGATCCAGCGCGCAGTGGAAGAAGCGCAGTTGATGGCGGGCTGCCGTATCCACTCGGCGTTCGTCGGCGTGGCGGGCAATCACATTCGCAGCCTGAACTCCCACGGCATCGTGGCAATCCGGGACCGTGAAGTCAGTTCGGCCGACCTTGAGCGCGTGCTTGATGCTGCCCAGGCAGTGGCTATTCCGGCAGACCAGCGCGTACTGCACACCTTGCCGCAGGACTACGTGATCGATAACCAGGAAGGCGTTCGTGAGCCACTGGGCATGTCGGGCGTGCGTCTGGAAGCCAAGGTCCACGTGGTGACATGCGCCGTGAATGCGGCGCAAAACATCGAGAAGTGTGTACGTCGTTGTGGCCTCGAGGTGGACGACATCATCCTTGAGCAATTGGCGTCGGCTTACTCAGTACTGACCGATGACGAAAAAGAGCTGGGCGTGTGCCTGGTCGATATCGGCGGCGGCACCACGGACATCGCGATCTTCACCGAAGGGGCGATCCGTCATACTGCGGTGATCCCTATTGCTGGCGATCAAGTGACCAACGACATCGCGATGGCGTTGCGCACACCGACCCAGTACGCCGAAGAAATCAAGATCCGCTACGCCTGCGCGCTGGCCAAGCTGGCAGGCGCCGGTGAAACCATCAAAGTGCCAAGCGTGGGTGATCGTCCACCGCGCGAGCTGTCGCGCCAGGCCCTGGCCGAAGTGGTCGAGCCCCGTTACGAAGAGCTGTTCAGCCTGATTCAGGCCGAACTGCGCCGCAGCGGTTACGAAGATTTGATCCCGGCGGGCATCGTCCTGACAGGAGGCACTTCGAAGATGGAAGGCGCGGTCGAGCTGGCCGAAGAAATCTTCCACATGCCTGTGCGTCTGGGCGTGCCACACAGTTTCAAAGGGTTGGCCGATGTTGTGCGTAACCCGATTTACTCCACGGCTGTGGGCTTGCTGCAATACGGGCTGCAAAAACAGTCCGATGGCATTTCTCTGTCGGGATTAGGCAGCCGCGACAGTTACAGCAGTGAAGAACAGAAAGCCCCTGTCCTTGAGCGCCTTAAGCGTTGGGTGCAGGGCAATTTCTAAGCAACAAACGATTTACCAGCAGTAGAAGTAGGCGAAAAAAACTAGAGAAGGTAAGGAGAGGGAAAATGTTCGAACTCGTAGACAACATCCCGCAAAGCCCGGTAATCAAGGTTATCGGTGTTGGTGGTGGCGGTGGCAATGCTGTTAACCATATGGTTAAGAGCAACATCGAAGGCGTTGAATTCATCTGCGCCAACACGGACGCCCAAGCGCTGAAAAGCATTGGCGCCCGTACCATCCTGCAATTGGGCACAGGCGTAACCAAAGGCCTGGGTGCCGGTGCGAACCCTGAAGTTGGCCGTCAGGCTGCTCTTGAGGACCGCGAGCGCATCGCTGAAGTGCTGCAGGGCACCAACATGGTGTTCATCACCACGGGCATGGGCGGCGGTACCGGTACCGGTGCTGCACCGATCATTGCCGAAGTAGCCAAGGAAATGGGGATTCTCACCGTTGCGGTGGTGACCCGTCCATTCCCGTTCGAAGGCCGCAAGCGCATGCAGATCGCTGACGAAGGTATTCGTCTGCTGTCCGAAAGCGTTGACTCGTTGATCACGATTCCGAACGAAAAACTGCTCACCATCCTCGGTAAGGACGCCAGCCTGCTGTCGGCTTTCGCCAAGGCCGATGACGTACTGGCGGGTGCCGTTCGCGGTATCTCCGACATCATCAAGCGTCCGGGCATGATCAACGTCGACTTTGCCGACGTGCGCACTGTGATGAGCGAAATGGGCATGGCAATGATGGGCACTGGCTGCGCCAGCGGTCCTAACCGTGCACGCGAAGCGACCGAAGCGGCCATCCGTAACCCGTTGCTCGAAGACGTGAACCTGGAAGGCGCTCGTGGCATTCTGGTGAACATCACTGCCGGTCCAGACCTGTCGCTGGGTGAATACTCTGACGTGGGTAGCATCATCGAAGCGTTCGCTTCCGAGCACGCGATGGTCAAGGTCGGTACCGTAATTGATCCTGACATGCGCGACGAACTGCACGTGACCGTTGTTGCGACCGGTCTGGGTGCGAAAATCGAGAAGCCGGTCAAGGTGATCGACAACACGGTTCAAGCGTCGTACGCCGCTTCTTCGGCTCAAGCCGCTGCTGCACGTCAGGACGTTCGTCAAGAAACCCGCCAGGAGCTGCCAACGGTTAACTACCGTGACCTGGACCGTCCGACCGTGATGCGTAATCAGGCCCAGCAAGGCGCGACAACCGCTGCCAAGCTCAATCCTCAAGACGATCTGGATTACCTGGACATCCCGGCTTTCCTGCGTCGACAGGCTGATTAATGAAATCAATCAGGGGGATTAAGGTGATTGGTGTTCAGCAAAGGCTCGGTCTGCTATTATCGCCAGCCTTTGTTGATACCAGTTCGCAATTTGCGCTGAAGCGGCCAATGCCATGATTAAACAACGCACCCTGAAAAATATTATCCGTGCCACAGGTGTCGGCCTGCACTCCGGTGAGAAGGTCTACCTGACCCTCAAGCCTGCGCCTGTGGACACCGGCATCGTGTTTTGTCGTGCAGACCTTGACCCTGTGGTGCAGATTCCTGCTCGCGCGGAAAACGTCGGCGAGACAACCATGTCGACCACGTTGGTCAACGGCGATACCAAAGTAGACACGGTAGAGCACTTGCTCTCGGCCATGGCTGGCCTGGGGATCGATAACGCCTACGTCGAACTCTCCGCGTCTGAAGTCCCTATCATGGACGGTAGCGCAGGACCTTTCGTATTTTTGATTCAATCTGCCGGCCTGGAAGAACAGGACGCGCCGAAGAAATTCATCCGTATCCTGCGTGAAGTGACAGTGGAAGATGGCGACAAGCGCGCCACTTTCGTCCCTTTCGAAGGCTTCAAGGTGACTTTCGAGATCGATTTCGATCACCCGGTTTTCCGTAATCGCACACAAAGTGCAAGCGTGGATTTCTCAAGCACTTCGTTTGTTAAAGAAGTCAGCCGCGCCCGTACCTTTGGCTTCATGAGTGACATTGAGTACCTGCGCAAGCACAACCTCGCACTCGGTGGCAGCGTGGAAAACGCAATCGTTGTCGACGCGGACGGTGTACTGAACGAAGACGGTCTTCGCTATGAAGACGAGTTCGTGAAGCACAAGATCCTCGACGCCATTGGCGACCTCTACCTGTTGGGCAATAGCCTGATTGGCGAGTTCAAGGGCTTCAAGTCTGGCCATGCACTGAACAACCAGCTGCTTCGCAAGCTGATTGAGCAGAAAGATGCATGGGAAGTCGTGACCTTTGAAGATGCCAGCACAGCACCGATTTCGTATATGCGTCCGGTTGCGGCAGTTTAAGTAAAACTTCTTTCTCTAGTTTTTGAAGGCCACCCTCGGGTGGCCTTTTTTATGCGCCTGAACCGGGTGCACAGACCGAATGGCCGGAAGGTGTTGCCAGTGACGCCATGTGTTCAACTGGGGTTGCGGGCTTTCGGTATTTACGCGCATAGGTGCGGCTTAGAGGCCTTCAATACCTTTTAAAGGAATACGTGACCGCATGCCCAGCGTGCGGCAGGGTGGGTTCAAGAGCCGCCAGCGGTATGGCCACTGACCACACAGTTACGACCATTTTTCTTGGCTTGATACAGCGCCTGATCGGCACAGCGTAGAAATTGGGCCTGAGAGTCATCGGGGGTTACCCATTGTGTACAGGTGCCGAGGCTGGCCGTGAGCCGCATACCATCGGGGGTGATGGAGGGCAGTTGTTCGATGCTGCGACGGATGTGTTCAGCCAGTTGCACGGCGCCCTCCGGGTGAGTGTCAGCCAGCACCATGGCAAATTCTTCGCCTCCATAGCGTGCCACCAGATCGGTGGAGCGGCGCACGAACGTCTTGAGTGTCTTGCCGACCAACCGCAATGCTTCATCACCGCACTGATGGCCGTACGTGTCATTGAAAGATTTGAAATGATCGACGTCGATCATAATTAATGACAGCGGATTGCCGGTACGTTGCGCCCGTTTCCATTCGCTATTGAGTGTTTCGTCCAGCTTGCGGCGGTTGGCCAGCTCAGTGAGCGGGTCCGTTCGGATCAGCGCCTCCAATTCCTGTTCAACGTTGCGCCGCAGACGCAGCTCGCGCCCCAGCAGCAAGGTCAGGACCAACAACGTGATGCCCAACCCCAGCGTGCCGCCACCGACCAGAATGGCGTTGCGCCGCCAACTGCCAAATACATCTTCAGTGGCCAGCGAAACCACTACCACCAACGGCAGTTGCCCGACTTCCGAGAAACTGTAGAGCTTTTCTTGCCCGTGCTTGCCAGAAACCGCGATAAAGCTACCTTTATGTTCCCTCAACAAACGGCTGAAAATCGGATCCTGGCTGAGGTCAACGTGGGTGCGTTCACGGCGGGGTTGCTGAGTGAGCAGCGTGCCATCGGTATTGATCAGGCTGATGGTGCTGTGGTCACCCAAGTCCAGTTTTTGAAACAGTGACTGGAAATAGTCCACTTTCATTTGTGCGATCGCCACCCCCTGGAAGGTGCCATCGGCAGCAGAAATACGTCGGCTGAAGCTGACGCAGCAAAACCCCTTATTTTCGTTAGAAGGGAAGGGATCGGAGATCAACAGAGCTGCACTCTTTGAGTCGCGATGCTCTATGAAGCTTTTCCAGTGGCTGAGGTTTTTACCGGGCGCGTAATCTGTCCGGGAGCTGGCAACTAGATCGCCCTGAGCGTTTAGCAGGAAAAATCCGTCGTTATCCGGGGTGTCCTCAGCTTTATCGAACAGCAACATTTGCTTAAGAGGCTGGGGAAGGTCGTTCAAGTCACGGCGCTTAGACACGCGAATCAATGCGCTCAATGCCGAGTCATACTGATCCACCGTGTTTTGAACGTCGCGGTCAATCAGGCGCACGATATTAAGCGAGGTGCGGATGGCCGACAGTTCGATGCTGCGATGTTCACGTATTAACAAAATCGCATTGATGCTCAAAATGGCGAGGACGCACACCGTCATGGCAATCGATAACCAGCGGTGGGTGATCAGACGCTCAGGCGGTAAACGGGTTGTTGCCATGCTTCTGTCACCCTCGATACAGCCTGTGAGTGGGCGTACTGCCCACAAAAAAGCCAGCATGAAGGCTGGCTTTAATTCAGGCTTTAGAACACATCAAGAGGATAGTCGATGATCACGCGGTATTCATCGACATTGCTATCGACCGCCTGATACGCATCGTTGCCGCGGTTGGCCGACCAGCGCAGGGCAACGCCCAGGTCTTTCGCCGGGCCTTCCTGCAGCACGTACTTGATGGTCAGGTCGCGCTCCCAGTGTTTGGCATGCTTGCCGTCAGCGTTGTACCAGTTGCCATAGCCGACGCTGTTGGGGTCGACCTTGGTCAGGTCGAGTTCACCACGCGAATACGAAATCATGGAGGTTAGCCCCGCCACGCCCACGCCAGCAAAGTCATATTCGTATTGCAGTTTCCACGAGCGCTCATTCGGGCCGTTGAAGTCCGAATACTGCTGCGAATTATCCAGATAAACACTGTCGCCTTGATAGATGTAGTCAAACGGCGTATTGCCATTGACCCGTTGGTAGACGGCCGTGACTGTATGGCCGGCGACTGCCACCGCGAAGTGCAGGCTGAAGGTGTTGTTGTCGATGTCACCTAGCAGTGCCTTGCCTGTGTCCTGCGTGTGATAGAAGTGCAGCCCGGGGTTCAGGCTGATGCTTTCGTTCAGGGCGTAGGTGTAATCCAGATCGTAGTAGTACTGGTTCCAGATGTCTTGCAACTCGGCTGCATAGAGGTTGCTGGTGAGCTCTGGTACGCCGCTCCACGAGGCACCCGCCCAGTTCATGTGCTTGCTGCTCTGGCCGTCGAGGTTGCCATACATGGTTGTCAGGCGACGCATGCCGCTCTGGTTGTAAGGTTTTTCGAAGCTGACCTGGCCGCCCTCGAACATCCAGCCGTCAATGCTGCGATTGGTTAATGTCACGCCACGGAAGGTCTGCGGCAACATGCGGGTCTCGCCACCGGCGATTACCGGGTTGGTGAGGAACATGTCGCCCGCTTTCAGCTCAGTGTCAAACGCGCGCATCTTGAGCGCTGCACCGGCAGATGAAAACGCGGTAGGCGCTTTGCCATTACCGTCACTGACCGGCAGGATGCTGCTGCCGTCGGTGCCACCACCGCCGTCGAGTTTCAGGCCGAGCATGCCATAGGCGTCCAGTCCGAAGCCCACGACACCTTGGGTAAAGCCCGACTCGAACCGACCTATAAACCCTTGGCCCCACTCTTTGCTGTCATCCGCCTTCGGGCTGCGAATATCGTGGTTCATGTAGTAGTTGCGAAAATGCAGCTTGAGGCTTGAGCCTTCGATAAACCCGTCTTTGGACGTTTCGTCCTCTGCTTGAGCCAGCGCAGGGATCGTTGCAGCCAGCGCGAGGAATAGCGGACTAAACTTGAGTGCGTTCTTCACCGGTAAATTGCTCCTTTTGGGTGACGGCAGTTTTTATTTTCTTCAGAAATTCGCGTTCTTGTTCAAACACGTCATGCGCTGCGACGGTTTTTTTCAAACAAAAAAAGCCGCTATAGTAGCGGCTTTTGAAACAATCAGTCACATCTAAAGGCTGTGGCTGATTGGGTCGGGAAGACTTCAGGTGGTGTATCAGCTGTCCTTGACGTCATCGCTGTCGCTGGCTTTAACCTGTGTTTGCTGAGGCTTTGCCTCATGTTGGTGGTTGGCGGTGAGTTCTTTTTGGTGTTGCTCGAAGGCGGCTGCGCGGGCTGCATTTTGTGCAACGAACGCCGGCGATTCTTCCGCCATGGCCAAAGGCGACAACAACAAAGACGACAAAGCGAAAACGCTGGCCATACCCATACTGCTGGACATTTCAAAAACCTTCTTGCTGTGCAAGTTCTGTGTGGTGCGATCAAAATATAGGCAACCCCGGCCTCGAAAAAGCCCTGCTCTGGATAAGGACTTTTGCGTTTTGAGTAACAAACGTTGGAGGTGTTGAGATAGAGCGTCCGCTCGATTCTTTGCATTGAGACAGTTCGTCGCCATTGACGATTAGCGCAGATAGGGATTGAGTGCGAAGCAGTATCAACATAAACACGGCTTCACAAAAGATACGCCCATTGTCAGGCTGACCCTTGCTTCAGTTGTCCGTAAAGGCATGACAAAAAGAGGGGAGACAATAACAGTTGATGCCTGCCGTAAGCCCGTTTTAGAAGTTTAAGTGTCGAGTATTACCGCGTTTAAAAAACGCTGAACCTAGGAACTCCCGAAGCCCCATAACTGTTTACCCCGTAAATAGCGACTGTGTAGTTTTTGTCAGGTTGGATGTTATGTAAGTTCACGCCAATGCTCGTGCCCATAGTGTGTACTAAGGGGTGTGATATTAAGCCGTCTTCTGTGACTATAAAGTACGCTATGATTATGTAGCGTGCGTGCTGTATGAAGTTCCATGTGAGTTCGGCGGTATTATAGTCAGTGCGAATGACTTGGAGCACATTGCCATTTGTAGGAGGCAAGTCTTGTGTGTCTTTCTTGGACGTGTCTCCTGAAAAAGAAACAGTATCCGAAAGGTTGTTGTTTGTGTCGACAGCATACACAGATACAGTGTATGGGATGTTTTTTTTCAGAGGGTGGACTATGTAGTGATATCCCAGTAGTGGATACGCAATTTTTTGTATCTCAACATCATTGATAGTAACGATGTAGTGGTCAATGTTAACGTTGTCAGACGACAGATTGAAAAAAACGAGAAGATTTCCATTCCTGGTACTGTAGGATGCAGTGAGGTGTAATGGAGGCGTTGGGTTCTCTTGGTCGTCACCAGCATTGGCGTGCATCAGTGTATTGTTGGTGTAAGATCTTAATCCCTCGGTTCCATAGGCATTGATACCCCAGACGAAAACATGGTATGGCTTTTGCGGTGTTAAATCATAAAATGTGTACTTGAGTTCACTTCCTGAATAGAAGACTTCATTTATCGGAGGGCCGATAATTGTCCCTTCCTTATGAGCGGTTCCGTCCTCCACATCTTGGGTGTCGTAAAGATGGATTTTATACTTCACTATATCCCTTGAACCTGACCACGTGGTGGAGCCTGAAGTGCGTGATTCGCGGGTGACCTTTTGGTATCCGATGGGCTCAGGTGTATAGCCCCCATTTCCCCTTGTATTGCCTGTTAAATAAACGGCAGTAGACTGATTGTTATCCTGATCTGTGCAGTACAGTGTCAGGGTGAAATCCAGTGATAAAGGCAGTGGGAAGGTGAAATGACTTCCGTAAATGGTTTCTTGATGTAGTTCAATACGGGTTTCGATCAAGAGTGTATGAAATACGGTTCCGCTCCTTGCCTCACCTTCAATGTACGAAATATAGACTGTTTGAGTGACTGGGTTGTAAGTGTATTGGAGCTTGGACGGTGCAGTAGGGGGGGAGGTTATAGGTCGATAGGCCTCTACACGCCTGATCGAATAGTCGCCATAGATTTCATAACTGTTGATTGCCCGTACAGCTATCTGGTAGGCATCGTAGCTTGGCAGGTTTTCAAAATAGGTTCCATTTGCCCAGCGAGTAACAATTTTTGTTTGAAGCGGTTCGCTGACAGGGACGCCGTCGACAATATCCCTCTCTTCAAAAATTTGAACTTCAAAACAGTCGACCCTTTGGCCCTGATTCCAATATATTGCACACGCGAACTTATCATACCGCTGGGTCCCCGTTATACCGGGCGTTACAGGTTTTTCCTCCGCTGTCAGTGGGTCGAAGGTGCCAAGGGTGTGGGTTAACGGGGCGGAATAGTTACCTGCAAAGTCGACCCCGTAGACTTTTAATTTATAACAGGTGTCCGGCATGAGGGTGAGTTCTATTGTTTGAAGTTCGGTGTGCTGATTTTCTATTTTTACTTCTTGCCCGTCATCGATAGTGTAGGTGTGGTGAGTGGCAGCGTAATTATCAGTGGGTTTTATGAATAAGAAAAAACAGGTCATCCATGGCCTCACATAGAAGGCATGGTCAAACTCGGGAGGGGAGGGGGGGATGGTATCACGTGCTCTTTCGCCCTTGTAGATATTCGCTTGTATGCAGTTAAAGACGATGGGCGTCTTTTCAAGAAAATCCACGTTGACGATGTTGCTATTAATGAGTGTTTTTTCATCGGGGTGGAGTTTGTTATTGGTAAAACCTGATAAGTTGAGGGGGGCGTAGGTTGCTGAGGTGTTGGTAACTTGTAGCGACCACATGTCAGGCTTGAAAAGTTCGATGGTGTGCTTGTCAATGAATGCGTCGAGTTCATTCATTGAAGGTGCTTCTTTCCCTATCTTATAGTGAGGAATATTATTCCAGCACTCAGGGTGAACGCCGAATTGATACGCCGAGATAATAATGTTACAACCAGGGTAGTTAGACTGTATTTCAGCAAGTGTTAAATTACGCGCGGCGCGTGGCAAAATTTTTACCGTGCCGTTTGTACCTGTAAAGCCATTGATTAGCTGTAGAAATACTTCGAGATAGTCGCTCTCTGTGAAGCTGTCGAGGTCGTGGAAATTCAGAATGACAATTTCATTTTTTCTAGTCGCGTAGTCTTGCCTGAAAAAATTATTGCAGTCATTAATAAGCCCACTTAGGGAACGTTTTGATAGCGCTCCATTATGGCTAAAAAAAATGCCCTCAATGCCGTGCTTTAGACGTACATCGAGCACACGGGCTCCTTGTAAAAGCTGGAATAAAAAAGTGTCATTCTGGCAAGCTGTCCAGCCCTCTTCTATGCCGCTGACCGCTTTTTTATCCATGCCGGAGTTATGGGTAGAAGGCAGCGATAGAAGGTGTAACTTTAGGGGCGCAAGAAAGTAGCTTAGGTCTGTCATCCAGGTCGATGGCGAGTAATCAGCCTTCAAGTCCGATAATAAATTCATGACGCGTTACTCTCTTTTGATCGCCACAAAAAGCTACAACGGAACACACAATGATCCTACTGTCAGTTTTGATAGGTACACGTGCTGGTCAGCTCTTGTCAGGGAAACTCCGAATCGGCCCCTATGCGTGCTTAAATACAGTCTAATCACCTGACCCGAACCCTTCATGAGTCAGATGAGCGTGTCCGACTTCGAATACGTCGGGAAAAGTAAGTAAGCTCGCCGCGAACAGTTCCTGGCCGAGATGGATCAGGTTGCGCCTTGGAGCGGCCTATTGAGGCTGATCAAACCCTATTGCCCGAAGGCAGGCGGTGGTCGCAAACCCTAGCAGCAAGGTAACCAGGCTGCGCATTCATCTGCTGAAAAGCGGATCCTCTCTGAGCGACCCGGCGATGGAAGAGGCGCTTTATGAAATCACGCCCATGCGCCAGTTCGCGCGTCTGAGCCTGATCGCGCCGATCTCCGAAAACACTGCGACCAGAACTTTCGGCACTTGCTGGAAAAGCATAAGTTGGCCCCTGCGATCCTCGCGGTCATCAACGATTATTTGCGGGAAAAGGGCCTTTCTCTACGTCAGGGCACCCTCGTCGATGCGACGGTCATTCACGCACCCAACTCGACCAAACACGAGCGCGGTAAACACGATCCGGAGATCCATCAAACCAAAAAATTAACCAGTATTTCTTTGACGTGAAGGCCCGTATCGGTGCCGACGATGGGTTTGGGCTGGTTCACCATGTTCACGGCACGGCGGCGAATGTAAGCGATGTCACCCAGTTTGCCTAACTGCTTCACGGCAAGGAAAACACGGTCTATGCCGATGCGGGCTACACCGGTGTCGAGATGTGTGAAGAGCATGAGAATCGCAAAGTGGCTTGGCAGATCCCCGCGCGGCGCCGCACCTATCCCAGGCTGAGTAAACGCAGCGTGCTTTAAAAGGCCAAGCGCAAAATCGAGTACCTCTACGCCCAGACGCGGGCTAAGGTTGAACATCCATTTCGGGTGATTGAACGTCAGTTCGGTTGTGTGAAAGTACACTTTCGCGAGCTGATGAAAAGCCCAGCCAATCGTTGCACGCAGGGCGTTTCGCGATAGTCAGTGCTGATCGCCGTGGTTTTTTCAACTTGCGGCACACATGCGGCAAGTTGAGCGGAGCTTACTTAGGTGAACAACGTCACGGTGTAAGTCGGTGTGTACGTGTTCAGTGTGCTCCAACCTGATCGAGCCTGCCCTTGATTGAGGCCTCATTCAGCGACCTGCCCCCCCTCGCGCGAAATTTCGATCACTGACCGTAGTACTAAAATCCTGTCCCTACATATAAAGAAAACAGGTTTTTGGCCGATGCCCTAGTTATTAGAGAGGTGCGTCCCGTGCGTCTCTAGGCGGGGGGCTATTGATGAAAGTATTCGCGCTGGGCTTGGCGGCATGTGTGTTGTGCGGGCTTTCCAATGAGGCAGTGTCTGAAACGGTTGCCATGAGTGGTGTCATCAAGTTTCAAGGCGAGATTGTGGAAGCAGGGTGTGAGCATGGTCGATTGGGGGCTGTGGATTATGGCGACAAAACCCAATTGATCGATGTCGCGCCCAATGTAGTGTTGGCGGTGAATATGGCGAGCAATGCCTGCCGAACGGGGCAGCTACCGTTTGTCGCGTCCTATCAGAAGCTAAACACCCCGGCCTACCGTAAAGAACAAGGGGTGCACAACGGCGTGGTGACTATTTCATACCTCTGAGTGCAACGCGGGGCGAGGATGGCAGGTATACTGCGCGGCTTTCTTCCTACCCCGCATTCTCCGGAGCTTTCATGACTTCCTCTAAACAACTGACGGCTCCAGAAACCGTGGCGGCCGAACAGGCCGAGCTGGAAACAACCGCGAACGCTGCCGACAAACCGGCCGTTCCAGCCTTCAGCTTTCCATTCAACCCTGCGGCATTTGCCCAAGCCAAAAAAGACAACCAGCCCTGGTATCAGAAATCGGGCAAGGGCGGTCACGACAAAACCCCGGGCGCGCCACCCCACGGCACCCGTAAAACCATGGGTAAACGTTAATTTTTGACGTCGAAAAACCGTCGCGAATCGCTGATTTTTAGCGTTTGTACGATTAACTTCGGCGAACCTGCGCCAGATCAGTATTTCGTTAATGGGTGCGCTTAGAGTCGACAGCCCTGCCGACTCCTCCCAATATTCCGAGCGCGCCTGTTATGAAAATCAATCTACCGATTACCGGCCGATCCGTTGATTTTGCACCCGACGCTAATATCCTCTCCACCACCGACCTCGACAGCCGTATCACCTATGCCAACCCTGACTTTATTCAGGTCAGCGGTTATGAGCTGAGTGAGCTGTTGGGCAGCCCCCACAATCTGCTACGCCACCCCGACATGCCTGCCGCGGCCTTCAGCCATATGTGGCAGACGCTCAAGGCCGGACGCTCCTGGATGGGGATGGTGAAAAACCGCTGCAAGAATGGCGACCATTATTGGGTTAGTGCCTACGTCACGCCGGTCATGCAAAACGGTGAAACCGTTGAGTATCAATCTGTGCGCACTTACCCAACCCCTGAGCGCGTTACGGTCGCTGAAGCGTGCTACGCAAGTCTGCGTGCAGGGCGGCTGCCGTTCTGGAAGCGTCTGCCAGGGTTGGGATTGGCCAATAAATTGGCCCTATACGTCAGTGCAATACTAGGTGCTGTCATCGCGATGGGGGCGGTGCTAATGCCACAGTTTGATCCGCAAGCCGGGTTAGGGCTCTGGTTGGCGGGCAGCTTAGTCAGTTCAGCCACCATCATCTGTATGCTCAAGCCTTTGAACGCGTTGACGCGCCGTGCCAAAGACGTGGGCGATAACCCGTTGAGCCAGCAGATCTATACCGGCCGCAGAGACGAGTTCGGGCAGATCGAGTTCGCGCTGGCTATGCTTCAAGCCCAGGTTGGGGCTGTGGTCGGGCGCATCGGTGACGCTTCCCGGCGCTTGGCCGGGCACGCCGGTCAACTGGTCGAGCACCTGCAAAGCAGCCATGACAGCACCTTGCACCAGCAGCTAGAAACAGATCAGGTGGCCACCGCAGTCAACGAGATGGCTGCCAGCGTGGCCCAAGTGGCGAGCAATGCTCAGCAGGCATCGCAAGCAGCCGATCGTGTCGAGCAGGAAACCCGTGAAGGCTATGACCTGGTGATCAAAAGTCGCACCTCGGCGCAGCATTTGGCCAGCGAGTTGGTGCGAGCCACTGAAGTGGTTCATCACCTCGAAAACCACAGCAGTGAGATTTCATCGGTGCTGGAGGTGATACGCAGCATCGCGGAGCAAACCAACCTGCTGGCACTCAACGCCGCCATTGAGGCGGCACGTGCGGGCGATCAGGGGCGCGGATTTGCGGTTGTGGCGGACGAAGTGCGCGGCCTTGCGCAGCGCACCCAGCAGTCCACCTGCGAAATTCAGCAGATGATCAGTACCCTGCAAAACGGTGCGCGGGCCGCGGTGCAGGTAATGCAGCAAAGCAGTGAGTATGCGCAAAGCAGTGCTAATCAAGCGCAATTGGCCAGCAGTGCACTGGACGGCATCAGCCTGCAAATCAAGAAAATTACCGAAATGAGCGTGCAGATAGCCTCCGCCGTCGAAGAGCAAAGCGTGGTCAGTGAGGACATCAACCGTAATATCGCCGGGATTCGCAGTGCCTGTGAGGTTACCGTCGACGCCGGGCAGCAAAGTCAGCGTAACTCGGGGGATGTGGCAGATCTGGCGGCAGCCTTGCGCAGCCTCGCTCAGGATTTCTGGCAGTCCCGGCGTTAAGCGGCTAAACCGTTTCGTACTGGACCAGCGCCATGCCGTGGCGGGCGTACATGTCGCGGGCCTTGAGGTTGTGTGCCATGACCTTGAGGTCGACACAGGGTTCGCCGCGCTGCCGGAATATCGCAAACACGTGCTCCAGCAAGGCGCTGCCCAGGCCGCGGCCCTGATACGCGGGATCAATCACCAAGTCCTTGAGGTATGCGCTGGTCCAGGCCAGCGCAACGCCCACCACGCGTGTGGCGTGTAGCAGCACAAAGCACAACGCAGGATCGTATTCGGCATCGTGTGCCAAGGTGTGCTGCCATGCCGCAAAAGAAGGCACGCTGCCCTGTCCGGCAGCGTAGCCCTCTACGAGTAAGGCATGCACCGGCTGAGTCAGAGACGCACTCAGGGTGCTCACCGTGAAGCCTTCAGGCCACGGGCGCGCAGGCGGTAAAGGGCCGCGCAAGTCTTTGCGCAGCAGCAGGCACGCCGCGCTCACGGGTTCAATACCCTTGAGCGGCGACGGTGCGGGCGGCTTCGATCAGGCATTTGGTCAGGTCGGGAGACGAGAACTTGGTCAGCACGGCGTTAGCACCTGAGAGGCGCGCTTTTTCGCTGTTCATCGCACTGTTGAGCGAGGTGTGCAGCAGCACATACAAGTGATTGAAGTCAGGGGTTTCGCGCAGGGTACGGGTGAACGCGTATCCATCCATTTCGGACATTTCGATGTCCGACACCACCAGGTTGATCTGATCTTTTGTGCCTTGCAGTTCCAGCAAGCGGTCGATGGCTTCTTTGGCGCTGCGGGCGGTGTGGCACTGCAAACCCAGATTGCGCAGGGTAATGACCGATTGTTGCAGGGCGACCTGACTGTCATCGACCACCAGAATCCGGGCATTGGCCAGTAATTCGGCTTCTTCCATGGTCACGGCGTCCGGGTCCTCGACGATTTGCGAAGGCGCGATGCCGTGAATCACTTTCTCGATGTCCAGCACTTGCACCAGCATGTTGTCGACCCGCGTCACCCCGGTAATGAACGAGCGCGAACCGCCCGAGCCATAGGGTGGCGGGCGGATGTCGGTACTCAGGCAATGAATGATCTTGCTCACCGCCTGCACATGCAGGCCCTGCTTGGAGCGGCTGACATCCGTGACGATCAGGCAACCGCCGTTCGGGTCTTCCAGCGGCTGCTCGCCGATGGCGCGACTCAGGTCGATAACCGCCAGCGAGGCCCCGCGCAGCACGGCAATGCCTTTCACGTGAGGATGCGACTCGGGCATTTTCGTCAGCGGTGGGCAGGGGATGATTTCGCTGACCTTGAGCAAGTTAATCGCCATCAGCTTGCCGCTGCGCAAAGTGAACAGCAGAAGCGAAAGAGAGTCTGCGCGGGCGTTGTGGGAGGACATAAAAACCTTCTGTGTAAAGAAATGCGCGCGGGCTTGAAGCCAACAGCAGCGGGCGATACAGGGTTATCGACCTGATTGGGTCGGTCTTTAACAAAACCCCGGATCAGTACCGGTTTAGGGTTTACGACGTTTGGCAGCCTTGCCCATAGGCGAGAAAATCGTTCAGTTTTGACTGTTGGCCGCATCCGATAACTAGCCACAGTAATAGCCGGGCTTTACGTGGGCAGAGAAACCCACTCAGGTGCAAACCCTTGCGGATTAAATCGATTTCCCCACCCGTGAATCCGTAAGTGTGAAAAGCCGTTGTCCCGGCACCCGTGCGTGAGCCCACGATGACAGGGAGGTTGATTGCAATCGCCTGTAAAGCAATTGACCACTTTTCACTGACATGGCCAGCACCAAAGCCGGCGATCACCAAGCCTTGATAACCCATCTCCACCAGTTGCTCAAGAATCAGGGTGTCAGCTGATAGCGAGGCCTCCAGTAACGCGACTTTATGCGTGGTGCATGAGGGTATGGGCAGAGTCATACGGGGAGCCCCGGGGTGCAGAAAGCGGGGCGTGTTTTCAATCATTAACCCCACTGGGCCGCCTGTCGCAGAGGTGAAGGCATTCAAGGCTAGGGTGTGGGTTTTACGAACCGAGAGTGACGCGTGAATCTCGCCATTCATGACCACCAGAACGCCTCTGCCTTTACTCGATGCACTTAGCGCGACACGGCAGGCATCTAGCAGATTGCCAGGGCCGTCAGCGCTTGCCTCGCTGGCTGAACGCATCGCGCCCGTTAAAACCAAGGGGGTATCGTGTGGCCACAAGTACTCGAAAAAAGTTGCGGACTCTTCAAGGGTGTCGGTGCCCTGGGTAATGACCACGCCTTGAGCGCCCAGTGTGATCTGGTCATTGGCCCATTCCAGCACCTGCAGCAAAAAATCAAAATTCACTGAGGCGCTGGGCAATAGGCTCAGACTTTTAATCCGTATGTGAGCCAATGCGCCGAGTTCAGGTACAGAGGCCAGTAATTCAGCGCCGCCCAGCGACGGAGTAATTCCTTCACCGGGTTCACCGCGTTGCATGCTGAGGGTGCCGCCCAGTGTTGCGATGGCAATTGTCGGTCGATTCATGCTGTCCTCACTGATACGCAGGTGCGGGTTTCTGAGGTCGAAACCCGCCACGCACGCCGGGCAAAGGTTAGTTTACGAGCCAAAAACGGATGGCTGGAACGATTAGTAAAGTACTGATTGCCATCGACAGGACGTTGCCGATGTAAGGGTGCACATACGTTGGTAACCGCTGAGCAATGGCGCAGGCCAAAGGCGGTGCGATTAAAGCCCCAAAAAAGGCACTGATGACCACCACTGTTGCACTGCCGCCGCAGGTCAGCACAGCTGCCGGGACCACTGAGACCAGCGGGACATACGTGGGATACCAGCCTCTTATCTGCCATTGATGCCGCCACATCGTCACCCCCAGTAAAGAGGTCAGCGCTTGCCCTGCAATCAGCTGCAGCACGAGTCCTGAGCCATAGGCGGGGCTTAGAGGGTTTAGTCCATAGGCGAGCAGCACGCCCAGTAACAAACCCAGGCTCGCCCACTCATTGCCAAAGAAAGGCGCTTCGGAAAAGTCAGCCAGAACGCGGCGTACCGTCCATAGCAGCCCGTAGTCCGGTGTTTTTGTCGCGACAGGTTGAGCACATTCAGGTGCAGATCCAGGCGCGCGACTTACCAGAACAGGTATTGCGCGACACAACATAAAAGCAGCCACGCTACCGAGTGCCATCCCCAGCACATTGCCAATCACCACTGGTAACCCCAAGGGTACGCACAGAAAGTTGACGAACAACAGACAAGCCGGAGTGACGAGTAACGCACCCAGAACGGCCCCGTTAAGGGTTACTTTCCAGCCTCCACCAAAGAATAGGACCATGGCGGCGGGCAATGATACAAATGCAGCGAATGTGGGCTGCCACGTATCGGCGGTCAGGGTCCAGCCCCACAACGCATTGCTCAGTAATAACCCCAATAGGGAGCTGGTCACCAGCCATGGCCACAGTCCGGAGCCGTAACTGATGCTGAAGCCTTGCCACGCCGGTGCGTAACGACTGGTCCAGTAGCCCAAGGCAGCTCCAAGCAGCAAGCCGAATGAAGCCAGTTCATGCTTGTAGAACGCGACCTCGGTGATGTCTCCGAGTATCCAGCGCAGCCAGGACATCGGGGAAGGCAGCTCAGCCATCATTTCGCTATATCTTGGCCAGTGTCCTGGATTTGAGTCCGTGTAACTCAGCGCCATCCAGATCGAAAACGCCCCGACGGCCAACCCGGCAGCCATGATGATCCCTGACAGGCGGGCAGCCGTGCGTGATGTATCGCGTACAGGTGAGGAGTCCATGGCGGCATCCTCATCAGCGTGGCAGGCAAGGGTGGTAGCAATAGCCGAGCATCGAGTCATACAAGTCAGTACGACGATCCCGGTGCAGATCGTTCAAGTTGTTCCAAATCGGCGCGCTGCGTGCGCTAGCCAGATCGATATCGGCGTAAAGGATGGTTTGCGTATCTGCCGGTGCGACCTCGCCAATGGGCCAGCCATTGGTGCCAGCGATCAGCGAGCAACCCAAATAGCGTTCACCCTGTTCTTCGCCGATACGGTTGGCCGCCGCGATATACACGTTATTGACGTGGGCTGCGGTCATTGTCAGGTAGGAGGCCATGCATTTACCCGACGCATCGAACAGCGGCGGTGGTGTCCAGACCCAGTTGTTCAGGCTACAAATGATGTCGGCGCCTTGCTGGGTCAAGAGACGCGGCACTTCGGGGAACCAGATATCCCAGCAGATCAGCAGGCCAATGCGCCCGATCGGCGTTTCAAACACGGGGAAGCCCAGATTGCCGGGTGTGAACCACAGCTTTTCCCGATTCCATAAGTGGGCCTTACGGTATTTACCGATAAAACCGTCCGGCCCCAGCAACACAGCGGTATCGAACAGCTGCATGCCGTCCCGCTCCGCCAGCCCGGCTACCAGATAAACCTGATGCAACGCGGCAAAATCCATCCAGGCCTGGGTGCTGGGACCATCAGGAAGGATCTCGGCGTGCAGAAAAGCATCCTGCCGATTGGCGAAGAAATAGCCGGTGTTGGCCAGCTCGGGAAGGACAATCAACTCCGCCCCATTCGTAACGGCCTCCATGGCCAGGCGCAGACTGTAGTGCAGATTGTCTTGGCGATGCTGGATGCCGACTTGAGGATCAAATTGCACAACCGCAACGCGCACTTCACTGATGGCTTCGCTCATGACTGACACCTCAGGTAATTGTCACCGGGTGTCAGTAAGGCGATTTGTAAGGTTGCGGGTCTATCGTCCGCATCCGTTCGGCCTGTAGTTCATTGCTCTGAAATTGGTGGGATCCGTCATTTTTCTTACGTTGCAACGGGTATTGGCGCAGTGTGCGGCGGGCGCCCATGGCGCGTTGCCCTGCATCTATTTCAACCCCAGTCGCTTGGCCAAGCGCCCCAGATTGGCCCGGTCCAGCCCCAGTTCACGCGCCGCGCTGGCCCAGTTGTGCTGATGGCGTTCCAGGCACGCGCTGATCAAGGTTCGTTGATAGTGCTCTGTCGCTTGACGCAGATCTCCTAGGGCGTCGGGAGCCTGGGCGGGTGTGTCCGGCGCAGCCTTGGTGGCGGGGGTTGAAGGCAGATCAAGGTCGTGTGCCGTCAGTGTCAGGATGCGCGGGCGTGTGGGGCAATTGCCCAAGGCTTTCAAGGCGCTGCGGCCTATCAGGTGTTCCAGTTCGCGCACGTTGCCCGGCCAGTCGTAATGCACCAGCGCGGCCTGTGCGTCTGGGCTCAGGCGCAAGCTGCCAAGGCCCATGCGTGAACGGTTTTGTTCAAGGAAGAAGCCGCTGAGCAGCAGCACGTCGCGCCCGCGTTCGCGCAGGGCGGGCACTTTGAGCGGGTAGACGCTCAGGCGATGGTAAAAGTCGGCGCGGTAGCGACCGCTGCGCACTTCTGCCGCCAGATCGCGGTTGGTGGCGGCAATCAGGCGGACGTCGACGCGATGCTCTTGATCCGAACCCAGGCGTTGTAACTGACCGCTCTGGAGCACGCGTAGCAGTTTGGCCTGCACCGCGAGTGAAAGCTCACCCACTTCGTCGAGGAACAGCGTGCCGCCGTTGGCCAGTTCGAATTTGCCCCGCCGATCCTGGGTGGCCCCGGTGAAGGCGCCGCGCACGTGGCCGAACAGTTCGCTCTCGACGAGCGTGTCGGGTAGCGCCGCGCAATTGAGGCTGATCATCGGTTTGTCGGCCCTGGGCGAGGCGGCATGAATCGCTTGCGCCACCAGCTCCTTGCCGACCCCGGTTTCGCCGGTGATCAGGACCGTCAGGTCACTGCTGCCCACAAGTGCGATCTCATCGAGCAGGCGTTTGTGAACCTTGCTCTGGCCAATCAGCTCTTTGTTGGACGTGCCGTTGGCCTGACGGTACAGCTCGACTTTCAACTGCTCGTCTTCAACCCGCAAAGCCAGGCGTTCGATGCGCCGGGCAACATTGACGGTGGCGGCCGCAAGGCTGGCGAACGCTTGCAGGGCATCAAGCTCGATCGGCTCGAAACGTTTGGGATCAAGCGCGTCGAGGGTCAGCAAGCCCCAGGGCTTTTCGTCAATGAACAGGGGACAGCCCATGCAGTCGTGGATTTCCAGATGCTCGGCCAGCCCGTCGACCAACCCGTCGTAGGGGTCGGGTAGCTCGCAATTACTGGGGAAACGCGTTGGCCCGTGGCTACTGAGCAGCACCTCAAAGCGCGGGTGCTCGCTGACGTTGAACCGACGCCCCAATGTGTCGAGGCTCAGGCCGTCTACGGCCAAGGGCACCAGCCACTCGCCGTCCAGACGCAGCAAGGCTGCAGCATCGCAAGGCAGCAGGGCGCGCATGGCTTCGAGCAGGCGGCGATAACGCTCGCTTTCTGGCAGATCGCGAGACAGGTCGTCGACCAGTGGCAACAGTGTGGTAAGCAGGAGTTTTGCAGTCATTTTGACCTCGTGTAGTCGTAATGACTATAGATCAGATTGAGTCAAAATGACTATTTTTGATTTAAATGGCTGTTTTTAAAGGGTTTTAAAGTTGGCACGGATTCTGATACCTGAACGCTCATCGAATGTTAGTCAATGCCTACGTGCTCTGGAGTCACCCTTATGCTTACTGCTCAGGATCGTGCCATCGTCAAATCCACTGTGCCGCTGCTTGAAAGCGGCGGTGAAGCTTTAATCACCCATTTCTACCGGATGATGTTGTCGGAATACCCCGAAGTACGCCCGCTGTTCAACCAGGCCAATCAGGCCAGCGGCGATCAGCCCCGTGCCTTGGCCAATGGTGTGCTGATGTACGCACGCCATATTGATCAGCTCGACCAGTTGGGAGACCTTGTAGCCCGCATCATCAACAAGCATGTGGCGCTGCAAATTCTGCCGGAGCATTACCCGATTGTCGGCAAGTGCCTGCTGCGCGCGATTGAAGAAGTGCTGGGCAGTGACATCGCCACCCCTGAAGTGTTGGCAGCGTGGGGGGCGGCGTATGGACAACTGGCCGATATCCTGATCGGTGCCGAAGCGGCCATTTATGACGCAAAAGCGGCTGCACCGGGCGGCTGGCGCGGTGGTCGGGCGTTCAAACTGGCAGCCAGAATCGACGAAAGTGCTGAGATCACATCTTTTTACTTCCGTCCCGTGGACCAGCAACCGATCCTCGACTGTGAGCCGGGCCAGTATATTGGCATCAAGCTGGACATCGACGGTGTGGAAGCGCGTCGTAACTACTCGCTGTCGGCGCTGGCGCAGGTGGGTCGTTACCGCATCAGCGTCAAGCGCGAGGCGGGCGGGGTGGTGTCCAACTACCTGCATGACCGCCTGCAAGTGGGCGACATTGTTGAGCTGTTCCCCCCAGCCGGCGAGTTCACTCTGACCGCCAGTGACAAACCGCTGGTGCTGATCAGTGGCGGCGTCGGCATTACGCCAACCTTGCCGATGCTGGAAAAAGCGTTGACGACTCAACGGCCTATCCACTTTATCCATTGCGCGCGCAATGCCGAGGTGCACGCGTTCCGTGGCTGGGTGGATGAGTTGGCGGCGCAATATCCACAGTTGCAGCGTTTTTACTGCTACGCCGAACAGGATGGGCAGGGAGCGACCGCCGATCACGTGGGGTTGCTGACCGCCGAACTGCTGGATAAATGGTTGCCTGCGGACCGTGATGTAGACGCGTACTTCCTGGGCCCCAAGGGTTTCATGAGCGCCATCAAACGTCAGCTCAAGGCGTTGGGTGTTCCTGAGCAACAAAGCCGCTACGAGTTTTTCGGCCCCGCTGCTGTATTGGAATAAAGCGGTTCTGGTCATCCGCCTAACCGGCTGATACACCTACGCCCGCAGTGTTCGTCTGCCTCCCGCGCCTTTGAGTGAAAGCGGGCAGAAGAGCACGGCGGGCGTTTTGTTAATCGCGCTTTAATCCCTCCCGTTGTTAATTCCCTTCCTACAACTGCCTTACATCCATGCAGGAGGTCTGGGTGTAAACTGCGCGCTTTGTGACGGCCGGACGGCCCTTGGACAATCAGGCAAAAGGAAACACGATGACGGACGACATGATGCGACTGGGGCGCGAAAAGCGCTTTCTGGTCTTGCTGGGGCTGATCTGCCTCGCCCTCATTGGTGGTGCGCTGTATATGCAAGTGGTGCTGGGGGAGGCGCCTTGCCCGCTGTGCATCCTGCAACGCTATGCGTTACTGCTGATTGCTATTTTTGCTTTCATCGGTGCAGCGATGCGCACCCGGCGCAGTATCACGGTGTTTGAAGGGCTGGTGGTGTTGAGCGCCATTGGTGGGGTGGTCGCGGCGGGGCGCCACGTGTACATCCTGGCGAACCCTGCGGTCAGTTGCGGCCTGGACGCGCTGCAACCAATTGTCGACGGTTTGCCGCTGGCTGCTGTATTCCCGCTGGGTTTTCAAGTCGATGGCTTCTGTTCGACGCCTTACCCGCCTGTGCTTGGCCTGTCGCTGGCGCAATGGGCACTGGTGGCGTTCGTGTTGACGGCCGTGCTGGTACCGTTGGGCATTTACCGCAATCGCAGCAAGCCTGCCTGACACACTGAATCAGGTTGCAACGGCCTCGTTCTTGTGCGCAAGAGCGGGGCTTTTTTTCGCCCACGAAAAATGTGAATAGCATGTGATACGGGGCAGTGAAGGTGCGCTCGGGACTGCGACATATTGTCACGGAGAAATTGTCACAGGGTATGTTTTCATTTCACAATACACGGCTGAAACGTCTCACTGGTGTCCCCGCTCATGAGGCGTTTTGACGCTGAGGCAGGGCTTGAAAAAGCCGCCGCTAAGCACCATGAAAAACGCTGCAAGCCTTTTTGTTTGGGCGTTTTGGAGTGTTGGCGAAGGTCTGAGCGTGCGCTAAAAAGGGGCGGATACAGCTTGGGGGGAAGGGCGTGCTACAAGCGCGTCAGGGAGGGGCTTTAAACGCGGGCCGTAATAATAGTGCGGGATTGTTACCACAGCCGAGATTAATTATTTCGGGATGAGACATGGTTTATAGAGAGCTACCTAACTACAATCGCCCGCACTGAACGTCCAGCCTGCTCATCCCTGAGCCCAAGCGGGAAGTTGAAGGTCGCCTGGGTGGTTGTGACAGGCTTTCCATGCGACTCCCAAGGTACTGGCAACCCTTCTAAGTTCCGCACCAAATGGAATTGGTCTGTGACAAGGCCTTTGACCAAGTATCGAATAAGAAATCACTGCTAACCCAGGAATTGCCCAGTCGCTTCACCGCGATGAAGCAGGCCCTTATTCAATCCGGAAAATTGCCAACCCTTGGCAGGGTGAAGTGTTGGCGGAAAAAACCAACTGCATTGTGCAAGCTGTTTTAGAGGTCGTGAGATGACTAAAAAAAGGTACCCCAGACTCTTTGGCTTATTGCCACTTTTCGGCATGTTGTTGCTGGGAGGCTGCAATATGACGTTGCTCGATCCGGTGGGGCAGATCGGCGTCGATGAAAAGAATCTGATCATCACTGCTACATTGCTGATGCTCTTGGTCGTGGTGCCGGTCATCTTGATGACCCTTGTTTTCGCGTGGAAATATCGCGCGTCGAACAAGAACGCCACCTACGCACCAAAATGGTCGCACTCCACCAAGATTGAAGTTGTGATCTGGACGGTGCCTATCCTGATCATCATCGCGCTGGGTGTGATCACGTATAAGTCGACCCACGCGCTGGACCCGTATCGTCCGATTGAGTCTGACGTCAAGCCAGTCACTATCGAAGTAGTGGCCATGGACTGGAAGTGGCTGTTCATCTACCCGGAACAGGGTATCGCCACCGTCAACAAGATCGTGTTCCCGGCCAACACGCCGGTGAATTTCCGTATCACGTCCGACACGGTCATGAACTCGTTCTTCATTCCAGGCCTGGGCGGTCAGATCTACGCCATGGCCGGTATGCAGACCAAGCTGCATTTGATTGCTAACAAGAACGCCGAGCTCGATGGCATTTCAGCCAACTACAGCGGTGCGGGCTTCACTGGCATGAAATTCAAAGCAATCGCGACTTCCCAGGCTGAGTTCGATGCATGGGTAAGTGAAGTCAAAGCGTCACCTAAACAGCTTGATACAGCTGAATACGAAGCCTTGACCAAGCCAAGTCAGAACAATCCCGTTGAGCTCTACTCCTCGGTCAAACCGAACCTGTTCCAGACCATCATCGACAAGTATGAAGGCATGAAACCAGGCAAGCCGGTGCAGCACGAGAAGAAAGAAGTGGCCGGGACCGAAGGTTTGGACACCAGTTCGCATTCAGCTGCCGGGGCAGAGGAGTAAACGATGTTTGGTAAATTAAGTCTGGACGCCATACCGTTCCACGAGCCGATAGTGATGGTGACCGTCGCTATGATCCTGCTCGGTGGTCTGGCGTTGGTTGCAGCACTCACGTACTACAAAAAGTGGACCTACCTGTGGACCGAATGGCTAACGTCAGTCGACCACAAGAAAATTGGCGTGATGTACATCATCGTTGCCATGATCATGCTGCTGCGCGGCTTTGCCGACGCCGTCATGATGCGTACCCAACTGGCCATGGCCACTGAGGGTTCGCCTGGCTACTTGCCTCCTGAACACTATGACCAGATCTTCACCGCCCACGGTGTGATCATGATCATCTTCATGGCGATGCCATTCTTCACCGGCCTGATGAACCTTGCAGTGCCGCTGCAGATCGGCGCACGTGACGTTGCCTATCCGTTCCTGAACTCCCTGAGTTTCTGGCTCCTGGTGTCGGGCGTGGTACTGGTCAACCTGTCGCTGGGCGTCGGCGAGTTCGCCAAGACCGGCTGGGTTGCGTATCCACCGTTGTCGGGTCTGGCGTACAGTCCGGGCGTGGGTGTGGACTACTACATCTGGGCGCTACAGCTATCGGGGTTAGGTACGACGTTAACCGGGGTTAACTTCCTGGCCACCGTGCTGAAAATGCGTACCCCTGGCATGAAGATCATGGACATGCCGATCTTCACCTGGACCTGCACCTGGGCAAACGTTCTGATCGTGGCTTCGTTCCCGATCCTGACCGCTACCCTGGCGTTGCTGACACTTGACCGCTACTTGGATTTCCACATTTTCACCAACGAACTTGGTGGCAATCCAATGATGTACGTCAACCTGTTCTGGGCGTGGGGTCACCCTGAGGTTTATATCCTCATTCTGCCGGCGTTCGGGATCTTCTCTGAAGTCATCTCGACCTTCACTGGCAAGCGTCTGTTCGGTCACCACTCGATGGTCTACGCCAGCGGCGCGATCTCGATCCTGGGCTTCATGGTTTGGCTGCACCACTTCTTCACCATGGGTTCGGGTGCCAGCGTCAACGCCTTCTTCGGTCTGGCAACGATGCTGATTTCCATCCCGACGGGGGTGAAGCTATTTAACTGGCTATTCACCATCTATCGCGGTCGTCTGCAATTCACCAGCCAGGTGATGTGGACGCTTGGCTTCATGGTGACCTTCGCCATCGGCGGCATGACTGGCGTATTGCTGGCCATCCCGGGTGCTGACTTCGTACTGCACAACAGCCTGTTCGTGATTGCTCACTTCCATAACGTGATCATCGGCGGTGCTGTATTCGGTTACATCGCTGGTTTCAGCTTCTACTTCCCTAAAGCGTTCGGCTTCAAACTGAACGAGAAATGGGGCAAGGCAGCATTCTGGTTCTGGATCACCGGCTTCTTCGTTGCGTTCATGCCGCTCTATGCACTGGGCTTCATGGGCATGACCCGTCGTCTGAACGCCACTACCAACCCTGAGTGGGTGCCTTACCTGTACGTAGCGTGCGTCGGTGCTGCACTGATCGCCGTCGGTATTGCGTGCCAGTTGATCCAGCTGTACGTCAGCATCCGTGACCGCAACAAGCCTGAGAACGCCTGCGAATTCGGCGATCCATGGAATGGTCACACCCTGGAATGGTCGACTTCGTCGCCACCTCCTTTCTACAACTTTGCCGTACTGCCAAAAGCCGACAGCATTGACCCGTTCACTGAGGCCAAGGAAAACGGTACTGCGTACCAGGCTCCTGCCAAGTACGAACCGATCCATATGCCAAACAACACCGCGACTGGTGTGGTGATGGGCGCACTGCTGACCGTATTCGGTTTCGCAATGATCTGGCACATCTGGTGGTTGGCGATCGCCAGCCTGGTTGGCACCGTGGCGTACTTCGCGATCCATGCTGCCCGTGATGACCAGGGCTACATGGTGCCGGTGGAAACCATCGAGCGCATCGAAGCCGAGCAGCACAAGCGTCTGGTAGCAGCTGGCAAGATTCCGGCTACCCGTGTTGAAACCAAGTTGGAACAGGCATAAACCATGTCGAACTTAGCGACTCATGCTGGACACGCCCATGGTCACGACCATGGGCACGATGACCATCACCACGACTCGGGCGAGACAACCGTATTTGGTTTCTGGCTCTACCTGATGACCGACTGCATCTTGTTTGCGTCGATCTTCGCGGTATACGCGGTACTGGTTAACAACGTAGCGGGTGGTCCATCGGGCCACGACATCTTCGAACTGCCGTACGTGTTGGGTGAAACCGCACTGCTGCTGGTCAGCTCGATCACCTACGGCTTCGCCATGCTGGCGTTGTTCAAGGGCAAGAAAAGTCAGGTGCTGTTCTGGTTGGCCCTGACCTTCCTGTGCGGTGCAGGCTTCATCGCCATGGAAATCAACGAGTTCCACCTGTTGATCTCCGAAGGCTTTGGCCCGAGCCGTTCCGGCTTCCTGTCCGGGTTCTTCACCCTGGTCGGTACCCACGGTCTGCACGTGACCAGCGGTCTGATCTGGATGGCGATCATGATGTATCAGGTCCAGAAAAAGGGCCTGACGGCGACCAACAAGACGCGTCTGAGCTGCCTGAGCCTGTTCTGGCACTTCCTGGACGTGGTGTGGATCTGCGTATTCACCGTTGTTTACCTGATGGGGACTCTGTAAATGGCTAACGCACATTCTGACGGCGCGAACCACGGCAGCGTGAAGTCCTACGTAATCGGCTTCATCTTGTCGGTGATCCTGACCGTCATTCCGTTCGGGCTGGTGATGTACCCAACCCTGCCAAAAATGACCACGCTGGCGATCGTGCTGTTGTTCGCCGTGATTCAAGTGATCGTTCACCTGGTGTATTTCCTGCACTTGGACCGTTCGCCTGCACAACGCAATAACGTCGCCGCGCTGGTGTTCTCGGCGCTGGTTATTGTGCTGTTGGTCGGCCTGTCCCTGTGGATCATGTTCAGCATCCACACTGTAATGATGGCGAAGTGAGGTAAGCCCGATGTCCTTTAAGCACTTTATCCAAATCACCAAACCGGGGATCATTTTCGGTAACGTGCTTTCTGTGGCAGGCGGGTTCTTCCTGGCCTCGAAGGGGCATTTTGATCTGGCCCTGTTCCTGGCCGCGGTGATCGGCACCTCCCTGGTGGTTGCGTCCGGTTGTGTGTTTAACAACTGCATCGACCGTGACATCGACATCAAGATGGACCGCACCAAGAACCGCGTACTGGTGCAAGGCCTGATCTCCCTCAAGGTGGCGTTGGTATACGCCACCTTGCTGGGGGTCGCAGGCCTGGTGCTGCTGTATCGTGTGGCCAACCCGCTGGCGGCATTGTTCGCGGCGATTGGCTTCGTGATCTACGTCGGTCTGTACAGCCTGTATTTCAAGCGCAAGTCGGTTCACGGCACCTTGATTGGCAGTTTGTCGGGTGCAATGCCGCCTGTTATCGGCTACGTGGCTGTGAGTAACAGCTTCGACCTGGCCGCGCTGACATTGCTGGTGATGTTCAGCCTGTGGCAGATGCCGCATTCCTACGCCATCGCGATCTTCCGCTTCAACGATTACCTGGCCGCATCGATTCCGGTGTTGCCTGTGAAGCGCGGGATCAAGGTTGCCAAGAAGCACATCCTGCTTTATATCCTCGCGTTCCTGATCGCGACCCTGATGCTCACCCTCGGCGGTTACGCCGGCATGAGCTACATGGCCGTGGCGGCCGCGATGGGCATGTACTGGCTGTACATGGCGTGGACCGGCTATAAAGCCGTCGACGACAAGGTCTGGGCACGCAAGCTGTTCGTGTTCTCGATCTTCACCATCACCGCGCTGAGCGTCATGATGTCACTGGATTTCAAAGTGCCGACGGAGTTGTTACTGACTTACGCGCACTAAGCGTCCAGCCTAAAAAATCCCCGCCCTTCGAGAGAAGCGCGGGGATTTTTTTATCCCACAGATCTGCCAGCGCAGGGACGTGTTACGCAAAATTGACGGCTGAAACGAGTTACGCGGGGGTTGAGGTCGATGGCCTGGCGTACTGGCTCATTGCTGTGGAAGGGCGCGATACAGATCAGGGCGTCGTGAGCTTGTTGTTCTGCGGCGCTGACGACCACCAAGCGGCGCATTCTCTGTTGTCGCCCAGTGGCCACAATCATCCCCTTTTGGCCTGTCTGCCACTGTGAACCCGAGCGGTGCGCGGCAAGAATCAAAACAGCATCGCTGCCAGGCGTCCCGGCACAACAGCCTGCGCGGGTAACTGCTGTGTACAGAACATAAAAACGATTGCTCTCACGCCATTTGGGGAAATACGTCATGAATGCATTGAAATGCGCACTGAAGACTTCCGTCTGCGGGCTGGCGTTAATGGCTGGCGCGACGTTGGCAGATCAACGCGAGCTACGTGTGTACAACTGGGCTGACTACATCCTGCCCTCCGTGCCCAAGGACTTTGCCAAAGAGATGGGCATCAACGTGACGTGGGACACGTTCGACACCAACGAGTCGCTGGAAGCCAAGCTGCTGACAGGTCATTCGGGCTATGACCTTGTAGTGCCGTCGAACCAGTTCCTTGATACCCAGATCAAGGCAGGCGTATTTCAAAAACTGGACCGCAGCAAACTGCCGAATTGGCAGCATCAAGACCCTGAGCTGCTCAAGTTGCTGGATCAAAACGACCCCGGTAATCAGTTCGCCATTCCATACATGTACGGAACCGTGTTGATTGGCTTTAACCCGGCGAAGGTTAAAGCGGCGCTGGGCGACAATGCGCCCGTCAACAGTTGGGACTTGGTGTTCAAGCCCGAGAACATGCAGAAGCTCAAGTCCTGTGGCGTGGCCATGCTCGACTCTGCGTCGGAAATCCTGCCCTTGGCCCTGCATTATCTTGGGCTGGACCCCAACAGCCAGAATCCGTCGGACTATGAAAAAGCCAAAGCGTTGATGATGAAAATCCGTCCTTACGTGACTTACTTCAACTCCGCCAAATACATGACCGACATCGCGAACGGGGATATTTGCGTGGCCATTGGCTACTCGGGCAGCTTCTACCAGTTTGGCAACCGAGCCAAGGAGGCTGGCAATGGTGTCGTGGTTGATTGGCGCTTGCCCAAGGAGGGCGCGCCGATCTGGTTTGACACATTCGCCATCCCTAAAAGTGCCAAGAATGTCGACGAAGCCCACGCGTTTATTAACACCTTGCTCGACCCCAACATCATCGCCCCGATCAGTGACTTTCTCGGCTACCCCAATGCCAACAAAGACTCGCTTGCACTGATCAACAAAGACATCACAGGCAACCCCAACCTGACCCCAACTCCCGAGGCCCTTAAAACCCTGTACGTGGTACAACCGCTGCCACAAAAGCTGGAACGGGTGCGCACACGCGTCTGGACCAGTATTAAGTCGGATAAGTAATGGTCTGGGGTTTGGCAAGGTGGGGGGGCTTTGCCGGGTAAGGCGCCAATGCCAGGCAGTATGGGGCGTTCGAGCGGTTCATAATGTTCGGGGTTTTTTGTACGGCGCTTCGAGCGACAGTGGCAGGTGTTACCAACCCCTCATTGAAAGGATAACGTCATGCCTGCTCACGACCATCTTGGCTCCCCTTACGCCTCACAACTCGCTGCCTGTAATGACCATTACCATGCGGTGTGTTCAATCAATAAATTCGGTCCCATCGCTCATACCCATGCGCTTGCGCAGGTTTTTTTGGAGCGCGAATTGGCCGGTGATGAGTGGGAGGCGCTGGAGATGGCGCGCTTGTCGCTCGATCATACTCGCCGCCTGGTGGCAGGTGAAAAGCTCAATAAGCACGCCCATGCCGTGCTTAAGGCCAGGGCCAAGCCGCAATCAGCACAGGTGAATGTTTCAGCGCCAGTGGGCGCAGAGCTTGCTTGAACGCCTCCGTGCGACAAGCGCTCAGCGCTTGTCGTTTTACTGATTGTTTGCTGATTGTTAGAAGGTCTGCGCATGAACATGTCTCAAAAACCCGATAGCCGTACCCGCGATTCTCTGGCCCCGACAATGGCCGACATGCTTACCGTCTCGTTGCAAGAGAGCAAGGCGCTGATAAACAGCGTCACGCTCTATGAGGCTTCCAAGTTGCTGGGGGCTTTTTCTACCAGTGTGGTGGATTACGGCAAAAGCGCGCGCAAATGGCGTGCGCACACGTTGTCACGTTTGCCCATTGATTGCTGGAAGTGCGCAGACGGTTTTTTTTATGTGGAGCCGCTTAAGGAAGCATCGCTCAAGTACATGAGTGCTACTGCACCTGAAGACGCGGATGCGTCAGCCTGGAACCAGCTTGAGAATCGCAGGGCATTGCACAAAGCGCTGGTCGAGGTTTTACCTGCGGACATGCGCCAAACGTACGCCGAGATGCTTGAGTGGACTCAGATCGAGCCTCAATCGCAGACACAGCCGGTGTTGGAAGATATGGCGCTGGCTCGCACGGTATATGCTCTGGATCACCTGTTTTATCGGGAGTACGCCGCCTGTGAAGACGAACTACGGCGTCAGGAGAACTTCCCGGAGCGCGATTCGATCCCTTTTGAATGGATGGGGTGGCTGGCTGACAAGGCTGTACAAAAGGTTAACGCGCACCTGTTTATCTGGGGAGCGCTGCCTCTTCCCTGGCTGGACAAGGATCTTCCTGAAGACGATCCCGTGGATGTCCCGACGCCATGTCAGCCTCCCCATAAGCCTGAGGGTGAACTCACGCTGGAGTTGCTGTGCAATGTGGTGGGTAACCGGGCGTTACTGGAGTCTGCCCGCATTGGGGATTTGGCCGAAGCAGCTGCCCGTGTCAGCGTCGACCTGCTCAGCGCACTGAATCGGCAGCAGGTGGTTAATATCCCCGAACTTCGCAGTTGTGATGACCTCAGGGACACGCTCAAGCAGTGGTTTGGGGATCAAGGTGTGCTGGCGCATGAGCCTGGATTCGAGATGCCCTTGAAGGGCGACAACCTCGAAGTGGTGCTGTACCACACCTTCGAGGTGCAACAGCATTACGTGAAAACCCGCGGATCGATTGCGCCGGATTCGCACCGCAACCCGGAAAACTCATTTATGTTCGCGCTGGCGATGGTGGCCTGTTTCTATGGGCGCATCAGCCTTGACAAAGAATTTTCGGGAAGCACGTATCCCACGTATGCGGTATTCCCCGCCCAGAACAAGCAGCAGGGTTTGGCGTATCGCTTCAAGCCCTTGGCGCCGCATGCTCGGGAGCTGATCAAAAGTATCTATGGGCAGATATTTTTTGCGAATACCGGCTGGGAGATTCGTGCTGAAGCGATTACGACGTATGCCGAAGGCCTGGCCTTAAAACGTTCCTGCCTGCAGGAACTGACGTTCAACACTTTTAAGCGTACGGCCCCTCATCTTTTGCTGAAACTTCATCAAGCGTTCAGCCGAATGGCAGAGCGTAAGAAAGCTGATTGCTTGCAGGGTTTGCCGCAGGGTTCATCGCCTCCCTCAGAGATGGCGTGCATTCAGCTGGCGATTGATGACTTGTTTGCCTAGCCGGTACGGCGGGTGAGATGGCCGGGTTACAGCGGCAACACGCGGTCATGGATGACCCGTTTCATTACCAGTGTCGACACCAGGCGCTGTACGTTGGGCAGCGCGCTGAGGTGTTCGTCGTAGAGCTGCTGGTAGGCCGGCAAATCTTTGGCGATGACGTGCAGCAGATAATCCGGGTCGCCAAACAGCCGTTGGGCTTCGACGATTTGCGGGATGTCTGGCAGCGCGGCCTCGAAGTCGGCTACGGCCTGACGCGTGACTTCGCGCAGGGTCACGAACACCATCGCTGAAAAGTTCAGTCCCAGCTCGCTGGGCGCCAGCACGGCGCGATAGCCCAAAATAACCCCGGCCTCTTCCAATGCCCGCACCCGACGATGGCACGGCGACAGACTGAGACCCACGCGATCAGCCAGTTCGGTGAGAGAAAGTCGGCCGTCGGTGTGCAGTTCAGCAAGAATCTTTCGGTCAATTCGATCCACTGAGAAGAACCTTCTAATTGTGTGGCGCTGGTCGGGGATAAACGCAAAGTAATCCTAGCAGCCTTTACCTAATCTTCTACTCGTTGCTTTCGCCGCGCGCGGTGTCCGCAAAGTGGCTTGTTCCTCAACTCTCTCTCGCCCGTAGAAGGTGCTTATCTCGTGACTCTCAGTGTTCTGGCCGCGTTCTGGGCGGTGTCGTTCCTGTTCATCATCACCCCTGGCGCAGATTGGGCTTACGCCATTTCGGCAGGGATGCGCGGACGTTGGGTAACGCCTGCAGTCGCAGGTTTGTTGTCGGGGCATCTACTGGCGACGATCATTGTCGCGGCGGGCGTCGGCGGGTTGATGGCCAGCAATCCGATGATTCTTAAGGTGCTGACCGTGGCTGGGTCGCTGTATTTATTCTGGCTTGGCGTGGGGATGCTCAGAAACCCCGCAACCCCGGTGTCCGGAAGCGTTCAGGTGGCGGACTCCTGGTCACGTTGGGCGTGGAAGGGGTTGTGCGTCAGCGGTTTGAATCCGAAGGTGTTTTTGTTGTTTCTGGCGCTGTTGCCGCAGTTCACCGACCCCCTGTCGACATGGCCAGTGCCTGCGCAGATCGTGGCCCTGGGCGGGCTGCATGCGGTCAGTTGCGGCGTTGTGTATTTATTGGTTGGATTCGGTGCCCGCGCGGTGTTGCAAACCCGGCCCGGCGCCGCGCAACGGGTCAGTCAGACCTCGGGCGCCATCATGATCCTGATTGCCCTGATATTGCTGGCCGAGCAGATGCTGTAACCCGTCGCTGCCCGTGTGTCAGGGCAGCGAGGGTGCAGGGCTTAGAAGTCTGCCTTGAGCGACATAACGACGTTACGCGGTTCGCCATAGAAGTTGCCGAACCCTTCAGTGCCGATACTGGCGTAGTAGCGTTTGTCGAACAGGTTGTTGCCATTGAGCGCGACCGACCAGGTGTCATCAATGCGATAGCCAATGCGCCCGTTCCATACCGCGTAACCCGCCTGGCTGACGTCGTTGCCGCTGATGGGCGACACGCGGTAATTGCTGCTCTGCGCGTTGACGCCCGCCCCTAACGTGACGCGCTCCAGGGCGCCCGTCAGTGCGTAATCGGCCCACACCCGCAACAGGTGACGCGGCACGTAAGAGGTGTAGGCCAGGCCTTTCTGATCGGGCTGGGCGTCTTCCAGTACTTTGCTCTGGGTGTAGGTGTAGCCCGCCAGCAGTTGCAGGCGCTCGATAACTTCGCCGCTGATTTCTGCCTCGAAGCCCTGGGCGCGGACTTTGCCGGAGTTCAGTGAGCAACTGCTGTCCGGGCACAACGGATCATCTTGCGCGGCATCGTTTTGCACGGTGCGGAACAGGTTAAAAGCGCTGTTGAGGCGTCCTTCGAACCATTCGCCCTTGATCCCCAGCTCGTAACTTTTGCCGATTAACGGTTTGAGGCTGCTGCCGTCGATGGTTTTGTAGCCGCCTTGTGGGGTGAAAATGTCGGTATAGCTGGCGTAAGTGGTGAGGTTATCGTTGATGTCGAACAACACGGCGGCAAAGGGGGTGACTTGCCCGCTTTCCCTGGCTTTGGAGCTGACCGGGGTGCCTTCACCGCGCCAGTAGGTGGTGGAGTCGCTGTCCGATGAGTACCAACTGACCCGGCTGCCAACCACAACGGTCAGAGGATCGGCCAGTTTCAGTCGGGCGAGGCTGTAGGCGCCATATTGCTGGATGCGCATGTCCACCGGGCCGCCCCGCGAGGCATTGGCAAGGTAGTAGCCCTCGTCCGGCCGTGGCAGATGGTGATCCGGATTGAAGATGTCCTGGCGCTGGGGCAGGGCCGCCACGGCGTAGAAGTCATCTTTATGCGAGCGACTGGCGTTGGAGCCCACGATCAGTTCGTGCGCTTGGCCGAAGGCATCAAACGTGCCATCGACATAGGCATCGAAGCCGTAGTCGACCTGATCGTAGTCGTAAATGCTCCCCAGCATGAGCGTGTTGGTGTGGGTAGCACCTACGGGAACAGGCCCGCTGGGGAAGGCGTATTCCATGTCCTGGGTATTTTTGGAATACACCCCGGCCACCTTGAGTGCCCAGTCGTCACTGAGGGTGTGGGTCAGGTCACTGAAGACGGTCGTGCGTTTGCTGCGCTGGTTATTCCACGCGGTATTCAGGCAGGTGGAGCGGTTGAGCTTCAAGTCGCTGCCGTTGGCATAGCGCGGCAACCCACCCCAGCACGGGGTGGCATCTACGTCTTCATACGCCAGGCCCAGGCCGAGCGTGGTGTCCGGGGTGAGGTCCAGATCAAGGGCGCCGTAGTAAATCTGGTCGCGGCGTTCAGCGACGTCATAAAAATACTGGCGGGTTTGTTGGGCCATTACGGCGCGGCCTCGCAACGTGCCGGACTCATTCAAGGGCCCGCCGGTGTCCACCAGGCCGCGATAGTTGTCCCATGTGCCCGCCGAGAGCGAGAGTTGCGTGTGCGGCGTGTACCCGCCGCGTTTGCGCACAAAATTGACTCCGCCCGCTGTGCCGCCCGCGCCCTTCATCATGCCGGCGGCACCGCGCAACACCTCAACCCGGTCATAAATTGCCATGTCGCTGTTGAAGCTGTCGGCCTGTACGTAGCTGCTGCCGATGTCCAGCGGCACGCCGTCGTACTGATACTGGCCGCTCATGCGAAATCCGCGCGAGTAAAAGTACTTACCGCCCATGGGGGAGTCGTACACGGTGATTCCGGGGACTTTCTCCATGACTTGATCGATGGTGTTGAGGTTTTGGTCATCGAGCATTTTGCGGGTGATCACGGTGACGGACTGTGGTGTTTCTTTGAGGCTGTGTGAACCTTTGCCGATGGTGACCGCCTGGGCCGTGTAAGACCCGGAACCTTCAGTGGTGGCGTCGCGGCTTTGCTCGACGACGCGGGTGACCCCCAATTGCAGTGCATCGCCGTTTTGCGGAGCCGGTTCGACGCTGAAGTTGCCCTGGCCCGTGATGCGCAATTGCAGACGGCTGCCTGCCAGTGCCGCGTCCATCGCCTGCTCGGGCGACATGCGCCCGACCACAGCCGGTGCCTGTTTGCCCTGCACGAGGGCGGGTTCAAGGGAGATGATGTTCCCGCTCTGGCTGGCAATCGAATTGAGGGTAGTGGCCAAGGGGCCAGCCCGAAGGTTGAAATTCACGTCTTGCGCTTGAACCAGTGCAGGGCTCGCCACCGTTGCCAGAGCAACGGCAACGCAGAGGGCGTTGGGCCACGGGTTGATCACAGCATTCTCCTGATCGTGTGAAGGTGTCAGGAGATAGGTGGGATGAGAAATGAAAACCGGACACAAATACGATTAATGTTCAAAAAGAAAACATCACTCTCATCGGGCGCTGATCACGGTCAGCCATGGGCTGTAGTGATCCACGCGAATGGCATGGGTTTCTGCCAGTGCGGCGAATGCCCGCTGGGGATCGTTGAGCGGATACACGCCTTGTACGCGTAATTGCCGTACCTCGGGCGCCACGCGTACGAAGCCACGGGTATAAGGCCTCAACGCATCCACGACCTGCTCCAGCGGATCATCCAGCACGTTCAGCCTGCCGCTTTGCCAGTCGGCGCGCTGGCGTTGTTCACCAGGCGCCGGGGTGATGCGGTCGGCATGCAGCAGCGCTGACTGGCCTTCTTGCAGGTTAAGCGTAGCGCCGTTGGGCAGGCGGGTTTCAACGGCATGCTGCAACACCACGACGCGGCTGACCCCGTGCTCTTGAGACACCAGAAAGCGCGTGCCCAAGGCGCGGACTTCACCCTGCGCCGTACGCACCCGCAAGGGCCGTTGTGGATCGGGCGCTACCTGAATCACCAGTTCGCCGCGGCGCAAGATGAGCAGGCGTTGAGCGGCATCGAAGTGCAGGTCCACGGCGCTGTTGGCATTGAGGCTCAAGTGGCTGCCATCTGCCAGATTGAAGTCTTGACGTTGAGCGCGGCCCGTTGACAGGTCGGCCAGCAAGGAAACACCAGACGGGCTTTTTGCGCCGAGCCATACACCGCCGCCCAGCACTCCCAGCCCTGCGATCATGCGCAAGGCGTCACGCCGCGTGGTGTGGGGTTGAAGCAGGACCTTGCGGGCTTCGCTGGCCTGGCCGGGTACGCGGTTATCCAGTGCGCGCAATGGGTTGAACGAGGCGCCGATGCGGTTTTGCAGCGTGGTCCACGCCTGCTGGTGAGCCGGGTCGTGATTGAGCCAACACGTGAAGCGCTTGAGCAGATCCGGCGTGGGCGTCTCGGCGCGCAGTTTGACCATCCAGTCAATCGCCTGTTCGCTGAGCGGGTCCAGTTGCGGCTTGCTCATTGGCTGGCCTCGCACAGGTAGCACATGCGCAAGGCTTGCTTCATGTAGCGGCTGACGGTGCGTTCTGAAAGCCCCAGCTTTTGAGCGATGGCCACGTAGCTCAAACCGTCGAGCTGGCTGTAAAGGAATGTGGCTTTGACCGCCATCGGCAAGCCGTCGAGCGCGCGGTCAATGGCAATCAGTGCTTCGGTCAGTTGCAGTTGTTCTTCTGGCGAGGGGGCGACGGCTTCCGGCAACAGCGCCAATCGCTCCAGGTAGGCCAGTTCCAGCTGGCGTCGTCGGTGTCGATCGAAGATCAGTCGCCGGGCAATGGTCGAGAGATAAGCACGGGGTTGCTCAATGCTGTCCGTATCCACCTGGGCCGCCAGCAACTGGCAAAACGTGTCCGCCGCCGTGTCCTGTGCGTCGGCGTGATTACGTAAGCGGCGCTGAATGTGTTGCAGCAACCAGCGATGATGATCGCTGAAAAAGAAACCCAGCTTGCTGGTCGAAGGAGAATGCACCGGTTGGCGTCCAGATGTGAGTGCGAATAGTTCTCAATAGTAGCGGCGAGATGATGGCCACTGCAATCACTGCGTGCGCGGATGCATACACACCGGTGTCGGGTCGTGATTGGAGAGACGCCGCGGGTGCGGGCATAATTGGTCACTGACATTGTTTGCAACATCTGACTGGAGTCGCCCATGAAATCCCCCGTCTTGCCAGGCCTGGCCCTGATTGTCGCTGCCGGAATGATGAGCTCATCGGCCGTCGCAGCGGGGGATGCCGAAGCGGGCGGCAGGTTATTCACGAAAATGTGCGCGGGTTGCCACAGCATCGGCAAAGGCGCCCGGGGCGGTTTTGGCCCACAACTCAATGGTGTGATCGGGCGGCCTGCCGCGGCAACCAAGGACTATCAATACTCTGACGCCATGAAAAATTCAGGCGTGGTGTGGACCAGAGACAAACTGGCGGCCTACATCGAGGCGCCGAAGAAAGTGGTCAGTGGCACGCGCATGATTTTCTGGGGGATTAGCGATCAGGAGAAAATCGACAACCTGCTGGCTTATCTGGAGACCTTCCAGGACGCAGATCACTGAATGTCTTTCAAATAACCCCTGAGGTGGGTCAGCGGGGTGCCCATTTGCTCCAGGGTCTGAGCGTGGGCGAAGGCGGTGGCGAGCTTGTGCAGCTCGCGTCCCAATGGCTTCTGTGTGCTGCCTAAAGCGTTCAGTGCCAAGTTCAGGCAATCGGCCATTTTTGCCTGAATGGCAGGCACATCGTCGTTGCGCACCAGCAACGCAAACACTTCGCGCTGATACTCATCCATTACAGGGTCGTCGCGCAGAATCGGACTATGACCGTCGGTCTCATAGACCAACTTGAGAGAGAAAAGGGCGACAGTCTCCAGCGACGATTCCATATAGAGATTTCCTGTTTTAAAGGTGCCGGACAGCAGTGTTCACTTTTCTGCAGGCGAAAAAAAAGACCTTGAATTTCAAGGTCTTTTTTTAAGATGGTGCCCGAGGGAGACTCGTGCGTTCCATATAAACCGTGCCTTGCAGCGGGATTGTACATGTTGGGATACATGTAGGGATACATCCTGCACGATCCTAGTGAGGTCTATGTATGGTAGCTAACTGTAAACGTCGTCTCAATCAGTTCATTTTTTGAGGCTGAACTCATGTGCGGTAGAAAAGGCGGGACCTAGCTCGTCCAGCAACGCGGTTAGAGTTGTAACCAATCGCCCAATGGTTTGCTCAATTTCAGCAGCTCCTGTTGATGAGTAGTCCCGTTTGAGTTCTTTGATGTCTACGGAGCCGGTGTCCACGTTGAATTGCTCTACACCCATGAAGATCCCCAGTTCCCGGCTCGAGTAGGCATTTGAGTGAATCAACTCATTTCTAGGCCCACGGTAGTTATTCACGGCGGCAGCTACTGCGCTCAAGGCCCCATGCAGCCTAGGACGCTTTGTTTTCGTCTCGCTCTGAACGAATTGATTTCCTCCCACACCCTCATATTTTTTTGAAGGTAACAGCAGAGAAGCCCCAACAAGGCGATGTGCCCGATCCACCAATCCAATCACCCGAAGTACGAAGTTCTCGTAGTGGTAGCGATAGACATCTGGGTTGGGGTTTATCTCGGAGCTAAGCTCGTTTACGAATCTGTGTGCTAGGCGCAAGGAGATAAGTGCGGTGTCTAGTTCGGCGACCCGCTCAAAGACACCACTGGCGTATGTCTCAATGGTTGAAACGGAAAAGCTATCCTTGCCTGCAGAAAAATTGGTTATGCCTTTTTCGCAGTAGCTGTGCATGTGGGGGAGAAGAACAACCAGATTGGGATGATCTATCAAATTTTTGTCTGTCGATGTGTCTTGCAAATTGCACCTCCTTAATGTGCTTTTATCTGTTTAGGCTTTGCGTCTGCGGGGCAATCATGAATACGGCGTGCCGGACCCTCAGATTACTTAACGCAGAGATTCCCTGGCCTAGCTGCAGGTTTCCGATTCCTGCTGATCCAATGGGGTCCGGCCTGAAAAGCGGCGGGGCCCCTGACGCTTTTCCTCTCACACGGGGCAGGAAACCCGCGGGATTTTTTTAGCAGCAGGGCATCCACCTTATTGAAATTTCAATCGTTGAAATTGAAAGGTATTGAAGAAAAGAGGAGGGGTGGCTCTTGGCCCGCAGAAGGGCATTGGATGTGTTGCTGATAGTGAACACCTAGGTGAGTCAACTGGGTCAACCGGTCAAGTGTGGTCAACAAACTTTGGAACCCAGCCACTAACGATTTCGTGCGGGTTTCCTGCCCCGTACTTAGCAATAAGTCCCAGGGGGCCCAGTGCTTTTGACGCGCAGGGAAGTGCCCCCGTTCCTATCGCTGAAGGCTCCGCCAATCTTGGGGCTAGGGGATGTTCTCTAGAAAGTGATGTTACCAGTGTTACAGGTGTTACAAATAAATATAAGTATATGATTTTAAAGATTTTATATGATTGTTACATCGTTTGGAGTAGCCCTCTTAGGGAAGTGTTACAAGAATTGCGGGTGTTACACGTGACGTCCTCTGGAATGATCGCTATCGACCCAAGCTTGAAGTTGGCTTGAGGCAGCAATCGGCCAAAAGCAGCCGCTCAAAGTTATCTAGGAAAGCCGGGGCGATTCAAACTCCATTTGTTTAAAACGTCGCTTTGATCTGTAAGCCCACGGCCAAAGCGTTGCCTCTTTTTTTGCCGGAGAACGCTCCAGGCTCAATGTAGTACTGCAGGTCAGGACGCAGCAGCAGCCAAGGGGTGACCTGCGCGCCATAGTTAAGCTCAATCATCTGCTCGCCATTGTCGAGGTTGGCAATCATCTCGTATTCGCCGAAGCTGGTCGCCGCCGCTTCTTGTACATCACGCGTACGGGAGTTGAGCACGGCCCGGCCATAACCCAAAGCAATGCTGTCATGCGGGCGGCTGGCAAAAGGCTTTTGCTTAACCAGGCCGACCGAGTACCAGCGACGCATTGGTGAGGTGGCTGCGTTGCTGGTGGCTGCCTGGCCGAAGAGGCGTAGCACCCTTTCAGGGTCTTGCTCATCCCTCCAGATTGCCTGGTCCATCAACACGTAAGCCCCGGTGCGATTGCTGCTTTTTTCTGTGCTGCCAATTTTTTGCGAGTTAGAGCTGTCGTAGTACCAGCCGACTTTGTATTGGCCATTGAGAAAGGCGTTATTATTGAAGATGGCTTCCAGAGGCAGAATGGCCCCGGTGGAGTCGTGGCTGGGCATGGAAAACGCTTCAGAGGGAAGGCTGTTGTGCTCTGGGTTGACCTGGAATACCGCGGTTTGCAGCGTCAGTGAGTCGTTGACGTCGTAACGCAACTCTCCACCCCAGTGGGCCGTCGGGTAGTTGCCCCACCCGCTGCCGCTGGACATGGTCAATGGGTGTGCACAAAAGCCGGCGCTCACAAAGTTGGTCAGGATCGGCATGCCACCAAAATCGGTGCCCATCACCATGTAACCGATTTTGGCAGACACGTCCGGAGAAAACAGATTGCGCTGGTAACTGAACTCGGTCAGTCGCGTGTATTCGCCACCGTAGTTTTCTTGCGCAGAAAGGCGGTTGCCGAGCAAGTCTTCCGTGGCGCTGTGGCCGCGACGGTCGTTAACCAGAATTTGCACAAATCCAGCGTCCGGGGTGTCCAGCAGTTTACTCAGATCAAACTTGGCGCCCACGCGTATTTGTTGCGCATAGCGCGTACCTCGCTTGATCCCGCCATGCAAGTTGGAAATCGTTTCAGAGCTGTAGTCACCGGTCAGTGTGATGCCCTTGTCCACCAGTTTTTGGCGCTCCCCCCCCCAATCGCCGGTTAGTGTCGAACGACTCATCAGGTCGGAAGTGTCAGCCAGTGCTGAAGTCGGGCTCAAGATACACAGCGACAAACCGCTGCACAGGCTGGTGGTCAGCAGCGCGCGGAAAGAAAAAAACATTGGGGTGTGCTCCGTTGCAAAAAATTTTGGTGTATCGCTCAACGACACGCTGGCACGGCAGGAAACTGGCCCGCTTTAGCTTTTCTGGCCTGATACCGTCTTGAGAACTGCGGTGTCATAACCTGAACCCGGGCCGAGTTGATCCCTCCTTGGCTGTGCAAGAGGGTGTCCATGAGCGGGTATATGACGGGGGTGCGGGTGCTCGAAACCGTTCGGATGTTCGCTTCACATGACTAACAGGCCCTGAAAGTGGCAGGGCTGGTGAATGTCATCCCGTGTGAGCCGTAAGGCTAAGTTTATGTCGATATTTTTTTCAGATAAATCCAGGGAACTAAGAAACATTATTGGGGAGACAGTAATAATCGCGGTGGCGATATCCGGCCTTTCGCTTGCAGAAACGGCGATCGTTAGTGTTCAGCGCTTATTGCTTTTGAGGTCACTCGCACGTCAAAAAGAAGAGAAAACATTTGGGACTTCAACCCCCCTCCTTACCATGGATTATTACTGTTTCACCAACAATGTTTCTCAAACCTTTGGATTTATCCCAAGAAGCACCTGTATAAACTAGCTCAGAGTCTTCAGCTCGCTCTCGGAACGTCGAGCCAGCAGTGCCCGGACAAACACCTTCCCGCGTTTCGTAGAGCCTTCGGCATATTCATTGCGACTGCAGCAACCTGCTACACTGATTGCCGGTGCTCGCTTGCTGTCGGCAGGGCGGTAGTTCTGATTCCAACACCTGCCATGCCCAGTCCTGTTCGGGTTGAACTGAACATTTGACCCAGCTGTTCGCACAGCGTGCGGGCAGTTTTGTATTCACCCATAGAGCATTCACTAAATGACGAATGACCAACCATCTCAAACTTCAAGACGCTCAATGAGCACTATCGCGAGGGTACTCTTTTCCCTATTTGTATTTGCCGTGGCACTAGCTTTGATTTATGGCGGGGTCAAACTAGTGGCGCTGGACGGGTCAAGTTATTACTTGATCGCAGGCTTGACTTATCTCGTACTGGCGGCACTATTTCTGTTTCGCAAGCGTTCGGGTATTACTCTCTCTGTTGCCATATTCCTTGCGACCTGTGCCTGGGCCTTTTATGAAGTGGGTCAGTTCAGCTATTGGGAACTGCTTCCACGCTTGGTCATTCCTGCCATCATCCTGACACTCAGCCTGTGGGTCGGCGCCGCATTGCCGGACACGTCCTTGAGCACCCGGCGCGCCGCTAACCGGTTCGGGTTTGCCGTATTCCTGGCACTGGTCGCGACATTTATTGCTGCGTTCTACCCGCACGGCGGGATCTCGAACCCGGTCGCCGCCACTGACGCACCCAAGGCAGAAGAGCCCTCCAACGTCCCTGAAAACTGGGAGTTCTTTGGGCGTAATGCCTCGGGAACACGGTTTGCTCCTTACACGCAAATCACCTCGGACAACGTCAAGGACCTGCAGGTTGCCTGGACCTACAGAACAGGTCGTCGCACCACAGGTGCCGGCGCGGGTGTAGATGAAAATACACCGTTGCAGATCGGCAATGTTCTGTACTCGTGCACACCGGAAAACCTGATTACCGCACTGGACGGTGATACCGGGACCCCGCTCTGGAAATTCGATCCCAAAGCCAAAAGCGAAGAGCACGTGACTTGCCGCGGCGTGGGTTATTACGACATCGATAAAGACGACAGCCTAAGCGCTGAAGTCAAGGCGTCATATGGCAATGAGCAGCAGTGCCGCCAGCGTATACTGGTGTCGTCTGTGGATGCCCGTTTGTTTGCGGTTGATGCGCATACCGGCACCCTGTGCCCGAGCTTTGGCGACAACGGTTATGTCGATCTCAAGAAAGGCATGGGCCCGACTGAAAACAGCAAGCGCTATCACCCCACCTCGCTGCCGGTTGTCATGGGCCACCTCACCGTGGTCGGCGGCTGGGTACGGGACATTGTGGCGGGCGAACCTTCCGGTGCCGTACGCGCATTCGACGTTCTGACAGGTGCGTTGGTGTGGGCCTGGGATGTAGGTGCACCCGAGGGCAAGAACGCAGTGGCAGACGATCATCAGTTCGCTCTGGAGACGCCTAACGTCTGGACAATTCCGACCTACGATAAAGAGTTAAATCTGGTCTACCTGCCTACGGGCAATGGCCCGCCCGACTACTGGGGTGGTGATCGCAACCAGGTTAAAGAGAAGTTTGGTACGGCCGTTGTTGCAGTCGATGCATCAACCGGTAAAGCCAAATGGGTTTATCAGATCGTTCACCACGACGTCTGGGACTATGACCTGCCTTCGCAGCCTGTGCTCTATGACATCAAAAACGCCCAGGGCGAGAAGACTCCGGTCTTGATCCAGACCAGCAAGACAGGCAACATTTTTGTGCTGGATCGCCGTACCGGCAAGCCGGTTACAGAAGTTGAAGAGCGTGCGGTTCCTACCTCTCCAGCAGCAGAAGGCGAGCACCTGTCGCCTACCCAACCGTTCTCGGTCGGGATGCCGACCATTGGTGTCGACCCGCTGACCGAGAAGTCGATGTGGGGCGTGACAACTTTCGACCAACTGTATTGCCGGATCATGTTCAAAGACTCCGTCTACCTGGGTCCGTTTACACCGCCAAGTGAAAAACCGTACATCGAATGGCCTGGCTTGCTGGGCGGTATGAACTGGGGTGGTATCTCCATCGACGAAAACACCGGCATGATGTTCGTCAATGACATGCGCATGCCGCTGCGGATGTCACTAGTCAAAAAGGAAGACACCAAGAAGTTCAACGTGTCGACCGATGAAGTCCCGGGTTTCATGGGAACCATTCGCCCACAAGTCGCCGGTATCTATGGCGGGGTGAAAATCGACATTCTGCAGTCGCCACTGGGCGTACCGTGCAACACACCTCCCTTCGGCAGCATGAGCGCCATTGACCTCAACACCCAGAAACTGGTCTGGCAGGTTCCGTTGGGCACCGTCCAGGACACTGGCCCTCTGGGGATCAAAACGCACATGCCAATCCCGCTGGGCATGCCAACACTGGGTGGCCCGACCTCAACGGCATCTGGCCTGGTGTTCTTCGCCGGCACCCAGGACTACTACCTGCGAGCGCTGGATTCGGCCACCGGTAAAGAAGTCTGGAAAGCCCGCCTGCCGGTTGGCGCGGTTGCAGCCCCGCTGATCTACAAATCACCCAATACCGGGAAGCAGTACGTAGTCATCTCCGCAGGTGGCATGAGCCACTCGCCTGATGTCGGTGACTACATCATTGCCTATGCATTGCCGGACAGCATCATCCAGAAATAACCTCTTAATTGACGTTAACTCAAATGGCCCGCCTGCTCTCCAACAGGTGGGCTTTTTTGTTCTATACCAGTTGTTGTTCGGCTTCGGCCTAAATAACGCATTAAATTTTGTGCTTGTTACGAGAAGAGGACTTCGACTGATCTCATAGGTCCGGTAGTCTGCTTTCGGCCCAGGCTGTGTAAAAACGTTTTTCGGTGCGAAAGTTACTCAAAACCAGACTGGAAACCGCGCTTCTACCCCAAATCCACATCTGCTGATGTGCTGATGAATTTCAGATTTAACGCAGAAGCGCGCACTTCGAATTTGGCGACTCGTTTTTACACACTCTGGGCCATAAGCAGTCGCTCAAATGTTTCTACGAAACCAGGGGCGATTCAATCCGAATGAATCGCCCCTTGATTGTAGGCATACCCAATCGTCCGCTTTTGGCCGATAGAGGCCTGTCGCGATGGCTTTCAATCGGTCAAATACGTCGCTTCGAAAGAGGTTGTGAATATATGATTTTTTTTGGTGAAGGGTTGTAGTGCTGTTGGCAGAAATTTGAAGCTCAGGTTTAGACGGAAGCCCTGCGGGCTTCCGTCTAAACATTAGCTCCGTTTTGCGAGCTGTTGTTCTATGACGCTAATCTCTGCCTTGATTGCTGCAATCGTCATGGTTTCTATTTTTGTAGTTTTCCCTGACTTTGGCTTGACGAGATTGATCAGTCCGCTTAGGTGGGCTTTTCTTGCTTTCAGGGTATCTGAATAACTGATTTTGCTTTGTATGGCAGCGTTCATGGTTGGACCTCGCGGGTGACCGAAACAGCCTGGTCACAAGGCTGTTTCGGGGGATTCGCTTTTTACATAGTGAGCACATCTTGCAAGCTGTGTTTGTAAGAGCGCTCTGCAAGCTCACTCGATGTCCAGCTCCAAAAGTTTTCTCCCTGCTGCGGAATGTTCAGCTTATACAGCGCAGGCGAGTCCCTGTTAATAAGATGCTGGGCTGCCCATAGCTTGCCGCCCACATCGAGTAGTGCGATTGCTGCTTCGTTCCATTTCTCCTCGAGTACTGTATAGGCTAGATGCGCAGCTTTTTTTTCGATAGCTTCGTACTCTTTCTTGGCCTCAATGATGTGTTTGTCTATGGCGATGAGTTCCTGCTCTAGCGCAGTGATAATCAGTTGTTGGCGACGGTTATGCTCAGTTGCAGTGCAGAGTTTTTTCGCCGCCTTTTCTGCATCACTGTTGGCATTTTTTTCACCATCTACATCCCCCCAAGCGACTGCCTGCGCATACGCTGTTGCAGCCTCAGTCTCGGCCTGCCGGGCTTTTGCCATATCATCATGTGCTTGCTGGCGGACCTGCTCTAAGCGAGTACTGATGCTGCAACGTTTTTCTTGGAGCTCTTCTTCATCTGACTTCCAAGTCGTCATAGACTCGATATAGCCAGCCATTAAGCTCTTGTGATTAACAAGCTGTTCACGGCGATATATTTTTCGAGAGAGCGTGAGTACTTGTAGGTCCAGTGAATCAAACTCCCTTTTTTGTTTGTTGTATTGATCCCGGGCTTGGAGTTCGCGGCCTTCTGCGATGACTTTTGGGCATTCAAGTGCTGCCTCGAAGGGGATAAGTTCAGTCCGCAGTGTTTCCAGATCAATGGTTAGTTTTTCGTGGCTTTTTTTCATTTCTTGGAGTTCGTTCATTTTTTCTTGTCTCTGTGTAATTCGATTGTGGGTTGGTTGAGCGGCTGGCGAGGCCGGGAATGAGCCGGCGCTACCTCGAACAATGGGCAACCGTCAGGCAGCCCTGGCCTCGCTCTCATCCGTCCCAGGAATCGTATTTACGATGTAGCAACGCTGTGGCCCTAGCCCGGGAAGTCGGACGAGACTGGACGCCTTCCCGTCGCTCCCCGGCTCGAGCACGCCACGACGCAGCAGCTCCTTATTCACTGCATTGATGTTCATGCCTTTGAATACTTCGGAGCGCCACGCCTCGGGCAGCACGTAGTAGGTGTTGGTGGTGTGCAGTTCGTCGCCCAGGCCATGCTCCAATGATTTGCGAAAGCCCAACCGGTCGATGGTGCGCGGGCCGTGCTCGTCGATCTTGGCTGCGGCGGACTCCCATCGAGTGAAGCGGCTTTCGCCGAAGCGTTCGATGACTTGGCGCAGCCGAGCAACGATGGCGTCACCCTCATAGTTACCGGCGCCGCCACGCTCATTCAGCCATGCGTTGAGGCAGACACGGGCTGCCGTGGTCGCAGTGCCATCTGGCCAGCCAGTGATGCCCAATGCGGTAGCCAGCTCACCCGCTGCAGCCGCAAGGCCAAAGCGCAGGGCAGCACGATGGGCTTGGCCGCTCGCTGAGGCGGGTAGGGATCTGGCAATAAACCCTTCAAGCGTGCGGCGTAGGATGATCGCCCAGCCGTGCATTTTTGCGGGTTCACACAGCGCTGATAGAAAGGCTGTGAGTGGTGTGCCGTAGTACTTGGATACTCGGGCTTTGAGTGCGTCAGAAAGGGCGGCAGCGTCCTCGAAACCATTAAGTACGTCGAACATGCCGAGCCCTTTACTGGCATCTGCAGGTACGGCGAGCATGCGTACTTCCATGCCAGCTTTGAGCTCTTTGTTGGCCTCGGCCATGTGTTGCGCCAAGGTTTTCTCGCCGGTGGAGAGAAACAGCAAACGCCACTCTTGAACCTGTCGGCCAGCTTGGCCACGATCATTAGCACGTGCTTTGCCGGTGCCGTTGCCGAGCATGTACACGGTTTCGCCAATGATGCGCGGGTCGCACATGCCGATTTCGTCGAGTACCAAGAGGCCGTCCGAGTGCGCGGCAGCGATGGACTCCAGTGCGTTATCGGTCGAGCGCCATGACCGCACCAAGCGCGGCCCGCCGTATATTGAGGCCGCGACTTGCAGATGGGTGGTTTTGCCGCCTGAACTATCGCCGTACAGGTGAAAGCCGCCAGACTCATGGCCAAGCATGTGCAGCAATGGTCCAGCAAACGCCACGCTGGCCACAAATGCCAAGCGATGATTACCAACGCACAAGGCGCCGATTTGCTCTTGCCATTGCTCCAGGGTGCCAGCCTCGCTGATAGGCGGAAGTTGGGCGCCTGCTTCGTAGAAGTGCAGGTGCTCGGTGTGGGAGCCGACTTGTTGCTCGGGCAGTAGAAAGGCGCTGCCATGCCAGCCCAGTCGAGTGACCAGACGTGCGCGTTGGGCGCTGTCGAAACCTTGGAAGTAGCTCTGCAGATCGTTACGCGCATTGCGACTGGAGCGTGTGCCGGCAAGGCGCAGACCCATATCTACGAGCGGGCCTAGAACGTCTTTTCCGAAGTCGCCGGTCATTGTGCGCGCCGGAATGTTCCAGCGTTTTTTGGCGCCGTCCGGATCGTCAAACTCGACCAGCAAGCCCCAGTTATGACCTTTGGCATCACGGGTGCGAGCGAGGATTTCCAGTGGTGAGCACACAGGGCGCGACTCACCATCTTCACCGGAATAAAACACCCCTTCGTGAGTCAGGCGAAAGCCGCTGGGTAGAGTGTCTGTCTTGGGCTTAGCTGCGCGTTTGGCCGGTGCTTTTGCCTTGTTCTCTGCGGCCGGAGCAGGGACAACACCAAATAGCTCGCCAGTGCGCTCCAGTTCGGCAATGTGGCTCGATGTCCAGCCTTTGGCGAGTGCGTCCGCTGCATCGTCGCCTTGCTCCCACGCACCGCCCTTGGCGAAACCGGGCAGGTCATTTTTGAGGGTGGGTTTGCGTTTGAAGTTTTCCAGCGCAATTACGCGAACTGAATCGGCTCCGATTGCTTCCAGTTTTTTAGCAACAGCTTCCATGCAGGTTGTGCCGCTCGGGTCATTATCGGGCCACAGCACGACCTTGCGATTTTGGAGCGGGGACAGGTCGGCTTTGTGCCAGGCATTCGAGCCATTTGGCCAGCAGGTAGCCACACAGTCTGGAAAGAGTTCGGCGGCAGCATCTGCAGCCTTTTCACCTTCGCACAGGACTACTGTGGCTTCTGCTTGCAAGCTCAGTTCGTGCAATCGCAGCAATGGGCGTGGCTCGGGCAAGCCTTGCCACCGCCATTGTGCCGATTGGTTATCGGAGCTCTGGCACCACGTTAGCGGAGCGAAGACTTTCTTGGGATTACCATCTTCGTCAGGGTCGAGGTCAAAGCGATAAAGCGCCATCAGGGGCTGGCCCTGAGTATCGCGATAGATCCAGACCTTGGACGGTGTGCCGTGTTGCCGATGCTTGGCTGGGCACTTGTTCATGGCCTCGGTCGGGATTGGCTGAATTGCTATCCACTCAGGTGTTGGACTTTTAGTCTGGGCTGGTTCCGATGGCGAATCTTCAGCGCTCAGCCTAAGCAGATCCGCAAGCTTGTTGCAGGCCTCTACGTCCGTCCCTCCATCCAGGTAGCGTACCAAATCAATTAGATCGCCGCCTTTATCGCCGGTCGCAAAATCAGCCCATGTGCCTTTACTCAGGTTGATTTTGAGTGAGCCGGAGCGCTTGTCGTTGCGGGTTGGATTGGGTGCTGTGTATTCCTTGCCACCGTCTACACGCTTGCCGTCTGGCAGCCATTGATTCAGTACGCGATCAATGTTGCGCAAAGCTGCAGCTTTGACTTGGGCAAAAGTAGGGCGTCGTGATTTACCTTTTGGGGGAGTATTCATTTTGCACCCCCAACGGAATCACTCTGGTTCGATGCCGTATCAGCATGCATGGCCAGCGTTCTGATCAAGCCCAGCGTGCCGCGAACATCCCAAAGCACGGAGGCGATGATGTGATTGGAAAGGCGAGGGGTGTCACCTTCAAAGTGATCTTCCAGGAGGGTCAGCACAGACGAGGCGCGATCAATGGCGCAGGTGATGGCGTCAATCGGGATACCGGCTTCGGCCTCTTTGCTGACACACAGCAGATCTTCCGGCAGGGCGAAATTCAGAAGGCTTTTCATTGGGCACCCCCTGCAGATTCGAGGGAGCGAGCTTTGGACATATGAGCGTTATAGCGGGCGAGACGTGTTGCGAGGCTGGAGTTTGCATGTAAAGCGGCGAGAGCCATTGCTCGATGAGCAGCGGCGCGATTTTTGAACGGATTGAGGGCGTGCATGGGCGAAACTCCTATTGTTGAGGAGCTGCCACGAATCGCCGCGAAACGATGGAGGGTGGCAGCTGTACGCGGGTTCGCGGACCGGGACAATAGGAACCCGGCAGACCCGAAGGTCTCCCACGCACAGCCGCCATAAAACAGACTAGCGGGCACAAAAAAAGCGCCTGCAATCGTAATGGGGGCGCCTGTGCGCCTATTGTTGATCGGACCGCGACGTCCGGTCGCTGAATTTGCAGCGACGTCCAGAGAGTACCGCCCCATTTTGGAAAGTGCAACAGTGTGTGGATCTTGCGCATTTTTCCGATGCGGCTTAAATTGAACAGGCATGTAGATATACCTCAACGCCTCCGGATCGCCCCCGGAGGCGTTTTCATTAGTGCTTGAAAGCGCCGGGCCGGGTGAGCACGAGCCATTGCATGTGGTTCCCTTCGCGTGACCGTTGCCGCATTTGCTCAAGAGCTTCGGGGTTGCGCAGCAATCTAGGAATCAGCTCGCGAGCGTCGGTAATCTCAACGTCTGCAGGCGGTTGAATAGCCAGCAGCGTCCACTCCATGTCTTGCCACAGAACGATCAAGACATGAGCGCCGGACGAGACAGCCAGATCACGAATGGAGCACAGTCGGCGGCGCGCTTTCACCGCGTCTTTGGATGGAAGGCCCGTTTCAATTACGCCGAAGAGATCCATGGCCTGGTGGTGAAGGAATATTGGCGTCATGCGGCCACCTGATCGCGAGCTTCGATACGGCCGCGTGCCCAGGCTTGAACTTCAGCAAGAACCCAAGCAACTGGCGCACCACGTGCGGTGCTCATACTGAGCTTCACCGGCTGGGGGAAGCCGCAATCAGAACGTTGCATCAGTTTGTAGATGGTGGATCGCTTCATGCCGACGATGGTTTCGACTTCGCGCATGCGGATCAGCGTTGAGGCAGGATCAAACAGGGTGGGGATATGTGTCGTAGTTTTGCTGGGAGGGGTGGTTACATTGATGTTCATAGGCACTGCTCTCGCTTGATTTGGACTGGCGAGAGCAATGTTCTAGAGATTTAGATGGTGTGAGCAGTTCACTTCCACATTGAAACTTCGGGTTATACGACTTCATAACGATCAAGAATCGCATCCACTTGCCTACGGGTCAGTGCTTTCTCAACTTCGGGTGGTAGCCAGTTTGGCCTTAGCTGCGATGGAAGGGCCACTTGATTCTCCAGCCAGCGATGAACCCGGGTAGTCACGTTTCGGCGCGGTAACCCTTTATCTCGAAGGTCGCGTGCGTGTTGCACAATGGCTGCGTCGCGGACTGAGATTTCTTCTTTACGATCCAGGCCGCTCAGAATGCCGCCCTTCCGTTTTGTTGCGCTTTTCATGGCTGCGGCTGCGAGCTCGGTTATGTCATTGTCGTAAACCGAAAGCAGAGATGTGATGACCTCTAGGTGTGCGACATAGTTGTCTAGTGCCTCAATGCGTTCGTAAGGGCTCACTTCTGCCACAACAGCGGTTTCGAATTCCTCCCACGACAGCTCAAGAATCTTCCAGTTAATTGATACGGCGTCCTCTGCGGTCGCCTGCATCCAGTCGTTGAGTGATTCAATTGCTCTGATCGCACATGCGATTGCGTAGGCAGCATAAGCCTCCTCGTCTGATGCTGACTCGCAGCAAGTGAAGTGGCGAATGCCATCAGCCAGGCGTGTTACGGGTGGCGTCGATGCAAACTGGAAAATTGACTCTTCATTCCTGATCGCCTCGATGCAGAGTAATTTCAAATCATCGGTTGCGTTGCTTACCATGAGCCGAGAGGTGCATTGATCAAGTATTCGGCACGCGTCCTGTATCTGCTCTCCGCAATAGGCGTAGAGGGGCAGGACGGATAGGTACTCGATCAGCTTGGCTGTGGGATGCACGCCTGCCGTGAGATCAATGCCATCAATTAAATCCAAATGAGTCTCCGTTTTTCGAACGACTGGCATCTACCCCCTGGCCCCGTGCGACGAGCACAAGTCCAGCGTAGCAAACCTTGGCGAGCAGCTACCTGCAGGTCAGTAAATGCGTTTCGAGCGTTACACTACTTGAGAGCGTTACACTTAGTAGATTTTGTGTGTGTGCTGAGTGTAACGTCTAAATAGTCCTTTATTTTCAATGAGTTGATTGGTGTTGTTACACGAGTAACACCCGTAACACGGCTTTTGAGAGGGGGGTATGAGTTGGCAGTGTCAGATTACTTTACCGAAATTCCCCTGCACCACATTCCCAGCACTTAGCTCTTCAAGATGGTCGGCGTACCACTGCATCATCTTGATGCGGTTATCGAGGTACTGGGCCTTGTTGTAAATCCCGGAGATGCCTTGTTCCTTGTGTGCCAGTTGAGCCTCAACGTGCTCTTTTGGCCACCCATGCTCCCTCAGAAGTGTGCTCGCGGTGTGTCGAGTGCCATGACCTACAAGACGACCTTTGTAACCAATAGTGGAGAACACTTTGTTGATGGTGTTTTCGCTTATGGTCGGGTTCTTCGCGCCGACTCCGGGGAATAGCCATCGACTACGACCGGTTAATGCCTGTAGCTCCTTCAGTGCCTCTATAGCTTGCTTGGGTAGAGGACTTACAAAATCCCTACGCATCTTCATTTTCTCTGCCGGTGTGGTCCACAGGGCTTTCTCAAGATCGATTTCTTTCCACTCAGCAAAACGGACCATGCCCGGTCTTGAGGCTGTCCACAGGCAAAGCCATGCCGCTGTGCGAGCGGTGAGTCTGCTGGGGGTGTTTTTGAGTGCCTGAAGAAACTCACCCAGCTCATGCTCGAGTAGGTGAGGGTGTTGCTGAGTCTTGGGAGCTTGCGCGGCAATATCCCTCAAGCGGCTCCCCGGATCGTTCTCTGTTAGTCCCAAGCCAATGGCCCGGCCAAAGATCTGATTGACCCAGGTGCGGCATTTCTCGGCAACGTTGTGGGCGTCACGAGCCTCAATGCTGGCCTGCAGGTCGGCGCAATCGGTGCGGGTGATGTCGTCGAGAGGTTTGTCGCCAAGTGCTGGGAGTATGTCTTTGTCGAGGTAGGTGCGGATCTTGTTGAGAGTGGAGGGGGCCAGGCCCTTTTCCTCTTTGGCCTTGAGCCATGCGTCAGCGGCTGCGCGAAAAGTGCGGGCTTTGGCAATGTCGATGGCAGCTTTGGCAGAACGTTTCTGTTCCAGAGGGTCGGCACCGCTACTCACTACTTTGCGTAGTTCAGCAGCTTTTTCTCGTGCCACGGCACCGCTGACCTCTGGATAACCCCCGAGCCCCATCCAAGCCCAATTGCCCGCCGGGCGTTTGTAGCGCAGTTGCCATGATTTTCCGCCGTCAGGCTTTACCCGGAAGTAGAGACCGCTTCCATCCAGCTCTCGATATTCTTTTGACTCTGCCTCCAGCCCGGCCAGCGTGGTATCTGCTAGGGGGCGGCGCTTAATGTCGGCGCGCTTCATCCTTGTATCCCAAAGTTCAGTATTTTTCTCAGGATACAAGTGGGGATACAGGGATACAACGGATAGGGGGAGACAGGGGTAGATCGTCAGGCACAAAAAAACCGGCTCAGTGGCCGGTTTTCCTGTGCTGCAAGTCCTGTTAGAGACTTGCAGATACTGCTAGATGGTGCCCCGAGGGAGACTCGAACTCCCACTTCTTTCGAAAACGGATTTTGAATCCGCCGCGTCTACCAATTCCGCCATCAGGGCTCAATGGCGGCGAAGTATAGAGATGAGATTTAGGTCGGTCAACAACTTATTGGTCTATTTTTGCTAACTCCGTTAAACTCCCCGGCCCTGCTAGACGAAACCTATCATGCGCGTTGCTGACTTTACTTTCGAACTCCCTGATTCGCTCATCGCACGCCATCCTTTGGCGGAGCGCCGCAACAGCCGCCTGCTGACCCTGGATGGGGAGAGCGGGGCGCTGGCTCATCGTCAATTCGCTGATTTGCTTGAACATTTGCAGCCCGGCGATTTGATGGTGTTTAACAATACCCGGGTGATTCCGGCCCGCCTGTTTGGCCAGAAGGCCTCGGGTGGCAAGCTGGAAATCCTCGTTGAGCGCGTGCTCGACAGCCATCGGGTGCTGGCGCATGTGCGCTCCAGCAAGTCGCCGAAACCGGGCTCGAAAATCCTGATCGATGGCGGGGGCGAGGCCGAGATGCTGGCGCGCCACGATGCGTTGTTCGAGCTGGGCTTTGCTGAAGAAGTACTGCCATTGTTGGACCGTGTCGGGCACATGCCATTGCCGCCTTACATTGATCGGCCTGACGAAGGTTCAGACCGTGAGCGTTATCAAACGGTCTACGCTCAACGTCTTGGCGCTGTTGCAGCGCCTACGGCCGGGCTGCATTTCGATGAGCCGCTGATGCAGGCCATCGCCGCCAAAGGTGTTGAGACCGCATTCGTGACCTTGCACGTAGGGGCTGGCACGTTCCAGCCGGTGCGGGTTGAGCGTCTTGAAGATCACCACATGCATACCGAATGGCTGGAAGTGGGCCAGGATGTAGTCGACGCCGTGGCTGCTTGCCGCGCACGGGGTGGTCGCGTGATTGCCGTTGGCACCACCAGTGTGCGGTCGCTTGAGAGTGCGGCGCGCGACGGTACGCTCAAGCCGTTCAGTGGTGACACAGACATTTTTATCTTCCCGGGCCGGCCGTTTCATGTGGTCGATGCGCTGGTAACCAACTTCCATTTGCCGGAATCCACGCTGTTGATGCTGGTTTCGGCGTTCGCCGGTTATCCCGAAACCATGGCGGCCTACAAGGCTGCGGTTGAGCATGGATACCGCTTCTTTAGTTACGGTGATGCAATGTTCATCACCCGCAATCCTGCGCCGACGGCTCCCGCCCCGGCCCCAGAGGATCAAGCATGAGCAACTGTCGTATGTCCTTCGAGCTGCTGGCCACTGATGGCAAGGCGCGTCGCGGTCGTCTGACCTTCCCGCGTGGTGTGGTGGAAACCCCTGCGTTCATGCCGGTAGGTACCTACGGCACGGTCAAAGGCATGCTGCCGCGCGACATCGAAGCGATTGGCGCGCAGATGATTTTGGGCAACACCTTTCACCTGTGGTTGCGCCCGGGCACTGAAGTCATCAAGAAGCACGGCGACTTGCATGACTTCATGAAGTGGCAAGGGCCAATCCTGACCGACTCGGGCGGCTTTCAGGTGTTCAGCCTTGGCGCCATGCGCAAGATTAAAGAAGAGGGCGTGACTTTCGCTTCCCCGGTCGATGGCGCCAAGGTGTTCATGGGGCCCGAGGAGTCGATGCAGGTCCAGCGTGACCTGGGTTCTGATGTGGTGATGATTTTCGACGAATGCACCCCGTATCCGGCTGATGAAGACGTGGCCCGTGTTTCGATGGAGCTGTCGTTGCGCTGGGCTCAGCGTTCCAAAAACGCCCATGGCGACAACACGGCGGCACTGTTCGGTATCGTTCAGGGCGGCATGCACCAGAACCTGCGCGAGCGTTCGCTGGAGGGGCTGAACAAGATCGGTTTCGATGGTCTGGCTATTGGCGGTCTGTCGGTCGGTGAGCCCAAGCACGAGATGATCAAGGTGCTGGACTACTTGCCCGCCATGATGCCGGCTGACAAACCTCGTTACCTTATGGGGGTTGGCAAGCCTGAAGATCTCGTGGAGGGTGTGCGCCGCGGTGTGGACATGTTCGATTGCGTGATGCCAACCCGTAATGCCCGCAACGGGCATCTGTTTATCGACACTGGTGTGTTGAAGATCCGCAATGCATTTCATCGCCATGATGATTCGCCGCTGGATCCGACCTGTGATTGCTATACCTGCCAGAACTTCTCCCGTGCTTATCTGCACCACCTGGACAAGTGCGGCGAAATGCTGGGCAGCATGCTCAATACCATCCACAATTTGCGCCACTATCAGGTGCTCATGGCTGGTTTGCGCGAGGCTATTCAACAGGGTACATTGGCCGCCTTTGTCGATGCCTTCTATGCCAAGCGCGGGTTGCCTGTACCGCCCCTGGACTGATTTTCGGACCCTAAGAAACACTTTTTGCAACTGGAGTGCTTAATGAGCTTTTTCATCTCTCCCGCTTTCGCGGACGCTGCTGCACCTGCTGCTGGTCCAGCCGGTACTGGTTTTGAGTGGATTTTCCTGGTCGGCTTCCTGGTCATCTTTTACTTGATGATCTGGCGCCCGCAGGCCAAGCGCGCCAAAGAGCAGAAAGCCCTGTTGGGTAACCTGCAAAAAGGCGACGAAGTCGTTACCACTGGCGGTATCGCCGGCAAAATCACCAAAGTGACTGACGCTTTTGTTGTGATTGAAGTGTCTGACACTGTCGAGCTGAAAATTCAGAAGGGCGCTGTAGCCGCCACGTTGCCTAAAGGCACGCTGAAAGCGATCTAAAGTTTCAACTTTTAACAATCGACGGGGCGCGCAAGGCGCCCCGCGTTCTAAGCGGGCGGCGTGATTGATGCTGAACAAATACCCTCTGTGGAAATACGTACTGATCCTGGCGGTGCTGGCGATCGGTTTTATTTATTCCGCTCCCAATCTCTACCCGGATGACCCTGCAATTCAGGTGTCGGGCGCGAGCACGGCGCTGCAAGTCACCGAAGCTGACCTGGAGCGTGCGAGCAAGGCGCTCAAGGATGCTGGTATTGCGGTGAAAGGCGCGACACTGGCCCAAAATGGCAAGGGCGGCTTGTTGCGTCTGGCGAGCAAAGATGATCAGTTGCCGGCCAAGGATGTGGTGCGCAAGGCACTGGGTGACGACTATGTCGTTGCACTGAACCTGGCTCAGACCACGCCGCAATGGCTGCGTAACCTGGGTGCTCACCCGATGAAACTGGGTCTGGACTTGTCGGGTGGTGTGCATTTCCTGTTGGAAGTGGACATGGACAAGGCCGTTGACGCGCGCATGAAAGTGTACGAAAGCGACGTCAAAAGCCTGTTGCGCAAAGACAAACTGCGCTATCGCAGTCTGCCGCAACTCAATGGCGCCATTCAGTTGGGCTTTGCCGACGAGGCGACCCGTGAGCAAGCACGTAGCCTGATTCGCAAAAACTTCAACGACTTCGACATTACCGCTGCCGACCTCAATGGTCAGCCGGTGCTGCGTCTGGCGATGACCCCGGCCAAGCTGGCGGAAATCCGTGAATATTCCATCAAGCAAAACCTGACAACTGTCCGTAACCGGGTCAACGAGTTGGGTGTTGCCGAGCCTTTGGTTCAGCGTCAGGGTGCCAACCGCATCGTGGTCGAGCTGCCGGGCGTGCAAGACACCGCCGAAGCCAAGCGTATTCTGGGCAAGACGGCCAACCTTGAGTTCCGTCTGGCGGCAGAGCCGGGCGCTTCCAAAGCCACTTCCGAGACGTTCGAATTCCGTGAGGGCAATCGTCCTTCCGCGCAAATTGAGCGTGGTCTGATCATTACCGGTGATCAGGTAACGGATGCGCAGGCAGGTTTTGATGAGCATGGCCGTCCACAGGTGAACATCAAGCTTGATGGTCACGGTGGCGAGTTGATGAGTCGTTCCACTCGCAGTAACGTCGGTCGCAGCATGGCGGTGATCTTCATCGAGCAGAAGCCGGTGACGACTTACACCAAGCAAGTGGTTGATGGTGTCGAGAAAGAAGTGCCGGTTCAGGCCTTCAAGGAAGAGAAAAAGATCATCAGTCTGGCCACTATTCAGTCACCGCTGGGCAGTCAGTTCCGGATTACCGGTTTGAACGGTCAGGGTGAGGCTTCTGAATTGGCGCTGCTGTTGCGTGCCGGTGGTCTGGCTGCGCCGATGTACTTCGCTGAAGAGCGCACCATTGGCCCGAGCCTGGGTGCCGACAACATCACCAAGGGTATTGATGCGTCGCTGTGGGGCATGCTGTTCGTGTCCATCTTCATCATCGCGATCTATCGTTTCTTCGGTGTGATTGCGACGGTGGCGCTGGCGGGCAACATGGTCTTGCTGCTGGCCTTGATGTCGTTGCTGGGCGCAACACTGACCCTGCCGGGTATCGCCGGTATCGTGTTGACGATGGGTATGGCGGTCGACGCCAACGTGCTGATCTTCTCGCGCATTCGCGAGGAAATTGCCAATGGCATGACGCCGCAGCGGGCGATCAATGAAGGCTTCAATCGTGCGTTCACGGCGATTGTCGACTCCAACCTGACAACCCTGTTGGTCGGCGGGATTCTGTTTGCCATGGGTACCGGGCCGGTCAAAGGCTTTGCGGTGACCATGTCCCTCGGGATCTTTACCTCGATGTTCACGGCCATCATGGTGACCCGCGCGTTGGTCAACCTGGTATACGGCGGTCGGGACTTCAAGAAGTTGTGGATTTAAGGGGCTGCCATGTTACGTACAATCAACTTCATGGGCGTTCGCAACATTGCGTTCGGCGTCACTGTGCTGCTTACCGTGCTGGCCTTGTTCAGCATGTTCCACAAAGGCATGAACTACGGCCTGGACTTCACTGGCGGTACGCTCATCGAGCTGACCTACGAGAAGCCGGCTGATCTGACGAAAGTGCGCAACGAGCTGGTGACCGCGGGTTTTCACGATGCGGTAGTGCAGAGCTTCGGCGCGACCACTGACTTGCTGGTGCGCATGCCGGGTGATGATCCGTTGCTGGGCAACAAGGTGGCTGCGGCATTGGGGCAAGCGGATACCGATAACCCGGCCGTGATCAAGCGTGTCGAGTTCGTGGGGCCGCAAGTGGGTGAAGAGCTGCGCGACCAGGGTGGTCTGGGCATGCTCATGGCCTTGGGTGGCATCATGCTTTACCTCGCGTTCCGCTTTCAGTGGAAGTTCGCGGTCGGTGCCATTGTTTCGCTGGTGCACGACGTGATCGTGACCATGGGTGTGTTGTCGTGGTTTCAAATCACGTTTGACCTGACCGTGTTGGCGGCAGTGCTCGCGATCATTGGTTACTCGCTCAATGACACCATCGTCGTGTTTGACCGTGTGCGGGAGAACTTCCGTGTGCTGCGCAAGGCGAGTCTGATCGAGAACATCAACATCTCGACCACGCAGACCCTGCTGCGGACCATGGCGACCTCGATCTCCACGTTGCTGGCGATTGCGGCATTGCTGATCTTCGGTGGTGACAATCTGTGGGGCTTCTCGATTGCCCTGTTCGTTGGGGTTCTGGCGGGTACTTACTCGTCGATCTACATCGCCAACGTGGTGCTGATCTGGCTGAACCTCAATGCTGAGGACCTGATTCCGCCAGTGGCGAGTGAGAAGGAAATCGACGACCGTCCATGACAGTTAGTTGATGGCCAATGGTCACTAAAAAGGCGCGAGTATTGAACTCGCGCCTTTTTTTATGCTCCAAGGCTGGGATTAGCGCGGGATTGTTCCTGCGTAGAAAGGCCTGGAGGTTCACGTGAATAAATCTTTGCTGGTAGGTGCTGTTTTGGGTGCTGTCGGTGTGACTGCCGGTGGTGCTGTTGCTACTTACAGCTTGGTTAAAGCCCCTGAGTCTGCGCAGGTGCTGGCTGTTCAGCCGGTCAAGCAACAGATTAAAACCCCTCGTGAGGTGTGTAAGGATGTGACTGTCACCCGCCGCGCAGCGGTTAAGGACGAGCATCAAATCGTTGGTAGTGTTATTGGCGCTGTAGCGGGTGGTTTGTTGGGTAATCAGGTGGGCGGTGGTAACGGCAAGAAGATTGCGACCGTTGCTGGTGCTGTAGGTGGTGGCTATGCTGGCAACAAGGTTCAGGAAGGCATGCAGAACCGTGATACCTACACCACGACTCAGACCCGCTGTAACACTGTCAATGACATCAGCGATAAGGTTGTCGGCTACGACGTGCGTTACGTGCTGGATGGCAAGGAAGGCAAGGTGCGGATGGATCGCGAGCCTGGCAGTGAAATTGCCGTCGACAAGCAGGGCAAGCTGATACTGAATTAAGGTCGCTGGCAAGGCTGTGGAGTTGATCGCAGCTTCGTTGCTTCACAGAATAGGGCTGTTGGAAACAATGGCCAAAAAAAAGCACCCGACAGGGTGCTTTTTTATTTGCGCGGTTCGCTTAACGCTTCAGCGAGGCTGGCAAGTGCGGCTGGATAGCGGTCAGTACAGCTTTGAAGCATTTGGTGTTACCGGCAACGATGTGGCCTTTTTCAAGGAAATCGTGGCTGCCAGTGAAATCGCTGACCAAGCCGCCCGCTTCTTGGATCAGCAGGGCGCCTGCAGCCATGTCCCACTCAGACAGGCCCGACTCCCAGAATGCGTCGAAACGACCGGCGGCGACGTAAGCCAGGTCGAGGCTTGCAGCGCCAGCGCGACGAATGCCTGCGGTCTGGCCAACCAGGCTGCGGAACATGCCCAGGTAGTTGTCCAGGTTGTCCATCTGGTTGTCACGGAACGGGAAGCCGGTGCCCAGCAGGGCGCCTTCCAGGCTGGTGCGGCCGCTGACACGCAGGCGGCGACCATTCAATTGTGCGCCACGACCACGGCTGGCGGTGAATTCTTCCTGGCGTACCGGGTCAAGTACTACGGCGTGTTCGAGGCGGCCGCGGTATTTGCAGGCGATGCTGACGGCGAAGTGCGGAACGCCGCGCAGGAAGTTGGTGGTGCCATCGAGCGGGTCGATGATCCACAAGTAGTCGGCGCCTTCGCCGCTGCCTGCGTGCATACCGGTTTCTTCACCGAGAATGCCGTGTGTCGGATAAGCCTTGCGCAAGGCGTCGATGATTTTCTGTTCGGCAGCACGATCGACTTCAGAGACGTAATCCTTGGCGTCTTTTTCGTCAACCTTGATGGTATCCAGGCGCTCGATGGAGCGGAAAATCAATTCACTGGCGCTGCGGGCGGCGCGCAGCGCGATATTCAGCATGGGCTGCATGGACGTTTCACCTAGGTCGTTAAAGAAAGCCGAACATTCTAGCAGAAAAGTTTGGCATATGAAGGTTTGCATTAGCTTTCGTGGCGTAAGGTGATGGGCTTAGGTAAGATTTGCACCCTCTTAACGGTCTGTGAGCGCTTCCATTGCTGTCAAATATTCGTGTCGTTCTGGTCAATACCAGTCATCCCGGCAATATCGGCGGTGCTGCGCGTGCCATGAAAAACATGGGCTTGTCGCGACTGGTTCTGGTTGAGCCAAGACTGTTTCCTCATCACGAAGCCGATGCGCGTGCTTCGGGGGCGGGTGACATCCTCGAAAATGCTCAAGTGGTAGCGACCCTTGAAGATGCATTGGTTGGATGCAATCTGGTGCTGGGCACCAGTGCACGCGACCGTCGGATTCCATGGCCGCTGCTTGATCCGCGCGAATGCGGGCAAAAGGTTGTGGAGGAGGCGACTCAGGGGGCGGAAATTGCGTTGGTTTTCGGGCGCGAGGATTCCGGTCTGACCAATGAGGAACTGCAACGCTGCCATTACCATGTGCACATTCCGTCGGATCCTGAGTTCAGCTCCCTGAACCTGGGGGCGGCTGTGCAGGTGCTGAGTTATGAGATTCGCATGTCCTGGCTCGCCGCTCAGGGGCAGCCAAGCAAGGTTGAGAAAGATGAAGTGGCCTCCACTAAAAGTGGCGAGTTGGCCACCATGGACGAGCTTGAGCGTTTTTACGAGCACCTTGAGCAGACCCTCGTGGCGATCGAGTTTCTCGATCCTGAGAAGCCGCGTCATCTGATGGCGCGCCTGCGCCGCTTGTATGGCCGCAGCGCGGTAAGTCGTGCCGAGATGAATATTTTGCGTGGCATTCTGACCGAAACCCAAAAAGCCGCCCGCGGCGAGTTGCTAAAGCGCAAGGATTAATGATGTTTGAGCGTCTGCGTGAAGATATCCAGAGTGTGTTTCATCGTGATCCTGCTGCGCGCAATGCTTTTGAGGTCTTGACCTGTTACCCGGGCATGCATGCCATTTGGCTGCATCGGTTGTCCGGGTGGCTGTGGAATGCCGGTTGGAAGTGGATGGCGCGTCTGGTCTCTAACTTCGGGCGCTGGATGACGGGGATTGAAATACACCCGGGGGCCAAGGTAGGGCGTCGTTTCTTCATTGATCACGGTATGGGAATTGTCATCGGCGAAACTGCTGAGATCGGTGACGATGTCACGCTTTATCAGGGGGTCACCCTGGGCGGCACGAGTTGGAATAAAGGCAAGCGCCATCCGACCCTGGAGAATGGTGTGGTCGTGGGTGCGGGTGCCAAAGTGCTGGGCCCGTTTACGGTGGGTGCGGGTGCCAAGGTGGGCTCGAATGCTGTGGTCACCAAGCCGGTGCCGGCTGGCGCAACGGTGGTGGGTATTCCGGGGCGAATCATCATTAAGGCTGATGGCGATGTGGAGGCCAGGCGCAAGGCAATGGCTGAAAAAATTGGGTTCGATGCTTATGGTGTCAGCGAAGACATGCCTGATCCTGTGGCGCGCGCTATTGCTCAATTGCTGGATCACTTGCAGGCAGTCGATGGCAAGCTGGACGGTATGTGCGGGGCACTGAAGGATCTCGGGAGTCCGTACTGCGCCAAGGATTTGCCGGCGTTGCGCGAGGAAGACTTCGCTTGTGTTCAGGGTAAGGAAGAGATTAAACCGGACTAGCGTAGTAGGCGCTTTTTGTACCGGCGAGCGGGAGCTGTGCAAGCCGCTTTTCTCAATCCTTGACGTGTAGGTGCATGAGCAAACGCTGTGTTGCTCATGTGCCATTACGACGCAGACCCTGCTACAATGCGCGCGCTGTTTTGCGGGTAATCCCGACTAAAGTACTAGGTCTAATAGTTGACTTAAATACTCGGGAATAGCATACTCGCCCCCATTCCGAATTCCGTGGTACCTGTCCATGAGACTGACTACAAAAGGCCGTTACGCCGTAACTGCAATGCTCGATTTGGCGTTGCACGCACAGCACGGGCCGGTGTCCCTGGCCGATATTTCCGAACGCCAGGGCATTTCCCTTTCCTACCTTGAGCAACTGTTCGCTAAATTGCGCCGCAGCAGCCTGGTTTCCAGTGTGCGTGGTCCAGGCGGCGGCTATCAGCTATCGCGCGACATGCAAGGTATTCAGGTTGCCCAGGTAATCGATGCAGTCAACGAATCTGTCGATGCGACACGTTGCCAGGGCCTGGGTGATTGCCATGCTGGCGATACATGCCTGACCCACCACCTCTGGTGCGACCTGAGCCTGCAAATCCACGAGTTTCTCAGCGGTATCAGCTTGGCTGATCTTGTCACTCGCCGTGAGGTACAAGAAGTAGCCCAGCGTCAGGATCAGCGCCGCTGTAATGGCAAGGCGCAGTACCTGGATAAGATCGAAGCGTCCGCCGTCGAGTGATTGCATAAAAACGACGGTGCGCCAGCCAGCCTGATTTAGGAGATAGTCCATGAAATTGCCGATTTACCTTGATTACTCAGCCACCACCCCGGTTGATCCGCGTGTTGCTCAAAAGATGAGTGACTGCCTGCTGGTTGACGGGAACTTCGGTAACCCGGCTTCGCGCTCCCACGTATTCGGCTGGAAGGCGGAAGAAGCAGTTGAAAACGCCCGCCGCCAGGTAGCCGATCTGGTAAACGCCGATCCGCGTGAAATTGTCTGGACCTCCGGCGCGACCGAAGCCAACAACCTTGCTATCAAGGGCGCTGCGCACTTCTATGCGTCCAAGGGCAAGCACCTGATCACCGACAAGATTGAACACAAAGCCGTGCTCGACACCATGCGTCAGCTGGAGCGTGAAGGCTTTGAAGTGACCTACATTGAGCCGGGTGAAGACGGTCTGGTAACGCCAGCGATGGTTGAAGCCGCCATGCGTGAAGACACCATCCTGGTCTCGGTCATGCACGTGAACAACGAAATCGGCACCATCAACGACATCGCTGCCATTGGTGAGCTGACTCGCTCGCGCGGCGTGTTGTTCCACGTTGACGCCGCTCAGTCCACCGGCAAGGTAGACATCGACCTGGCCAAGCTCAAAGTCGACCTGATGTCCTTCTCGGCGCACAAGACCTATGGCCCTAAAGGTATCGGCGCGTTGTATGTCAGCCGCAAACCTCGCGTACGAATTGAAGCGACCATGCACGGCGGTGGTCACGAGCGCGGTATGCGTTCAGGCACGCTGGCTACCCACCAGATCGTGGGCATGGGTGAGGCATTCCAGATCGCCAAAGAAGAAATGGCAGCTGAAAACGTGCGCATCAAGGCGTTGAGCGATCGTTTCTTCAAGCAGGTTGAACACCTCGAAGAGCTGTACGTGAACGGCAGCATGACTGCTCGCGTGCCGCACAACCTGAACCTGAGCTTCAACTATGTTGAAGGCGAGTCGCTGATCATGGCGCTCAAGGATCTGGCTGTCTCTTCCGGTTCCGCCTGTACCTCGGCTTCCCTTGAGCCGTCTTATGTATTGCGCGCTCTGGGACGTAACGATGAATTGGCCCACAGTTCGATTCGCTTCACGTTCGGGCGTTTCACCACTGAAGAAGAAATCGATTACGCCGCGCAGAAAGTGTGCGAGGCGGTGACCAAGTTGCGCGCTCTGTCGCCACTGTGGGACATGTACAAAGACGGTGTCGACATCTCGAAAATCGAGTGGGCGGCGCACTGATATTTCAAGTCGCCGCCAATAACCGCTGTAAATGCCGCAATAGCAGCGTTCCAGCGGTTCCAGAGCGACTCTCTGATGAGTGAGGATTAGTACCATGGCTTACAGCGAAAAGGTCATTGACCACTACGAGAACCCGCGTAACGTCGGCAAGATGAACGCGGAAGACCCGGATGTCGGTACCGGCATGGTCGGCGCCCCGGCTTGCGGCGATGTAATGCGCTTGCAGATCAAGGTGAACGAACAGGGCATCATCGAAGACGCCAAGTTCAAAACCTACGGCTGCGGCTCGGCCATTGCTTCAAGTTCCTTGGCAACCGAGTGGATGAAAGGCAAAACTCTGGATGAAGCAGAGACCATCAAAAACACTCAGTTGGCTGAAGAGCTGGCGCTGCCGCCTGTGAAGATTCACTGCTCGGTACTGGCTGAAGACGCTATCAAGGCTGCAGTCCGTGACTATAAGCAGAAGAAAGGTTTGATCTGATCCATTGCGCCCTTATATGGCGCCTATGTGGTGAAGAAACTGGCACGAGGTAAGGAGTCACGATGGCTATCAGCATGACAGAAGCGGCTGCCCGACATATTCGCCGCTCCCTTGACGGGCGCGGCAAAGGTGAGGGGATTCGTCTGGGTGTTCGCACCACAGGCTGCTCCGGCCTCGCCTATGTGCTGGAGTTTGTCGATGAAGTGGGCGAAGACGATCAGGTTTTCGAAACCTATGGCGAAAAAGTGATCATTGATCCAAAGAGCCTGACCTACCTGGACGGCACCGAGCTGGATTTCGTCAAGGAAGGCCTGAACGAAGGCTTCAAGTTCAATAATCCTAACGTACGTGGCGAATGTGGCTGCGGCGAGAGCTTCAACATTTGAGGCCAGTCGTGGGTACTCCTTGTCATTTTGCTTTGTTTGAACTGCAACCGAGCTTCAATCTGGATCTCGATCAGTTGGCTGCGCGCTACCGTGAGTTGGCGCGCGGAGTTCACCCGGATCGTTTTGCCGATGCTTCCGAGCGACAGCAGCGTCTGGCGCTGGAGCAGTCCGCTAGCCTTAACGAGGCCTACCAGACACTCAAAACGCCATCCAGACGTGCGCGTTATTTACTCGAACTCAAGGGTAATGAGGTGCCTCTGGAAGCAACGGTGCATGATCCCGAGTTTTTGATGCAGCAGATGCAGTTGCGCGAAGAACTTGAAGATCTGCGCGACAGCGCCGACATGGCGGGTATTGCAGCTTTCAAGCGTCGACTGAAACTCGATCAGCAATCATTGAACGACAGCTTCGCTGCTTGTTGGGATGACGTGGCGCAACGTGAACAGGCAGAACGCCTGATGCGGCGCATGCAGTTCCTCGACAAGCTCACTTACGAAGTGCGCCAGTTAGAAGAGCGCCTCGACGATTAACTCCGTGCTTTTCCCATTGCACGCCTGATTACAGATAAGTCCTGATAACGATGGCCCTACTGCAGATCGCCGAACCCGGCCAAAGTCCTCAACCGCACCAGCGCCGTCTGGCTGTGGGGATTGACTTGGGCACTACCAATTCGTTGGTCGCTGCATTGCGCAGTGGCCTTTCCGAGCCTTTGGCTGACGCGAACGGCAACGTCATTTTGCCTTCTGCTGTGCGCTATCACCCTGATCGTATTGAGGTGGGTGAATCCGCCCGCCTGGCGGCTTGCGCCGACCCGTTCAATACAGTGCTGTCGGTCAAGCGCCTGATGGGGCGAGGCTTGTCCGACGTCAAGCAGCTGGGTGAGCAATTGCCTTATCGCTTTGTCGGTGGTGAGTCGCACATGCCGTTCATCGAGACGGTGCAAGGACCTAAAAGCCCGGTCGAGGTGTCGGCGGACATACTCAAGGTGCTGCGCGAGCGTGCCGAGAAAACCCTGGGTGGAGAATTGGTCGGTGCCGTGATTACGGTTCCCGCTTACTTTGACGATGCTCAGCGTCAGGCCACTAAAGATGCGGCCAAACTGGCCGGTCTGAATGTCTTGCGTTTGCTCAATGAGCCGACGGCTGCGGCGGTGGCTTACGGCCTTGACCAGTCGGCGGAAGGCGTTGTTGCTATCTATGACTTGGGTGGCGGCACGTTTGACATTTCTATCCTGCGTCTGACCGGTGGTGTGTTCGAAGTGTTGGCCACCGGCGGCGACAGCGCGCTGGGCGGCGACGATTTTGACCATGCAATCGCCAACTGGATGGTTGCCCAGGCAGGTTTGTCGGCCAATCTGGATCCCGGCACCCAGCGTCAATTGCTGCAAGCCGCCTGCGCGGCCAAAGAAGCGCTGACTGACGCACCAAGCGTGACTGTTACGTTTGGTCAATGGTCAGCCCAATTGAGCCGTGAAGCCTTCGATGCGCTGATAGAACCCATGGTCGCCCGCAGCCTCAAAGCCTGTCGTCGTGCCGTGCGCGACGCCAATATTGAAGTAGAAGACGTACAAGCCGTGGTTATGGTAGGTGGATCGACCCGTGTCCCGCGGGTGCGTGAAGCGGTTGCTGAAATGTTTGGTCGTCAGCCGTTGACGGATATCGACCCGGATCAAGTGGTTGCCATTGGTGCAGCGATTCAGGCCGATACCCTGGCGGGTAACAAACGCGATGGTGGCGAGTTGCTGTTGCTGGACGTTATCCCGTTGTCCCTGGGGCTTGAGACCATGGGCGGCCTGATGGAGAAAGTCATCCCGCGCAATACCACGATCCCGGTGGCGCGTGCACAAGACTTTACCACTTACAAAGATGGCCAAACGGCCATGATGATCCATGTGTTGCAGGGTGAGCGCGAGCTGATCAGCGACTGCCGTTCACTGGCCCGTTTCGAGTTGCGTGGGATCCCGCCCATGGTGGCTGGAGCTGCAAAAATTCGCGTGACCTTTCAAGTGGATGCGGATGGTTTGCTCAGCGTGTCGGCCCGCGAAATGGGATCGGGCGTTGAAGCCAGTATTCAGGTAAAACCGTCCTACGGCCTGACCGACGGCGAAATTGCCAAAATGCTCAAGGATTCGTTCCAGTACGCCGGTGACGACAAGGTTGCGCGTGTGTTGCGCGAGCAGCAAGTCGATGCACAGCGTCTGATTGAAGCCGTGCAGGCCGCTCTTGAGGTAGATGGCGATCGTCTGCTGGATGCCGAGGAGCGCATGGTCATCGAACTGCAAATGCAGGCCTTGTCCGAATTGTTGAAAGGCACCGATGGTTACGCCATCGAGCAGCAGACTAAACGTCTGTCGCAAGTGACCGATGCCTTTGCTGCCCGCCGTATGGACTTGACTGTCAAGGCCGCTCTGGCAGGCCGCAACCTGAACGAAATCGAGGAATAACTGATGCCGCAGATCATTTTTCTGCCACACGCCGAGCATTGCCCGGACGGTATGGTTGTCGAAGCCGAGACCGGTAAGTCGATTCTCGAAGTGGCGCACGAAAACCATATTGAAATCGAAAGCGCCTGTGGCGGTGTCTGCGCTTGTACGACGTGCCACTGCATCATTCGCGAGGGTTTTGATTCGCTGGAAGAGGCTGACGAGCTGGAAGAAGACTACCTTGATCGTGCCTGGGGTCTTGAGGCGCAATCGCGGCTGAGCTGTCAGGCCAAGGTCGGGACTGAAGACCTGACTGTCGAGATACCGAAATACTCGCTCAACCATGCTGCCGAAGCGCCGCATTGATAATGATGCACGCCCTGCCTTGGCATGCCGGCTGTGTCAGGCAAGCCTGATATACAGTCGCCCCACGGTTTGGGGCAGCATCAGTATTTGCTTATAAAGGAAGTCTCATGAGCCTTAAATGGGTTGATGTGCAGGAAATCGCGATTCAGCTGGCTGAAGCTCACCCAGATGTAGACCCGCTCACGGTCAACTTCGTCAAGCTGCGCAATCTGGTTATGGCACTGCCAGAGTTCGATGACATTCCTGATCGCGGAGGGGAAAAGGTCCTCGAAGCCATTCAGGGGTTGTGGATCGAAGAGGCTGACTAAGCCTGCAACGCACGCAATTATGCAATACCCCGGAACCCGCGTATAATTCGCGGGTTTAATTTTTCGCTTCAATCACTGTTTCTGGAGTTACACCATGGCTGTTCAACGTACTTTTTCCATCATCAAGCCTGACGCCGTTGCTAAAAACGTTATCGGTAAGATCGTTACTCGTTTCGAAGACGCTGGCCTGCGCGTTGTTGCTTCGAAAATGAAGCAATTGTCCAAAGCCGAAGCTGAAGGTTTCTACGCTGAGCACAGCGAACGTGGTTTCTTCGGTGATCTGGTTGCTTTCATGACTTCCGGCCCTGTTGTTGTTCAGGTTCTGGAAGGCGAAAACGCTATCGCTCGTAACCGTGAGCTGATGGGCGCTACCAACCCTAAAGAAGCAGCTGCTGGCACTATCCGTGCTGACTTCGCTGAATCCATCGACGCTAACGCTGTTCACGGTTCCGACTCCGAAGCAGCCGCTGCTCGCGAAATCGCTTACTTTTTCGCAGCTACTGAAGTAACCACTCGATAAGCATCGGCTTGTGAGTGAGGGTGAAGACATGATTGCAACGACTGGCAAAACTAACCTGTTGGGTCTGACTCAGCCGGAAATGGAGAAATTCTTCGACTCAATCGGGGAGAAGCGTTTCCGTGCCGGTCAGGTCATGAAGTGGATTCACCACTTTGGCGTCGATGATTTCGACGCCATGACGAACGTCAGCAAGGCCTTGCGCGACAAGCTCAAGGCCATTGCTGAAGTTCGCGGTCCTGAAGTCGTCAGCGAGGACATCTCCACCGACGGTACCCGTAAATGGGTCGTGCGTGTGGCGTCCGGCAGCTGCGTCGAGACCGTTTACATTCCCCAGGGCAAACGTGGCACTTTGTGCGTTTCGTCCCAGGCTGGCTGTGCCCTGGACTGCAGCTTCTGCTCCACCGGCAAGCAAGGTTTCAATAGCAACCTCACTGCCGCCGAAGTAATTGGCCAAGTGTGGATTGCCAACAAATCCTTTGGCAGCGTACCGGCAACCATCGACCGCGCCATCACCAACGTGGTGATGATGGGCATGGGCGAACCGCTGCTGAACTTCGACAACGTCATTTCTGCCATGCATTTGATGATGGACGACCTGGGCTATGGCATCTCCAAGCGCCGGGTAACCCTGTCCACTTCTGGCGTAGTACCGATGATCGATGAGCTGGCCAAGCACATCGACGTGTCGCTGGCGTTGTCGCTGCACGCACCCAATGACGAGCTACGCAGTCAATTGGTGCCAATCAACAAAAAGTACCCGCTTAAAATGCTGCTTGAGTCTTGCCGTCGCTACATGGCGACCCTGGGTGAAAAGCGCGTTCTGACCGTTGAGTACACCTTGCTCAAAGACGTGAACGACCACGTTGATCACGCGCGTGAAATGATCGAGCTGCTCAAAGACACGCCGTGCAAGATCAACTTGATCCCGTTCAACCCGTTCCCGCATTCCGGCTACGAGCGACCAAGCAACAATGCGATTCGCCGCTTCCAGGAACTGCTGCAAAACGCGGGTTACAACGTAACAGTACGCACTACCCGCGGTGAAGACATTGACGCGGCATGCGGGCAACTCGTCGGCCAGGTCAATGACCGGACACGTCGCAGCGAACGTCATATTGCTTCGATTGAAGCCGATCTGGCGCTTAACGCTGCTGCCCGACCTTAAGAGAGGAACGCTATGACCCTGCGCGTGGCGCTTTGTGTGGTGTTGGTCAGCGTGTTGGCTGGCTGCGTTTCATCGGGTGGATCAAACCCGTTGAGCACCGACAAGGGTCGCGATGCAGCGCGTCAGGCGTATGTGCAACTGGGGCTCGGCTATTTGCAGCAAGGTTTGGCCGAGCAGGCAAAGATCCCCCTGGGTAAAGCGCTCGAGCTCGACAAGCATGACCCGGACACCCACGCCGCACTGGCTTTGCTGTATCAGTCCGAAATGGAGCCCGAGCTTGCAGAGAACAGTTACCGTCAATCACTGAGTGCCCGCGCGCACGATGCGCGCACGCTCAATAACTACGGTAGCTTCCTGTTCGAGCAGCAACGCTATCAAGAGGCCTTTGCGCAGTTTCAGAAAGCCTCGACCGATAATCTTTATCCCGAACGCTCCCGTCTTTACGAAAATTTGGGTATAACGGCGCTCAAGCTTGGGCAACCTGATGTGGCTCGCAAGTACCTGGTAAAAGCGCTACGCCTGAATCCAAACCAGCCGCGAGCCTTGCTGGAGATGGCCGAATTGTCGTATCAGGACAGGCAATATGTGCCAGCACGTGAGTATTACGATCGTTTTAGCCTGCTTAGTGGGCAAAATGCACGTAGTCTATTGCTCGGCGCGCGGCTGGCGACTGTCTTCGATGATCGCGCCACACCTGCAACGTTCGGCCAGCAACTAAAACGACTTTATCCCGGCACGCCGGAATATCAGCAATACCTGTCGGAGCAATGATGAAAGCGGCGCAACCCGAAGTTCCAGCAGCGACTCGAGTCAATCCCGGTGAGACCTTGCGTCAGGCCCGTGAGAACAATGGATGGACATTGGCCGAAGTCGCCTTGAAGCTCAATCTCACGGTCAGCTCCCTGAGTAATCTTGAGGCGGGCGCATTCGACAAATTGCCCGGTCATACGTTTGCCCGTGGCTACATCCGGGCTTATGCCAAATTGCTGGGCATGGACCAGGCTGCGCTGGTGCATGAATTTGACGTCTACACAGGGACGGATTCGACCGGCAGCAGCGTTCACAGCCTTGGCCGTATCGAAGAGCCCGTACGTGTTTCGCATACCATCTTGCGTATCGTCAGCCTGATACTGCTGCTGGCTGTAATCGGTGGCGGCTTTCTCTGGTGGCAGGACCAGACATCCATGCGCACAAAGGACCTGATCGGTCTCACGCCTGAACACGTTGAAGTCGAAGGCGCGGACGGTACAACCCAGATCCATCCGCTGGACGAGCCGGAAGATCAAGCCGTCGCTGAAGCGAAAACGGAAGGTGACGCGGCTGTCCCCGTCGAACCTGCAGGCGACCAGACCGGGGCGACAGCTTTAACGCTCCCGGCAGCGCCTGAAGCGGCCGTTGCTGTTGCCCCGGCGCCGGCTATTCCTGCGCCAGTGGCTCAAGCTGCGCCAACGCCGGTTGCTCCAGTAGCGCCTGCCTCTGCGGTCGCTCCCGCCGCGCCAGTGACTGAAACAGCCCCCGCAGTGGCGGGTGCTGGCAAGGTGGGCGTGCAGTACACCGCTGATTGCTGGACTCAGGTCACCGATGCGAATGGCAAAGTGCTATTTGGCGGCCTGAAGCGCAAGGGCGAAAATCTTGAAGTGAGCGGCAAGCCTCCACTAAGCCTGCGTCTGGGTTATGCCCGGGGTGCGCAAGTGACCTACAACGGTCAGGCAGTGGATGTGGCTCCTTTCACCAGTGGCGAGACTGCTCGCCTGAAGCTAGGTCAATAAGTCATGCACGGCGAATCACCAATCAAACGTCGCGAATCGCGCAAAATCTGGGTCGGCTCTGTGCCGGTAGGTGGCGATGCCCCTATCGCGGTTCAAAGCATGACCAACAGTGACACCAATGATGTTGCAGCTACCGTTGCGCAGATCAATCGCCTTGAAGCCGCAGGCGTCGATATCGTGCGCGTTTCTGTACCAGACATGGATGCTGCCGAAGCGTTTGGTCGCATCAAGCAACTGGTCAAGGTGCCATTGGTTGCCGATATTCACTTTGACTACCGCATCGCGTTGCGTGTCGCCGAGCTGGGCGTGGACTGCCTGCGTATCAACCCCGGAAACATCGGTCGCGAAGACCGTGTCCGTGCGGTTGTGGATGCAGCACGTGATCGGGGTATCCCAATTCGTATTGGCGTGAATGCCGGCTCCCTCGAAAAGGATCTGCAAAAGAAATACGGCGAACCGACACCTGCCGCGCTGGTCGAGTCGGCACTGCGTCACGTGGAACACCTTGAGCGCCTGAATTTCCAGGACTTCAAGGTCAGCGTGAAGGCGTCCGATGTGTTCATGGCCGTAGAAGCCTATCGCTTGCTGGCCAAAGAAATCGTACAGCCCTTGCACTTAGGGATCACCGAGGCGGGCGGATTGCGCTCCGGCACAGTGAAATCTGCAGTGGGCCTAGGTATGCTGCTCGCCGAAGGCATCGGCGATACCATCCGTATCTCGCTGGCGGCCGACCCGGTGGAAGAAGTGAAAGTCGGATACGACATTCTCAAATCCCTGCGTTTGCGTTCCCGCGGGATCAACTTCATCGCGTGCCCGAGCTGTTCGCGCCAGAACTTCGACGTGGTAAAAACCATGAACGAGCTGGAAGGGCGCCTTGAAGATTTGTTGGTCCCCTTGGATGTTGCTGTGATCGGCTGTGTGGTAAATGGCCCCGGCGAAGCCAAGGAAGCCCACGTGGGCCTGACCGGCGGTACGCCAAACCTGATTTATATCGACGGTAAGCCGTCGCAGAAGTTAACGAATGAAAATCTGGTGGATGAGCTCGAAAAACTGATCCGCCAGAAAGCGGCCGAAAAGGTCGAAGCCGACGCAGCTGTCATTGCGCGCGGCTAATCAAACGAATTAAGGATTTTTTGTGAGCAAGTCACTGCAAGCCATTCGTGGCATGAACGACATCCTGCCCGAGCAGACGCCCCTATGGCGTTTTTTTGAGGGCAAGGTCGCGCGGCTGTTGGATAACTACGGTTACAAACAAATCCGCATGCCGATCGTTGAGTTCACCGAGCTGTTCAAACGCTCAATCGGTGAAGTGACCGACATTGTCGAAAAAGAGATGTACACCTTCGAAGACCGCAACGGCGATTCGCTGACCTTGCGTCCCGAAGGCACCGCGGCCTGCGTGCGTGCTGTACTAGAGCACGGCATCACGGGCGGTGGTCAGGTTCAAAAACTGTGGTACGTCGGTCCGATGTTTCGCCACGAGCGTCCTCAAAAAGGCCGTTATCGCCAGTTCCATCAGGTGGGTGTCGAGGTGTTCAACCTTGACGGTCCGGACATTGATGCCGAGCTGATCGTGCTGACCTGGCGCCTGTGGGGCGAGCTGGGTATTCGTGACGCAGTCAAACTTGAGCTCAACAGTCTGGGCACCAGCGAAGCCCGTGCCCGTTATCGTGCCGCCCTGGTTGAATACCTGACGTCGCGCCTGAGCGAACTGGACGAAGACAGTCAGCGCCGTCTCAAATCCAATCCGCTGCGTGTTCTGGATACCAAGAATGCGGATACACAGGCAGTTCTGGTTGACGCTCCCAAGCTGGTGGACTACCTCGACGAAGAGTCCCGCGTGCACTTTGAAGGCCTCAAGGCGCGTCTCGATGCGGCAGGCATACCTTACGTCATCAACCCGAAACTGGTTCGCGGGCTTGATTACTACAGCAAAACCGTATTCGAGTGGGTCACTGACAAACTCGGCGCTCAGGGCACCGTCTGTGCTGGTGGCCGCTATGACGGCCTGGTTGAGCAAATGGGTGGCAAACCCACCTCGGGTGTTGGTTTCGCCATGGGTATCGAGCGCCTGATCCTGATGCTGGAAACCCTTGAGCAAATCCCTGAAGAAATCTCGCGTCAGGTCGATGTGTACCTGTGCGCCTTCGGTGAAGCTGCTGAATTGGCCGCACTGGCCTTGAGCGAACGTGTTCGCGATCAGTTGCCGAACCTGCGCCTGCAAGTCAATGCCGGCGCGGGCAGCTTTAAAAGCCAGTTCAAGAAGGCCGACAAGAGCGGCGCGTTGTATGCGCTGATCCTGGGCGACGACGAATTGGCCCGGCAAGTGGTAGGTGTCAAACCCCTGCGTGGCCAGGGCGAACAACAAACTATTGCCTGGGATGCTCTTTCAGAGCACTTGGCCACCTGCGTCGTGCAGGGTTGAAGCTGTAAAAACAGCCGATTTATCGAATAAGGAGTGTTGGGGTGTCGAGTAACGATGATGATCAGCTGGGCGAGTTGAAAGACTGGTGGCAGCGCAACGGCAAACCCCTGGTCACTGGCGGCTTGCTGGCGCTGGTGGTGGTGTTCGGCTGGCAGGCTTGGCACAAATATCAGAGCAATCAGTCGCAGGGTGCGTCGATTCTCTACCAACAACTGCTTGAAACCACATTGACGCCCAATGGTCAGCCTGACGCTGCGCAAGTTGCGGATCTGGCCAACAAGCTGAAGAGCCAGTACGGCGGCAGCGCATACGCGCAATTTGGCGGTCTGTTTGTGGCCAAGGTCGCGGTTGACAGCGGCAAGCTGGATGACGCGGCCAATGAGCTGAAAATTATCGTCGACAAGCCTGCCAATGCTACGTTGGGCGAAGTGGCGCGTCAGCGTCTGGCCCAGGTTCTGGCTGCACAGAACAAGGTGGATGAAGCCTTGAAGCTGCTGGAAGGTGATTCGGACAAAGCATTCCTGGCCAGCCGTGAAGAGCTCAAGGGCGACCTGCTGGTTCAGCAGGGCCGTACTGATGACGCACGTGCAGCCTACGAAAAAGCCAAGGCGGCGCTCTCGGATGAGGCGGCAGTCGGCGGCTTACAAATCAAGCTCGACGACCTGGCCAAAGGGGATGCGTAACGTGATTCGTTGGAAACATGCAGCATTGCTGGCTCTGGCCATTTTGGCCGCGGGTTGCAGCAGCAACAGCAAAAAAGAACTGCCACCGGCCGCGCTGACCGACTTCAAAGAAGAAGTCGTTTTGCAAAAGCAGTGGAGCCGTTCGATTGGCGATGGCCAGGGCAAAACCTACAACATGCTGGTGCCAGCCGTTGAAGGTAATACCCTGTACGCCGCCGATGTAACGGGTGTCGTGATGGCGCTGGACCGTATGAACGGCGACGTCAAATGGAAAAAGGACCTGGAACTACCTGTGTCCGGTGCTGTTGGCGCCGGTTATGGTCTGGTCCTGCTGGGTACCCTGCAAGGTGAAGTGGTTGCGCTTGACGCCAGTTCTGGCGAAGAAAAATGGCGCTCCCGTGTTACCAGCGAAGTCCTGGCTCCGCCTGCAACCAACGGCGACGTGGTTGTGGTTCAAACCCAGGACGATCGCCTGATCGGCCTCGATGCCTCGACCGGCGACCAGCGCTGGACCTACGATAGCACGCCGGGTGTTCTGACCCTGCGTGGAACGGGTGCCCCCGTGGTGACCAATCACTTGGCGGTGGCAGGTCTTTCCACCGGTAAAGTGGTGGCGCTGGACACTCGTAATGGCGTGCCGGTATGGGAACAGCGTGTTGCCATCCCGCAAGGCCGTTCCGAGCTGGAGCGCATAGTTGACATCGACGGTGGTCTGCTACTGTCCGGTGGCACGCTGTATGTCGCCAGCTATCAGGGCCGCATGGCTGCACTGGAACTTGAAAGCGGCCGTGTGCTGTGGCAGCGCGATGCATCCAGTTATGCCGGTGTCGCACAAGGTTTTGGCAGCGTCTATGTCAGCCTGGCGTCCGGCACTGTTGAAGGCGTCGACGAGCGTTCGACCACCGCTTTGTGGAGCAACGAATTTCTGGCCCGCCGTCAGCTGTCGGCACCGGAAGTGTTCTCCAGCTATGTAGCGGTCGGCGACATGGAAGGCTATCTGCACCTGCTGAGCCAGGTCGACGGGCGTTTCGTAGGCCGTACCCGCATTGACAGCGATGGCCTGCGGGCACGTCCGCTGGTGGTCGGTGACATGATTTACGTGTTTGGTAACAGCGGCAAACTGGAAGCCCTGACCATTCGCTAAGGCGTCTATGCTTGAGGCTCTAGGGCCTCAGGCAGCCTTGCTCTGGCAAGGTTTGCGGCACATTTTGTGCTGTTCCGAACTCTGGCCGCTGCCCTGCAGCGGCTTTTGTATTTTTTGAAATAACGAAGTGGAGAGCCGCATGGTTCCCGTAATCGCCCTGGTGGGCCGACCAAACGTCGGCAAGTCCACCTTGTTCAACCGCCTGACCAGGACTCGCGACGCCATCGTCGGCGACTTGTCCGGTCTGACCCGTGATCGCCAATACGGTGAGGCCAAGTGGCAAGGGCGTTCCTACATTCTGGTCGACACCGGTGGTATCTCCGGTGACGAGCACGGTATGGACGAAAAGATGGCCGAGCAGTCACTGCTGGCCATTGAAGAAGCAGATGTGGTGCTGTTCCTGGTAGATGCCAAGGCGGGTTTCACTGCCGCTGACCAGATGATCGGCGAACACTTGCGCAAACGAAACAAGCGTTCCTACGTGGTGGCTAACAAGGTCGATAACATCGACCCGGACATGGCACGCGCAGAATTCGCACCGTTGGGCATGGGCGACGCAATCCCTATCGCCGGTGCACACGGCCGCGGTATCTCGCAGTTGCTCGAAGTGGCGTTGTCCTCCTTCCCGCGTGACGAGGATGATGCCGAAGAAGGCGAACCTGAAATCGTTCTCGAAGGCGAGGAAGCCAAGCGCATTCCGGGTCCGGGCGAAAAAGACGGTATCAAGATCGCGATCATCGGTCGTCCGAACGTCGGCAAATCGACACTGGTCAACCGCATGCTCGGTGAAGACCGTGTAATCGTGTACGACCAGCCAGGCACTACCCGAGACAGTATTTACATCCCGTTTGAGCGTAACGACGAAAAGTACACGCTGATCGACACGGCTGGTGTTCGCAAACGCGGCAAGATCCACGAAGAAGTTGAAAAATTCTCCGTGGTCAAAACGCTGCAAGCGATTAAAGACGCCAACGTGGTGATCTTTGTCATGGACGCGCGCGAAGGCGTAGTGGATCACGACCTGAACCTGTTGGGTTTTGCGCTGGAGGCCGGTCGCGCTCTGGTCATCGCAATCAACAAATGGGACGGCATGACCCCAAGCGAACGCGACTACGTCAAGACCGAGCTGCAGCGCCGCCTGTTCTTCGTTGACTTTGCCGACATCCACTTCATCTCGGCGCTGCACGGCACGGGCGTGGGTAACCTGTACCAGTCGGTGCAGAACTCCTTCAAGTCTGCGGTGACACGCTGGCCGACCAACCGCCTGACTCAGATCCTTGAAGATGCGGTAGGCGAGCACGCGCCGCCGATGGTCAACAACCGCCGTATCAAGCTGCGTTATGCCCACTTGGGTGGCGCTAACCCGCCGATTATCGTGATTCACGGTAACCAAGTTGAGAAGGTGCCGAAGTCTTACGTCCGTTACCTTGAAAACACCTACCGCCGTGTCTTGAAACTGGTCGGTACGCCGATCCGCATCGAGTTCAAAGGTGGCGAGAACCCGTACGAGGCGAACAAAAACTCGTTGACCGACCGTCAGGTCAACAAGAAGCGCCGCATGATGTCGCACCACAAGAAAGCCGAGAAAAAACGCAAAGACAAGCGCTGATAGCGCAACGTCGACGCGTAATGAGAAAGGGTCCCAACGGGCCCTTTTTCGTGCCGGGTGTTTGGGCTATCCTCGGTGAGTCCTGTGCCGCAGTCAGTGCCGGGAACTCAACAGGGAACGGCCATGATAACCAGCAAGTTGCCGAACGTCGGCACCACTATCTTCACGCGCATGTCGCAGCTCGCGACGGAAACCGGCGCACTCAACTTGTCTCAGGGCTTCCCTGACTTTGATGGCCCGCAAGCGTTGCGTGATGCCGTCGGTCAACACATTGCCAGTGGCCACAATCAATATTCCCCGATGACCGGTTTACCCGCGCTGCGTCAGCAAGTGGCTGCCAAAATAAGCCGCAGCTATGGCGTTAAAGTGGATGCGGACGCTGAAGTCACCATCACGCCGGGTGCGACCCAAGCCATTTTCTGTGCCATTCAGGCCGTGATCCATGCGGGTGACGAAGTCATCGTGTTCGACCCGTGTTATGACAGTTACGAGCCTTCAGTCGAACTGGCCGGTGGCCGTTGCGTTCATGTGCCGCTGGCACTGGATGATTTCTCCATCGATTGGCAAAGACTCAGTGAGGCCCTTAGCCCACGCACGCGGATGATTATTCTCAACAGTCCTCACAACCCGAGTGGCGCGCTAATCAGCCGTCGGGAACTGGACCAGTTGGCGAAACTTATCGAAAACCGTGACATCTACCTCATCAGCGATGAGGTGTATGAACATTTGGTGTTCGACGGGGTGCCCCACGTCAGTGTTTTGTCACATCCCGAGTTGTACCATCGCGCATTCGTTGTCAGTTCTTTCGGCAAGACATACCACGTCACGGGCTGGAAAACCGGCTATGTGGTTGCGCCGCCCGCCTTGACGGCAGAGCTGCGTAAAGTGCACCAATACGTCAGTTTTTGCGGGGTGACGCCGCTGCAATATGCGCTGGCCGATTTTATGGCAGCCTGCCCGCAGCATGTCGAAGAACTGCCCGCTTTTTACCAGGCCAAGCGTGACCTGTTTTGTGATTTGTTAAACCCATCGCGCTTTACCTTCAAGCCGGTGGCAGGGACTTACTTTCAATTGGTTGATTACTCCCTTATTCGTCCGGACCTTAATGATGTCGACATGGCCGTGTGGCTGACCCGCGAGCATGGCGTGGCGACAATCCCGGTTTCGGTGTTCTACCAGACCCCGCCCGAAGGGCAGCGGCTGGTTCGCCTATGTTTTGCGAAACGCGAGGAGACGCTGCGTGAAGCAGCAGAAAAACTATGCGTGATCTAAGTGGTTTACCCGATTTAACTGTGGCGCTGGTCCAGACCACACTGGCCTGGCATGACCGTCAGGCCAATTTCGATCATTTCGATGAGCTGTTGCAGCAGGCCGCGGGCGCGGACCTGGTAGTGCTGCCTGAAATGTTCACCACCGGTTTCAGCATGGACTCCAAAGCCCTGGCTGAAGCAGAAAATGGCCCAACTACCCAGTGGTTGCGCGATCAGGCCAAAAAACTCAATGCCGTCGTGACTGGCAGCGTCATTATTGAAGCGGCTGATGGCAGCCATCGCAATCGACTGCTGTGGGCCCGTCCGGATGGTGTCGTGCTGCACTACGACAAGCGTCACCTGTTCCGTATGGTGGGCGAGCACGAACACTTTACCCCCGGTGAGCGTCAGGTTCAGTTTGAAGTGAAGGGCTGGCGAATCAGGCCGTTGATTTGTTACGACCTGCGTTTCCCGGTCTGGAGTTGCGATCCCCATGACACCGATCTGTTGCTTTACACCGCCAACTGGCCGGGAGCGCGGCGTCTTCACTGGAATCGCCTGCTGCCTGCACGCGCCATTGAAAACCTCTGTTACGTCGCTGCAGTGAATCGGGTCGGGGCGGATGGGAAAGGGCTGGTGTACACGGGTGACAGCCATATTCTCGATTTTCAGGGCGAGTCGCTGCTCAGTGCGGGTGAGGCAGATGGTGTGTTTCAAGTCAGCTTGAATGCCGGTGAACTCGCTGCTTACCGTGAGCGTTTTCCGGCTGACCTCGATGCGGATGAGTTCGAGCTGAAAGTCTGAGGGCAACCCCCGGCCTGCCTGCGCAACCGGGCGGCGAGGGTGTTGAGTGTGTGGCGTGCAAAAAAGCCCCCATGGCGTTCACCATGGGGGCTTTTGTGTAGCTGGCGTGCGTTACGCGGCTTTTGCCTCGGCTTCGCTCAGTGCGCGGTTCAGTGCGCTGAACAGGGCTTTGAAGCTGGCTGTGGTGATGTTTTCATCGATGCCCACGCCATGCACGGCACGCTCGCCGTTGACACGCAGTTCAATGTAGGCCGCCGCTTTGGCATTGGTGCCCGCCCCGATTGCATGCTCGTTGTAATCCATGATCTCGGCCTTGACCGGTAAGCCCGCTACCAGCGCCTCCAGAGCGCCATTGCCTTTGCCGCTCCAACGCAGGTTGGTTTCGCCCGCGCCCTTGGCGGACACCTCGACGTCGACGGCGCTGTGGCCATTCTCTTCTTGCAACCGATGGCTCACCAACGCGTAAGGCGTGTTGGCTTGCAGGTATTCGCTGTGCAACAGGCTGTGAATCTGCTGCGCGGTCATCTCCAGGCCCAGACGGTCGGTTTCGCGTTGCACGACCTGACTGAACTCGATTTGCATGCGGCGCGGCAAGCTGATGCCGTATTCCTGCTCGAGCAGGTAAGCAATACCGCCTTTGCCGGATTGGCTGTTCACACGAATCACTGCTTCGTAGCTGCGACCGATGTCAGCCGGGTCGATAGGCAAGTAGGGGACTTCCCACAATGCGTCCGGTTTCTGCTGCGCGAAGCCTTTGCGGATAGCGTCTTGGTGCGAGCCGGAGAAGGCCGTATGCACAAGATCGCCCACATACGGGTGACGCGGGTGGACCGGAATCTGGTTGCACTCTTCGACGACTTTGCGCACGCCATCGATGTCCGAGAAGTCCAGTTGCGGGTCCAGGCCCTGTGTGTACATGTTCAATGCCACCGTCACCAAGTCGACGTTGCCGGTGCGCTCGCCGTTACCAAAGAGGCAACCTTCGACACGGTCAGCGCCCGCCAACAGGCCCAGTTCGGTGGCCGCTACGCCGGTGCCCCGGTCGTTGTGGGTGTGCAGGCTGATGATGACGCTGTCGCGACGATTGATATGGCGACCGAACCATTCGATCTGGTCGGCATAAATATTCGGCGTGGCGCATTCAACCGTTGCAGGCAGGTTGAGAATCATCTTGTGCTCCGGGGTCGGGTTCCAGACCTCGATCACGGCGTCACATACTTCTTTGGCAAACTCCAGCTCAGTGGCGCTGAACGTTTCGGGCGAGTATTCAAAGGTCCACTGGGTTTCGGGCTGTTGCGCGGCGTATTTGACGAACAGCTTGGCTGCGCTGACGGCGATCTCCTTGATGCCGTCCTTGTCCTGATTGAACACGATTCGGCGGAAGGCCGGGCAGGTCGCGTTGTACAAGTGAACGATGGCCTTTTTTGCTCCGCGCAATGATTCAAACGTGCGCGCGATCAAGTCTTCACGGCCCTGGGTCAAGACCTGAATGGTCGTGTCATCCGGTATATGGCCGTCTTCAATCAAGGTGCGCACAAAGTCGAAATCGGTTTGTGAAGCGGCCGGGAACGACGCTTCAATCTCTTTCACGCCCACACTCACCAGCGTCTTCCAGAAGCGCAGCTTCTTGGTGGCATCCATCGGTTCGATCAGCGACTGGTTGCCGTCGCGCAGATCGGAACTGCACCAGATAGGTGCTTGAGTGATGGTTTTCGACGGCCAGGTCCGGTCAGGCAAATCAATGACAGGGAACGGCCGGTACTTCGAAGACGGGTTTTTGAGCATGGTCATCAGGCAATCCTTATTGTACGAGCCGAAAAAAGGCGGCTAACCGGAGATACAAAGCAGAGGGGCGAGGCACCGCAATCAGCTTTGCAGTCGTGCGCTGACGAGGCAAAGGCTGCGATGTTGACGTTGCAGAATGAGGGTGTGAGAGGTTTTCATGGCCTCAACCCTAACCATTGGCAGGGAGGATGGCAAGCGGCCAAAAAACTTTGAGAGAAATGCTCTTAAATGACATTTTTTCGAAGGTAAATAGCGCAATCTAATTTATTTGTTGCTGTGGATTGCGCTACATAAAGAGTCGTCGACGTTTTGTGCTGTGTGGCTGTGTGCAAATGTTACGGCTGGAAAGCGCCAATGAAAATCGCCGGATCGACGCGCGCATCATTCAGGCTGACGTTCCAGTGCATGTGCGGTCCAGTGGCGCGGCCGGTTGATCCAACCCTGCCCACGACATCACCCCGTGCCAGTTGCTGCCCGACCTGGGTGTCAACCTTCGACATGTGACAAAACATGCTGATGAAGCCCTGGCCGTGATCGACAAACACCGTATTGCCATTGAAGAAATAATTGCCGATCAAAATCACCTTGCCTGCGGCGGGCGTTTTGATCGGCGTACCTGCAGGCACGGCAAAATCCAGACCCGCGTGTGGGTTACGTTCTTCGCCATTAAAGAAACGTCGCACCCCGAACTTGCTCGACAGGGGGCCAGTAACCGGTTTATCCAGCAGCAGGTTGCTCGGCGTATTAGGGCTGAACGTGCGGTAGGCCTTGATCTGAATGGCCAGCTCGTTGTCGATGCGTTTGATGTCAGCGGGGTTCGGGTTGACCTGACGCTGATTTTTCAGCGTGATCCGTTGCTCGGGGTATTTTTTGTGGCCAACAGTGAAATTCAGGTCTTGGCCTCCCGTGCTGATGGACTGAGTACCGGGTTTGACGGTTAACGGGATACCAACGATGGCACGCCAGGTGTCCTGTTCCTTGACCACCAGCACCGGTTTGCCCTGATAGGTGGCTTTGGGCGCCTGTACGCCGTTGCCCAGTTCAATTACGGCCACGCCCCCTGGCACCGGTTTATTGAGTAGGCGGGTGATGTAACTGTCAGCCGCGTGCGCGTTGACAGTCAGGCATAGCAACAAAAAGGCAGAAGCGAAACGCAGCATCGATTAATCCAGTAGTGAAAGGGTGACAGGCGTGATGTGATTATCCTCGACGCGCACGTGGAGTTCGCCTTCACCGAGCTTGGCTTTCAGGCGTTGGCCATTGTGGGTTTGTTCGGCACTGCGGATGGCGTTGCCTCGCTCGTCAAGCAGAATGCTGTAACCGCGGCCCAAAGTAGCCAGCGGGCTGACCACATTCAGCGTCTGCATCTGACTGTGCAACTGCAGGCGACGGGCTTTCAAGCCTTCACGCATGGCCCGCGGCAAGCGTTCGGCCAAGCTGTCGAGGCGTTGACGCAAGAGGGCCAACTGACGGCCGGGATGCTGGCCTGCCAGACGAGTTTCCAGACGAATCAAGCGTTCGCGACGCGTATTGAGGCTGCGTTCAAAGGCCCGTCGCATGCGCATATCCAGGTCATCCAGACGTTGCGCTTGCTGGCGCAGACGTTCCCCCGGGTGACGCAAGCGGCGCGCGAGCCCGTCAAGGCGCAGGCGTTCGCGCATCAAGCGATCACGCATACGCATCATCAGACGCCTGTGCAGGCTTTCAATACGGTGCTGCAAGTCGCTGGAATCCGGGGCCAGCAATTCGGCGGCGGCAGACGGTGTAGGCGCGCGCACATCGGCCACGAAGTCACTGATCGAGACATCGGTCTCGTGACCGACAGCGCTCACAATCGGGGTTACACAGGCATCGATGGCGCGGGCCACGGCCTCTTCGTTGAAACACCACAAGTCTTCCAGGGAGCCGCCGCCACGGGCCAGGATCAGCGCATCAAAGCCGCGCGCGTCGGCCATTTTCAACGCGCGCACGATCTGCGCAGTGGCTTCGCGTCCTTGGACGGCGGTAGGAATCAGGGTCAGCTCGACGTGAGGTGCGCGCCGGCGAAATACGCTGATGATGTCGCGAATCACCGCGCCGGTGGGCGAACTGACAATCCCGATACGCTGCGGGTGGGCGGGCAGGGCAACCTTGCGTTCAGCGCTGAACAGGCCTTCGGCGCTGAGCTTTTCTTTCAGTGCCTCAAAGGCCAACCGCAGCGCGCCGTCACCCGCGGGTTCAACGGTATCGAGGATCAGTTGGTAATCGCCCCGGCCTTCGAATAACGACACCTTGCCGCGCACCTTGACCGCCAGGCCGTCTTTTAATGCTTGGCGCACGCGGGCAGCATTGTTGCGAAACAGCGCGCAGCGCACCTGAGCGCCGCTGTCTTTGAGTGTGAAATACACGTGGCCGGACGCCGGGCGGGCGAGGTTGGAGATTTCGCCTTCGACCCAGATGTTGCTGAACACGTCTTCGAGCAACACCCGGGCTCGGCCGTTGAGCTGGCTGACGGTCAGGACTTCGCGGTCGAGATTGAGTCTTGCAAAGGGGTCTTTAATCATGTCGGCCATCATAAGGGCGGATTGTTATGACTGCACGTATCTGGTTACAGTCCGCGCACTAAAAACAAGGAAGTTGCCCCATGGATCTGCCTTATACCGGGAGCGAGTGGCTGTTGCTGGAGCTGGCCATTGCACTGGCGTACATCGTGTTTGGCGTAGCCGGGTTCGGCACGGCGCTGGTGGCGGGACCGCTGTTGATCCTGTGCCTTCCCCTGTCGAAAATAATCCCGCTACTGGTGTTGCTTGATTGTGTAGCGGCATTTGGCAATTGGTTGCCTGCGCGTCGCGACGTGGCGCGTCTCGAACTTTTACGTTTACTCCCTTGTATGGCGTTGGGTTGTGTTGTCGGGGTGGTGTTTCTGCTGAACCTCAAGTCAGATTTATTACTGCTGCTGATGGGAATATTCATCAGCGCGTATGCGGTTTATAGCTTGGCCGTGAAGGTACGGCCGAAGCACGTGCCTGCCGGTTGGGCGATTCCGACCGGCACCGTGGGCGGATTATTTGGTGCATTGTTTGGCAGCGGTGGCTTTTTGTATGCGCTGTACCTCAATGCGCGTTTGCCCAAAGAGGCGGCGCGGGCCACGCAAAGTGCGTTGATCAGTTGCAGCACGGTGGTGCGCCTGAGCTTGTTTGTGATTGCCGGGGTGTACGCCGATGGCGCTCTGCTGCTATTGGCCGTGTGTCTGTTACCGGCAATGGCGCTTGGGCTATGGGCAGGGCGACGACTGACGCGCAAATTGTCCCGCGAGGCCTTTGTGCGACTGGTGACATGGCTGGTGCTGGCCAGCGGCATCGCGCTGATCGTCCGCTACTTGAGCGCTTGACCTCAGGGGATCAGGCTTTAAGCTGCGCCCCCTGAGACCCAGCAGCCTGCGCCAGTGTTTACACTTTTGGCTTTGTTTTCTTTTTTATACGTGTCGTTTGTCATGAATTCGCAAAGCATCATCGTCCCCAAAATCTCCACCTTGCCGGTTCATGAGCCGCGCGCCCGCGCGATCGTGCGCTGGTTGGTGCGCAAGAGCATCATTGAAGAAGCCCTGACCACGTGCGGCCGCACCGGCAACGGCATGGCCCATGCGATCGCGCCGGGGGCTGCCGACGTCGTGCTTCATCCCGAGGCGCTGCCGTTCGCGGAGCCGGTCAATGGCCTGGAAATCATTACCAAGCGCTGCATCTATACCCCGGCCAAGGGGTTTCTTGAAGAGGCCGGATGCGCCGAGTGCCGCAAGGAAGTCGGTGAGGCGTTGTTCGAAAGCCTTGAAGACTGGATGCCGGGGCGTACAGACAACTTCACGTGCCCGTTATGTGGCCATGAAGATGACATCAATGGCTTCCTGTTCTTGCAGCCGTGCGCGTTCTCCAATCTGGGGTTCATCTTTAATAATTGGGCCGAAGCGGGTTTCAAGCAGAGCTTCCTGGATGAATTTGCCGACTGGCTGGATCAGCCGGTGGCGTGGGTGAAGGTGGAGCTTTAACGCTTGTGCCGGTGCCAGGGCGTTTTTCTGCCTTGTGAGTCAGCAAATCATTGACCCTTAGCGCAAAACTCTCTAAAGGTTTCCGTTGAGCCGCACAGGTGTTTTAAGTACAATGGCGCGCTTCCATTTTCCCGCTCGGGAGCCCCAGCGATGCTGCGTATCAGCCAAGAAGCACTCACCTTCGATGACATCCTTCTCGTCCCCGGTTATTCCGAGGTTCTCCCGAACGAAGTCAGCCTCAAGACTCGTTTGACCCGTGGCATTGAACTGAATATTCCGCTGGTTTCCGCCGCAATGGACACCGTAACTGAAGCCCGTCTGGCAATCGCCATGGCTCAGGAAGGCGGTATCGGTATCATCCACAAGAACATGACCATCGAGCAGCAAGCTCACGAAGTCCGCAAGGTCAAGCGCTTCGAAGCCGGTGTGGTTAAAGAGCCCATCACGATCGAGGCGGATGCAACCGTCCGTGAATTGCTCGAACTGACCCGTCAGCACAACATCTCCGGCGTTCCGGTCCTGCAAAATGGCGACCTGGTCGGTATCGTGACCTCCCGTGACGTGCGCTTTGAAAACCGTCTGGAAGCCTCCGTACGCGATGTGATGACGCCTAAAGAGCGTCTGGTCACCGTCAAGGAAGGTGCCGACAAAGAAGAAGCCCGCGAGCTGTTGCACAAGCACCGCATCGAGCGCGTCCTGATCGTTGACGACAAATTTGCCCTCAAAGGCATGATGACCGTTAACGACATCGAAAAAGCCAAGGCTTACCCGTTGGCCAGCAAGGACGATCAAGGTCGTCTGCGTGTGGGCGCTGCGGTCGGCACCGGCAAAGACACCGCCGATCGCGTTGCAGCGCTGGTTGCTGCCGGCGTAGACGTTGTCGTTGTTGATACCGCGCACGGTCACTCCAAAGGTGTGATCGACCGCGTACGTTGGGTCAAGCAGAACTTCCCTGAGGTTCAGGTGATTGGCGGCAACATCGCCACCGGCGCTGCGGCGCTGGCGCTGGCCGAAGCGGGCGCTGACGCGGTCAAGGTCGGTATCGGCCCAGGCTCGATCTGCACCACCCGTATCGTGGCCGGTGTTGGCGTTCCGCAAATCAGCGCGATTGCCAATGTGGCTGCTGCCCTTGAAGGCACTGGCGTTCCCCTGATCGCCGATGGCGGCATCCGTTTCTCGGGTGACCTGTCCAAGGCCATCGTGGCCGGTGCGTCCTGCGTGATGATGGGTTCGATGTTTGCCGGTACTGAAGAAGCACCGGGCGAGATCGAGCTGTTCCAGGGTCGCTCGTACAAGGCCTATCGCGGCATGGGTTCGCTGGGTGCGATGTCGCAGTCCCAGGGTTCGTCTGACCGTTACTTCCAGGACTCTTCTGCGGGTGCCGAGAAGCTGGTGCCGGAAGGCATCGAAGGTCGCGTACCGTACAAAGGCTCGCTGACAGCGATCATTCACCAACTGATGGGCGGTCTGCGTTCTTCGATGGGTTACACCGGCAGCGCCGACATCGAGCAAATGCGTACCAAGCCAGAGTTCGTGCGTATCACAGGTGCCGGCATGGCTGAATCTCACGTCCATGACGTGCAGATCACCAAGGAAGCGCCAAACTATCGCGTAGGTTGATAGTGATCGCACCCAGGCCAGTGCCGGGTGCGATGCGAATTAAGTAACCGGGGCTGTTTGATTCAGCCCCGTGTCGTTTCTGAAATTAATCGAGATTTTGTCATGGCCCTCGACATTCACGCTCACCGCATCCTGATCCTGGACTTCGGTTCCCAGTACACCCAGCTGATTGCCCGCCGCGTGCGCGAGATCGGTGTTTACTGCGAACTGCACCCGTTCGACATGGACGACGCCGCGATCCGCGAGTTCGCCCCAAAAGGCATCATCCTGGCAGGCGGCCCGGAGTCGGTTCACGAAGCCAACAGCCCGCGCGCACCGCAGGCCGTGTTCGATCTGGGCGTACCGGTATTCGGCATCTGTTACGGCATGCAGACCATGGCCGAGCAACTGGGCGGCAAGGTTGAAGGTTCCGAGCTGCGTGAGTTCGGTTATGCCCGTGTAGACGTAGTCGGTAAAAGCCGCCTGCTCGACGGCATTGAAGACCACATCGACTCCGACGGCCTGTTCGGCCTGGACGTATGGATGAGCCACGGTGACAAAGTCACCAAAATGCCTTCTGACTTCCACATTCTGGCCAGCACCCCGAGCTGCCCGATTGCCGGTATGTTCAACGACGAACGCGGCTACTACGGCGTTCAGTTCCACCCGGAAGTGACCCACACCAAGCAGGGCGGCCGCATCCTGTCGCGCTTCATCCTCGACATCTGCGGCTGTGAAGCCCTGTGGACGCCGTCGAAGATCGCTGAAGACGCCATCGCCAACATCCGTGCCCAGGTAGGCTCCGACAACGTGTTGCTCGGTCTGTCGGGCGGCGTGGACTCCTCGGTCGTGGCGGCCTTGCTGCATAAGGCCATTGGCGACCAACTGACCTGTGTGTTCGTCGACAACGGCCTGCTGCGCCTGCACGAAGGCGAGCAAGTGATGGCCATGTTCGCAGAGAACATGGGCGTCAAAGTGATTCGCGCCAACGCTGAAGACCAGTTCCTCAACAACCTGGCTGGCGAATCCGATCCTGAGAAAAAGCGCAAGATCATCGGCCGTACCTTTATCGACGTGTTCGATGCCGAGTCCTGCAAGCTGGACAACATCAAGTACCTGGCCCAAGGCACCATCTACCCGGACGTGATCGAGTCGGCTGGCGCCAAAAGCGGCAAGGCACACGTCATCAAGTCGCACCACAACGTGGGCGGCCTGCCGGAAGAAATGAACCTCAAGCTGGTTGAACCTCTGCGCGAGCTGTTCAAGGACGAAGTGCGTCGTCTGGGTCTGGAACTGGGCCTGCCGTACGACATGGTCTACCGTCACCCGTTCCCGGGCCCGGGCCTGGGTGTGCGCATCCTGGGTGAAGTGAAGAAGGAATACGCCGACATCCTGCGTCGTGCTGACCACATCTTCATCGAAGAACTGCGCAAGGCCGACTGGTATCACAAAGTCAGCCAGGCATTCGTGGTGTTCCAGCCAGTGAAGTCGGTAGGTGTTGTGGGCGACGGCCGTCGTTACGCCTGGGTTGTGGCCCTGCGTGCGGTAGAAACCATCGACTTCATGACCGCGCGTTGGGCGCACCTGCCTTACGAACTGCTGGAAACCGTAAGCGGTCGCATCATCAACGAAATCGAAGGCATCTCCCGCGTCACCTACGACGTGTCGAGCAAGCCGCCGGCAACGATTGAGTGGGAATAAGTCTGGCCGGTTAACCGGTTCGATGTGAAAAAGGCGGTCAACACTCAGTGTTGGCCGCCTTTTTTGTTTCTCCGGGTTGTCACTGTTCGGCTGTCCGGGGCCTGGTCACTGAGGAGAGCAAGCCTGCGCGCAACCAGTGAGTGAACGACCTAGCGCCGCGCCACATCGGAAAAGTAAAACTTGTCCAGCGTGTGCCGCGACTCGGTGTACTCAAACTGCCGGCCGTCCTGCAAAAACGTCTGGTTGCTGACCACGATCACATGGCTTTGGCCGTCCATGTCCAGGTGTTGCTGATCGTCCTGGCTGCGCGGCACGGCTTCGATGGTGCGCTGGGCGTAGCTGATTTGCAGCTTCAGTTGCTGTTCGATATAGGCATAAATCGAGTGCTGGGCGATGCCTTCGTCCAGCCCCGGGATCAGGTCGGTCACGAAGTGGTTGATGTCCAGAATCACGCGTTTGCCATCGATGCGCCTGACCCGTTTGATGCGGGTGATGGCGCTACCTGCCTCGGCATCAATGTGCTTGTGCAGGGCTCCTTCGAGGGCAACCTGGCTGAACTCGACGACATCGGTGCTGACGTTTTCACCCAGCCGCGGCCAGGTTTCTTGAAAGCTGACGATGCCACCCAGTTGAAATTCAATCGGGCTGGAAGACAGTACAAACGTCCCTTTGCCATGCACCTTGTGCGCAAAACCGCGCTCCTGCAGTTGCTCAATCGCTTTGCGCACCGTGCCGCGACTGGCGTCGTAGGTGGTCATCAGCTCTGCTTCCGAGGGCAGGCGGGCACCGCGTTGCAGCCGCTCGGTGGTAATGCTGGCAAGCAGATCGCTATAGATCTGGTTGTATTTGGTCATGGCGATGGCTCTATGCCGATGGGTGCTCAGGGCCCGAACCTTAAGGGCAGGGCTCAGGCAGCGCAAGTCTCATAAAGGATTGGGAGTCTTCATACGCAGTTTTCAGAACGTCCTCTCAGACTCAATCCTGTGCCCGCGAATGAAAAATAAAATAACTCAACTCGTCTGTACCAGTTATTGATTTAACTGGTACAGACGAGTATTTTTCGTTTCAGCGTGCTGCCTCAACGACGCGCCATAAAAATAATGACAAGCGGGAGATACGGCATGAGCCACGATTACTCATCCATCGCCAGCGAGCTGCTAAAAAGCCTCGGTGGTGCCGACAACATCGAACAGGCTGCGCACTGCGTCACGCGTCTGCGCCTGGCGCTAAAAGACGTGAATCGGGTCGACAGTGCAGCGCTCAATCAGATCGATCTGGTCAAGGGGTCTTTCTTCAACGGCGGGTTGTTTCAAATCGTGATCGGCCCCGGCGACGTCGAAAAGGTGTATGCCGCCTTACGCGAGCAAACCGGGCTGGCGGCTGCCACCCTGGCTGACGTCAAACAAAAGGGCGTCGACAAGGCCAACGCCATGCAGCGTCTGGTACGGGTGTTTTCGGATGTGTTCATGCCGATTCTCCCCGCGCTGATCATTGCCGGCCTGTTGATGGGCATCAACAACCTGATCGGCGCCAAGGGCATGTTTATCGAAGGTCAGACCTTGCTTGAGGCCTACCCCAAGCTGGACGGGCTGTGGAGCCTGATCAACATGATGGCCAATACCTCCTTTGTATTTCTGCCCGCGCTGGTCGGCAGCCAAACGATTTGGCGGCAGTGAAATCCTGGGCATTGTGCTGGGCCTGATGCTGGTCCACCCCGACCTGCTCAATGCCTGGAACTATGGCAAGGCCGTGGCCGGGCTGGAGGGTCAAAGCCTTCCCTACTTCGACATTTTTGGTCTGTTCCAGATCGAGAGGGTCGGCTATCAAGGGCAAATCCTGCCGATCCTGCTGGCCGCCTATGTGATGAGCGTGATCGAGAAATGGTTGCGTGCGCGGGTGCCCAATGCCATTCAATTACTGGTCGTGCCGATAACGACCATCGTCATTACCGGTGTGCTGGCGCTGGCAATCATCGGCCCGGTAACGCGGCACCTGGGTATTTTGATCACCGAGGGCGTGGTCACGCTGTTCAATCTGGCCCCCCTGATCGGCGGCCTGATTTTTGGCCTGCTGTATGCCCCTATGGTGATTACCGGCATGCACCACATGTTCCTCGCGGTCGACTTGCAGTTGATCTCCACGCAGGGCGGCACCTTTATCTGGCCGATGATTGTGATGTCCAACCTGGCGCAAGGCAGCGCGGCACTCGGGGTTTTCTACATGAGCCGCAATGTGCGTGAGCGCAGCATGGCCTCCACCTCGGCAGTCTCGGCCTATTTCGGAATCACCGAACCGGCCATGTTCGGCATCAACTTGCGTTACAAATTCCCGTTTTATGCGGCGCTCACAGGCTCGGCACTGGGCAGCATTTTCCTGTCGTTAAATCAGGTCCAGGCTTCGGCAATAGGTGTCGGCGGCTTGCCCGGTTTTATCTCGATCATCCCTCAACACATCCCCATGTTCGTGATCGGGATGCTCGTGGCCATCGTGGTGCCGTTCGTCCTGACCTGTGTCCTGAACATGAAAATCATCCGCCCCGGTTTCCGCGTGGCCTGACTTCCGTCATTTGCCGGCAATGACGCAGAGCAAAGCAAGGAACTTGATATGCACGACTGGCAGCGTTCGGTGATCTACCAGATCTACCCCAAGAGTTTTTACAGTCACGCCGGCAATGCCACGGGCGATTTGCTGGGGGTGGTCGACAAGCTCGATTATCTGCAATGGCTGGGGGTCGATTACCTGTGGCTGACGCCGTTTCTGCGTTCGCCCCAGCGGGACAATGGCTACGACATCAGCGACTACTACGCCATTGATCCGAGCTACGGCAGCATGGCCGATTGCGAGCTGCTGATTCTCGAAGCCCGTGCCCGGGGCATCAAGTTGATGCTCGATATTGTGGTCAATCACACCTCCACGGAACACCCCTGGTTTCAGCAAGCCCGCAGCAGCCTCGAGAACCCGTATCGAGACTTTTATATCTGGCGCGACCAGCCAAACAACTGGCATTCCAAGTTTGGCGGGTCAGCGTGGGAGTACGAAGCGCAGACTGGCCAGTACTACCTGCACCTGTTTGACCACACCCAGGCCGACCTCAATTGGGACAACCCCACGGTGCGCGCCGAGGTCTATAAATTGATGCGCTTCTGGCGCGACAAAGGCGTGGGCGGTTTCCGTCTGGACGTCATCAACCTGATCTCCAAGCCCGCCGATTTTGCCCAGGATGACAGCGACGGCCGCCGTTTTTACACCGATGGCCCGCGTGTGCACGCCTACCTGCAAGAGATGCACCGCGAGGTGTTCGCCGGGCACGATCTGGTCAGCGTCGGCGAGATGTCTTCGACCTCCCTGCAACACTGCATCCGTTACTCGAATCCGCAGAGCCGTGAGCTGTCGATGACGTTCAATTTTCATCACTTGAAGGTGGACTACCCAAACCAACAAAAGTGGGTGCACGGCGACGTCGATTTCCTGGAACTCAAACGCATTCTCTCTGACTGGCAGCAGGGCATGCAGGCCGGTGGTGGCTGGAATGCGCTGTTCTGGTGTAACCACGATCAGCCCCGCGCCGTTTCGCGCTTTGGTAATGACGGCGAGTACCGCGTGCTGTCGGCCAAAATGCTGGCCACCGCCCTGCATGGCTTGCAAGGCACACCCTTTGTCTATCAGGGTGAAGAAATAGGCATGACCAACCCGGGCTTCGAGCACATCGAACAGTACCGCGACGTCGAAACCTTGAACATCTACCGCCTCAAGCGCGACGCAGGCGAGTCCCATGCCGGGTGCATGGCCGCGATCATGCAAAAGTCGCGGGACAACGGCCGCACCCCGATGCAATGGGACCATCAGCCGAATGCGGGTTTCAGCAGCGCCCGGCCCTGGATAGACCTGCCTGACAATGCCGCCCGCATCACGGTCCAAGACCAGCGCAATGACCCGTCTTCGGTGTTGCACCACTACCGCCACCTGATTGCCTTACGTCGCGCTGAGCCGTTACTGCAACACGGCAAATATCGCCCGTTATTGTTGGAGCACCCGCACGTCTGGGCCTACCTGCGCGAGGGCGATGACGAGCGATTACTGGTGCTCAACAACTTTTACGGCATGCCCTGCGATATCGAATTGCCTGCTGAGGTCATCAGCGAGCACATGCCGCAGCGTGTACTCATCAGCAACTACGACGACTGCCCGCAGCGAACGCGGCGCATCACGTTAAGGCCCTACGAATCGTTCGCCCTGCACGTGCAGTCCTGACGCGCATTCAGCCTTGCAGGCCGCGTTGTGCGGTCTCAAGCAGCCTGTTGCAGCGGCGACAGGCGTTTTGCCCGCAGCGTTTTACCCATAAAAATAAAAAAAGGTGGATGTATGAACACAACACTCAACCGCAGCGTAATCGCCGCGTGCTTAGGCTTGCTTGCGCCCTTGCCATCACAGGCCCTGGAGTTCTCGGGCTACCTGCGCAGTGGCGTTGGCAACGCGCTCAACGGTGGAAAACAAACCTGTTTCAAGCTCCCCGGCGCTGAAACCAAATACCGGCTGGGCAACGAGTGCGAGCAGTACGCGGAGCTGGAACTTCGCCAGGACATTTTGACCCTCGATGACGGCTCGGCGCTCAGCGTCGACGGCATGGCGTCGTTTTATAACCGGTATAACCGCCAGCTCACCTTCCAGGGGGAGAACGGTTCGGTGCGCATGCCCCAGCTGTATGCACAATGGTCGAACCTGCCGAGTCTCAATGGCGGTTCGCTGTGGGCCGGGCGCCGTTACTACAAACGTTACGACATCCACATCTCTGATTTCTACTACTGGAACCAGAGCGCCACAGGCGGGGGCATCGAAGATGTACTGATCGGCGGCCTGAAATACAGCTACGCCTTGTCCCGCAAAGACAGCCTGTATCAAAAAGACCCTGTCACCCGTCACGACGTTAACGTGGCCGGATTCAAGGTCAATCCCGGGGGCGAGCTGGAGTTTGGTCTGACCTACCTGGAAAAGCCTTCGCGCAGCAATGCCCACAGCGGTTGGGCGATCACCGCCCAGCATGTGCAAAACGACTTTTTGGGCGGCCGCAACAAGTTCGCAGTGCAGTACGGCGAAGGGTCGGGCACGGGACTCGGTTACACCGGCAATACTCAACTGGACAACAGCAGCAAACGCTATCGCCTGGTTGAGTTTTTCGACTGGCAAGTGACACCGCGTTTTGGCGGCCAAATCGAAGCGGTCTACCAAAAGGACGTTCGTCCCCAGGGTGGCAATCAGCACTGGACGTCGCTTGGCGTACGCCCGGCCTACGCGATCAGTGAGCAATTCAAACTGGTGACGGAGCTGGGCCACGATCAAGTCAGGGCCGCAGACGGCACCCGCACCCTGAGCAAATTCACCTTCGCGCCCACCTGGTCGCCCAAGGGGCCCGGCTTTTGGGAGCGCCCCGAAATTCGCCTGTATTACACCTATGCCCGCTGGAACAAAGCTGCGCAGCTCGCCGCCAATCAATTGGACGCCGGTTCGGCGTTATCTGACAGCGGCGCGTTTGGCAGGGCGCGGCATGGTTCAAACATGGGGTTGCAGGTCGAGTACTGGTGGAAATAAGCGACGCTGCCGGGGCTCGCACGCCATCGGCACTCAAACTCTCTATTGCAGGTGAAGTCATGGTTACACCCTCACAACTGGAACTGCTGGCGCCCCTGTCGGGAATCGTGCGTGCACTTGATGATGTCCCCGACCCGGTGTTTTCCAGCCGCCTGATGGGCGACGGCGTGAGCATCGATCCAACGTCGCAGATGTTGTGCGCCCCGCTGGCGGGCGTCGTCACTAACGTGCAGCACACCGGCCATGCCCTGAGCATCACCCATGACAGCGGCGTGCAGGTGCTGCTGCACATTGGCCTGGACACGGTGAACCTTCAAGGCAAAGGTTTCATCGCGCAGGTGGAAGACGGCCAGCGTGTTGAGGCCGGGCAACCGTTGATCGAGTTTGATGCCGATTACCTGGCGCTTCATGCGCGCAGTTTGCTGACGTTGATGCTGGTCATCAGCGGCGAAGCGATTCAGTCGCTGGCGCAATGCGGGGTGAAGGTCGAGACCGGTCAGCCTGTGTTGCACGTGCACGTGAAAACAGGGACGCAACCTGCGTCCGCCAGCCATGAAGATCGTCCAGTGTTGCATTCGCAGGCCGTGTTGCTGCCCAACCCCAACGGCCTGCATGCGCGCCCGGCTGCGGTTTTGGCTCAGGCTGCGAAAGGTTTTGCTGCGCGTGTTCAACTGCATCGCCAGCACGACAGCGCCAACGCCAAGTCGCTGGTAGCGATCATGGCGTTGCAAACCGCGTATGCAGACAGCGTTTACCTCAGTGCTGCGGGGCCGGATGCCGACGCGGCCATCCGTGAGCTGTCCGAGTTGCTGGCACAAGGATGCGGCGAAGAGGTTGAGTGCGTGGTGTTGGCTCCTGACCCACAACCCGTCGCCAATGATGAGGTGTCGGATGTGCTGCGCGGGGTGTGCGCCTCCACGGGTTCGGCGTATGGGTATGTGGTGCACGTGGCACAGAGCGCGCTGGAGGTGGTCGAACAGGCCAGCGAGGCACAACGCGAGCATGCGGCGCTGCAACACGCGCTGGACCGTGCGGCCATTGAACTGCAAGGCTTGCGCGATGACGCAGCAAGTCCGGCGCAGAGTGAGATCTTTCGGGCTCATCAGCAGCTGTTGCAAGACCCGAGTTTGGTGGAGCATGCCGCTGAACTGATCAACTCCGGCAAAAGTGCGGCCTTCGCTTGGCGCAATGCCACCGAAGCCACCGCGGCGTTATTCAAAGGGTTGGGCAGTCCGTTACTGGCGGAGCGGGCGCTGGATCTGGAAGACGTGGGACTGCGCGTGCTGAAACGGATTCTCGGCGTGGATGACAGTGCGCTGGCATTGCCCGATCAGGCGATATTGGTGGCGGAACAACTGACGCCCTCGCAAACGGCCAGGCTGGATACCCGCAAAGTCGTCGGATTTGCCACCGTGGGCGGGGGCGCGACCAGCCATGTCGCCATTTTGGCCCGCGCCCTGGGCATCCCGGCGTTGTGCGGGGTGTCACCTCAGGTGCTGGCGCTGGCCAGCGGCCTGCCGGTTTTGCTGGATGCCGATGCGGGTCAGTTGCACTTGCAGCCCGATGTGAAACAAATGGAGCGGCTGGGTGAGCAGCGCGCACTGCGTCAGGACCGTCACCAACGGGATGTGCAACACGCGTCGTTGGCCGCCTGCACCCGCGACGGGCACCCGGTTGAAATCACGGCCAACATTGCCTCGCGAGCAGAAGCTGAACACGCGATGACGCTGGGCGCCCACGGTGTCGGGCTGCTGCGCTCGGAGTTTTTGTATCTGGATCGCAACCGCGCCCCTTCCCATGATGAACAAGTGGCGACTTACAGCGAGATTGCCCGCACCGTAGGCCCTGAACACCCGTTAGTCGTGCGCACGCTGGATGTGGGCGGCGACAAGCCGCTGGCCTACGTGCCGATGACCAGTGAAATCAACCCGTTTCTGGGCATGCGCGGGATCCGTTTATGCCTTGAACGCCCTCAATTGTTGCGCGACCAATTGCGCGCCATTCTGAGCTGTGCCGGGCTAACACAGTTGCACATCATGCTGCCGATGGTGACGAATCTGTCGGAGCTGCGAATTGCACGGCAAATGGTGCAGGAGGAGGCGCAACGGTTGGGGCTCGCCCACTTGCCCAAGCTGGGCATCATGATCGAAGTGCCCGCCGCTGCCTTGATGGCCGATCTGTTTGCACCGGAGGTGGATTTCTTCTCGATTGGCACCAACGACCTGACTCAATACACCTTGGCCATGGACCGCGATCATCCACGTCTGGCCCGTCAGGCCGACAGCTTGCACCCGGCAGTGCTGCGTTTGATCGCTCACACGGTCCGGGCAGCCCACGCCCATGGCAAGTGGGTGGGCGTCTGTGGCGCCTTGGCGTCCGAGCCGTTGGCGGTGCCGGTGCTGCTTGGCCTGGGAGTGGATGAGCTGTCGGTCAGCGTGCCGCTGATCCCGGCGATCAAGGGGCGGGTGCGCGAGATCGATTTCAAGGCCTGTAAGGTTTTGGCAGAAAAGGTGCTGGCGCTTGAAAGTGCCGAGCATGTACGAGCCACCTTGCAGCCTCAATCTGTGGGTGTGGAGATCTGAATATGTTTGAAAAAATGCGTCAGGCGCTCTGGAAAGCGCTGAGCCCGGATCTGGTGCCCGATGCGGCCAGTGCTGCCTCATCCTTGCTGGACAGCGCTATGTTGGCGGCCTTGGGCGGGGCTGATAACGTTAAATCCGAACAAAAAGTCGCACTGACCCGCGTGCGTGTCGAAGTGTGCGATGCCTCGAAAATGGCCGCGCATGTGCAGGCCTTACCCAACGTCATGGTCTTTGCCAATGGCGTGGTGCATGTGCTCGACGGCAGTTAACCCACGTTTCGGGGTGCGGCCCTTCGCCACCCCGGCCTTACTGTTTCTCAACTGCAGGTGTATCGTATTCGCCTTTTGCGGGCCTTGAGCCTGTTTACGATACGAGAGGTAGTTGAGCCCATGTCCTTTACCCGTCGACAAATACTCGGTGGTTTGGCCGGCCTGGTCGTGGTGGGTGTCGGGGCGGGTGGCGCTTCGCGCTACTGGCTGGGAAAAATGGCGGACGCCGAGGCGGGCCACGATTACGAACTGATTGCCGCGCCGCTGGACGTTGAGCTGGTGCCCGGCCACCAAACCGAAGCCTGGGCCTTTGGTCCTTCGGCGCCGGGCACCGAGCTGCGGGTGCGCCAGGGCGAATGGCTGCGGGTACGCTTTATCAACCACCTGCCAGTGCCCACCACCATTCACTGGCACGGTATCCGCCTGCCGCTGGAAATGGACGGCGTGCCTTATGTTTCCCAGTTGCCGGTATTGCCGGGCGAATACTTCGACTACAAATTCCGGGTGCCGGACGCTGGCAGCTACTGGTATCACCCACACGTCAACAGTAGCGAAGAACTGGGCCGCGGGCTGGTGGGGCCGCTGATTGTCGAGGAGCGCGAGTCAACCGGCTTTGAGCACGAGCGCACGTTGAGCATCAAAAACTGGCACGTGGATGAGGAGGGCGGATTCATGCCATTCAGCATCACCCGCGAAGCCGCACGCGGCGGGACGGCCGGGCGCCTGTCCACGATCAACGGCAGCCACGTGCCGACTATCGAACTGCCTGCCGGGCAAATCACCCGTGTGCGCCTGCTTAACCTCGATAACACCTTGACCTACCGCATTAACATTCCGGGGGTGGAGGCCAAAATCTACGCGCTGGACGGCAATCCCATCGCACCAAGGCCGCTGGGTAAGGAGTACTGGCTGGGCCCCGGCATGCGCATTTGCCTGGCAATCAAGGCGCCTGCCGAAGGCGAAGAATTGTCCCTGCGTGACGGGCCTGTGCGCCTGGGCACGTTGCGTGCGGTCGCCAGCCCCGGTTCAGCGACGCAATGGCCGCCCGCACTGCCTGCCAATCCGATCGCCGAGCCGGACGTGGCGAACGCCGAAAAACTCAATTTCAACTTTGAATGGGTAGGGTCGGTGTCGGTCAATCAAAGCGGCGATCAACCCCCGAGCCTGTGGCAAATCAACGGCGTTGCCTGGGACATCAAGGACAAGACCTGCGCTGATCGGCCGATCGCCAAACTCAAATTGGGGCAAAGCTACATCTTCGAATTGAAGAACATGACCCAGTACCAGCATCCGATCCATTTGCACGGCATGACCTTCAAGGTGCTGGCGTCCAATCGCAAAAAAATCACCCCGTATTTCACCGACACCTATTTGTTGGGTAAAAACGAGCGTGCCCGCGTGGCGTTGGTGGCGGATAATCCCGGCGTGTGGATGTTCCACTGCCATGTGATTGACCACATGGAAACGGGCCTGATGGCCGCTATTGAGGTTTCCTGATGCGACAAGGGCGTCAACCCCGGATCATCGACCGCAGCCGCGATCAAGACTACATGCGAGAAGCGCTGGCCCTCGCGGCCCAGGGCGCGGCCCTGGGTGAAGTACCCGTGGGGGCAGTGCTGGTGCAAAACGGCGAGATTATCGGGCGCGGTTTCAACTGCCCGATCAGCGGTCACGACCCCAGCGCCCATGCTGAAATGGTCGCCATCCGTGCCGCAGCCGCTTCGGCCTGCAACTACCGCCTGCCGGGCAGCACGCTGTACGTCACGCTGGAGCCGTGCAGCATGTGCGCGGGCCTGATCGTGCATTCGCGGGTGTCACGCGTGGTGTATGGCGCGCTGGAGCCCAAGGCCGGGATTGTGCAGAGTCAGGGGCAGTTCTTCACCCAAGGCTTTCTCAACCACCGGGTGCTGTTTGAAGGCGGGGTGCTTGCCGACGAATGCGGCGCGATCCTGAGCGATTTTTTCAAGGCCCGTCGCGCCAAACCGCCGTTGTAGCGGCTGACGCGTCGCGGGTTAGCGGCGGATCACTTGCGGGCAACAATCACTGCGCGCATCGGCGCAGGCAAACCCTCGATGGTTTTGCTGTGGTCGTTGGGGTCGAGGTAGTCGCTCAACGACTGGAACTTCATCCACTCCGTCGCCCGCTGCTCCTGGACGGTGGTAATGCTCACGTCCACACAGCGCACATCGCTGAAACCGGCGCGCCGCAACCAACGCTCCAGCGCCGGAATCGACGGCAGGAACCACACGTTGCGCATCTGTGCGTAGCGGTCTTCCGGCACCAGCACTTGATTCTCGTCGCCTTCAATCACCAAGGTTTCCAGCACCAGCTCGCCGCCCTTGACCAGGCAGTCCTTGAGCGCCAGCAAATGCTCGATGGGTGAGCGGCGGTGGTAGAACACGCCCATGGAAAACACGGTATCGAAGCCTTCAAGGTTCGGTGGCAGGTCTTCGAACGGGAAGGGCAAATGCCACGCGGCGTCTTGCTGCAAGAAGCGCTGCACGGCCTGGAACTGACAGAAAAACAGCCAGTTCGGGTCAACGCCGATGACGCTGTGGGCACCTGCGCCCAGCATGCGCCACATGTAGTAGCCGTTGCCGCAGCCCACATCGAGGATGCGTTTACCGTTGAGATCGATGTGCGGCGCGACCCGCGACCATTTCCAGTCCGAGTGCCATTCGGTGTCGACATGCACACCGAACAGGTCAAACGGGCCTTTACGCCACGGCGACAGGCCCATCAGTGCCTGACGCATCCGCGCGCGGGTTTCGTCGTCGCAGTCGGTGTCGAGGGTCAGCCCGTTGAGCAAGTCGATTTCGGTGGGCTTGACGTCAGGTAACGCGTCCAGGGCGCTCTGCCAGCGTTCAAGGTCGCCATGGCCTTTTTCCATTTTGATGTCGAGCTGAGCTTGCAGGGTGTTGGCCCATTCAGCCAGGGGCGTACCGGCCAGACGCCGGGCAAGAGGGGAAAGATCAATCATGGCAAGGCAATCAACGAGGCAAAGTTAAGACACTGGAACCACGGCACGACTTTCGAGAACCCGGCCGCGAGCACGCGTTCACGGTGTTCTTCGAGGCTGTCGGGCTTCATGACGTTTTCGATGGCGCTGCGTTTTTGCGCGATCTCCAGATCGCTGTAGCCATTGGCGCGTTTGAAGGCAATGTGCAAGTCAGTGAGCAGGGCATGTTCTTCGGCGTCATTGAAGCGCAGCTTCTCCGACAGAATCAGCGCGCCGCCCGGCAACAGCGATTGGCGGATGCGCCCGAGTAAAGCCAGCCGTTGCTCGGGGGCTATGAATTGCAGGGTGAAGTTCAGCGCAACCACCGAAGCGGGTTCGAACGCCAGCGCCAGAATGTCGCCTTCGATCACCTCAACCGGCAACAGCTCCTGAAACATCGAGTTTTGCCCGTTCAGGTATTCGCGGCAGCGTTCGACCATCGCCGCCGAGTTGTCCACCGCAATGACCTTGCACCCTTCGCTGCGCACATGGCGGCGTAACGCCTGCGTCACCGCACCCAGCGAGCTGCCCAGGTCATAAAGGACACTGTTTGGTTGGGCGAATTGCGCAGCCAGCACACCGAGGTTTTCCACAATGGTCGGGTAACCGGGCACCGAGCGTTTGATCATGTCCGGGAACACCCGCACCACGTCTTCGTTAAAGGCGAAGTCCGGCACCTGGGCCAGGGGCTGGGCGAAAATACGGTCGGGTTCTTTGCTCACGAGGGTTCCGGCGATGGAAATTTAAAAGGGGCGGCATTTTAGCCAAGTTGGCGCCGGAGTGCGCGGTCTGTCTGATAAACCGCGCAGCATTCTGAACATGCCTACACAGTGTCAGGGGCATTCACACAATGATGACGAGACACTCACGTGGCCGGTCAAGGTGATGTTCTTCTGCTCGCTGTCCTGCGCGGTGAACGTGAACTCACGGATGTAATACGCGTGGTCGATGATGTCCAGCGTCAAGGCGCCGCTTATCCCTTCGCAGTTGTAATAGATTTCATTGCCACCGACGACAGCGAACTCCACATACGACAAGCCCTGAATCGGTCCGGGTTCACCCTGTTTGAACGTGTGTGTTCCGCTTTCAATACCCAGGTCAACAATGAAATTAATTACCCGGTATTCGTACGAACCAAAGGTTGCAGCTGAGGCTGCAATGGAAAGGGTGTTGAGGCCGCTGCCTAACATGATGTCATCGGCTTTGAAATCAGCGCGGTCAGTAATGGTGGCCGACGCGTCGCTGATCAGTGCCTGTTTATGGCGTGGCGAATGCTTGGGGCTTGGCTTGAGTGTGCCTTTGACTCTGTCTTTGCCGCGGGTAGAAAAGTGATTGGCCATCATCGAACCCTCGGTGACTGATTGGGTGTACGGAGACGGTATTAATGATGGCTGCGGGCATGGCGTCTACTGTCATAAATAACAGTTGAGGGGTCAGCGTTTGCCCTGGCTGAACGCCGATGCGGCAATGCCCCATTGGCCGAGCCAGTAGCTGAGAATGATCAGGTACGGCGCCGCACCGAACTTAAGCACGAAGCGGTCAATTCCGATCAGGCTGTCGGAGACCACAAACGCCAGTGCGCCGCCCGCTGCCAGCCACGCCGAGCGTGCAGGTACATCAGTCCCCACGCGGGCGAGGGCGCGCCACAGCATGGCGCTGATCGTGAAGGCGTAGACAAAAACTGGAATCAGCATCTCCCCCAGGCCATGGCTGGCCATGACGCTCAACAAACCGGCACCGGCTGCCAGCGCCAGTATCAGGGGCAGTGCTGCGAGACGGCGGCAATCGGCCAGATAGGCCTTGAGGTAAGCCAAATGGGCCAGCAGAAACGCCCCGAGGCCAAACACAAACAAGTCCACGGGCCAAGCCAGCAGCAGGTCACCGAGCAACGAAAACAGCAAACCGATACTGATCCAGCGCCGGTAAAGGCTGGGCGGCGCATCTTGCAGCCAGCCGAGCAATGCCAGCACGGGCAGGGGTTTGCTCAGCAGGCACAACAGCGTGGAGTGCATGTTCACGCCGTACAGATACGCGGCGGCCCCCATGACAGCGAGGATCAGCCATGGCATGTCAGTTCACCGTAACAGGGCAGTCAAACACTTGAGCGGGTTCGGCCTCAGGCTCCCAAGGCTGTTGATACGTCAGGCGCAGGCGACCGGTGCCCGGGGCAAATGCTTGAAAGCGCCAGGTGGATTGCCCGCCGCTGCCCAGTAACTGGCCACTGTCGGCGCTTTTGTAGACTTCTGGGCCGAGGCTGCGTAACACGCCGCCTGCCGAATCCTGAATGGCCCAGCGGTAACCGGTCGTGGGGTTACTGGGCAGGGTCAGCGTCAGGTTTTGCCCCGTGTGCAATTGCATCGGGCAGTCACTTTGTTCTTCCACAATCACGTTATGTGCCGGTTGCTGAGCGCAAGCTGTCAGCAAGGTGAAACTGAGCAAGGGGATCAGACGCGCGGGGGACATTGAAGGCTCCGTCGGGACAATAACAAGCGCGCAGCATAACCCAAGACGGCTATCGGGCTATGCCACGCGGTCAAAGTCGCGAGCGGGCCTTAATAATTGAATGAGGCGTGAGGAGGGGTCACCGTGAAGTTGCCGCAGACCTCAAAAGGGTCGGTCAGATGGTCTGTACCTTCAAAGGTGAACAGGCGTGCGCTGTAGCAGCTCTCGATCACAGACAAGTGCAGGGTGCCCACCTCGGCCTGAGTCAGGTGATACACCAGGTCGCCATTTTTCTCGATGCATTCTGTGTAAGACATATCTCTGACCGGACCCTGCTGCCCGCGTTTGTACAGGTAAATGCCGGACTGGATATTGACGTCCAGAGTCAAGGACACGCAACGATACTGCGGCGACCCGAAGTCTTCGAATTCTGCGGTAATCACAATCTTTTTTTGGCTGCTGGCAAAGGTGATTTCCTGCGCTTCGAACAGATGGCGGCAAGACACCTCGGCCCTCATCTCACCCGTTGTTCTGGGATGGAACAGCGGTGTGCCCAAAGCCTTCTGCCATATAACAGCAGGGTTTCCATATCCAGGGTGTTGCAGTGCCATGATCTAAGCCCATCCAGCGCTAACGGTTCTGGGCCTATTAGTGACGGGATTGGATTTTGTGTCTACTGACAGAATTGACAGGGGGTTTGAGATGAAGATGTGACAGCGCCGCCGCTGTGGGGCGGCGGCGCTGTCATCGGGAACGTTCTACGGTTTAAAACAGCACTTTGGCCACGTCATTGAACCGTTTGGCAAAGTGCACGGTGATGCCTTCTTTCAAGTAGTCCGGCAGTTCCTCGAAATGGCCCCGGTTGGCTTCGGGCAGGATCAATTCATGGATTTTCTGCCGACGTGCCGCGATGACTTTCTCACGCACGCCACCAATCGGGAGTACGTGCCCGGTGAGGGTCAGCTCGCCGGTCATGGCGATGCCCTTTTTCGGCGGCTGGTTGCGTGCCAGCGACAGCAGTGCGCTGGCCATGGTCACACCGGCGCTTGGGCCATCTTTGGGTGTGGCGCCTTCGGGCACGTGCAAATGCACGAACGCTTCATCGAAGAACTTGGGGTCGCCGCCAAACTGCTTGAGATTGGAGCTGACATAGCTGTAGGCGATCTCTGCCGACTCTTTCATCACATCCCCTAACTGCCCGGTTAGCTTGAACCCGCGATTGAGGGTATGGATGCGCGTCGCTTCGATTGGCAGGGTTGCGCCGCCCATGCTGGTCCAGGCCAACCCGGTAATCACGCCCGTACCGCTGATGACTTGTTCATTGCGGAACACCGGCATGCCCAACGAAGCTTCGAGGTCTTTGGGGCCGATTTTGATCACCGCCTTCGGGTCTTCCAGCAATTTGACCACGGCCTTACGCACCAGTTTGCCGAGCTGCTTCTCCAACTGACGCACCCCGGCTTCGCGGGCATAGCCATCGATCACGGCGCGTAAGGCGCTGTCGCTGATGCTCAGGCTGTTTTTGGAAACACCGGCTTTCTCCAACTGTTTGGGCCACAGATGGCGCTTGGCAATTGCCACCTTTTCTTCCGTGATGTAACCCGACAGGCGAATCACCTCCATCCGGTCAAGCAACGGCCCCGGAATGGAATCCAGCGTGTTGGCGGTGCAGACGAACAGCACCTTGGACAGGTCCAGGCGTAAATCCAGATAGTGGTCGAGGAAATCGACGTTCTGTTCCGGATCAAGGGTTTCGAGCAGGGCGGACGCGGGGTCGCCCTGGAAGCTCTGGCCCATCTTGTCGATCTCGTCGAGCATGATGACCGGGTTCATCACTTCGACGTCTTTGAGGGCCTGCACCAGCTTGCCCGGCTGGGCACCGATGTACGTGCGACGATGGCCTTTGATCTCGGCTTCGTCACGCATGCCGCCGACACTGAAGCGGTAGAACGGCCGCCCCAGGGACTCGGCGATCGATTTGCCGACGCTGGTTTTACCCACGCCCGGCGGGCCAACCAGCAACACGATCGAACCACTTACCGAACCCTTGTAGGCGCCGACCGCCAGAAATTCGAGGATACGGTTTTTGATGTCATCCAGCCCCGCATGGTGGGCGTCGAGCACCTTGCGGGCATGCTTGAGGTCGAGTTTGTCTTGCCCGAACACACCCCAGGGCAGCGATGTTGCCCAATCCAGATAGTTGCGGGTGACCGCGTATTCCGGTGAGCCGGTTTCCAGAATCGACAGTTTGTTCAGTTCCTCGTCGATGCGCTTTTGCGCCTGAGCCGTCAGGGTCTTGCCTTCCAGACGCTGCTTGAACTGTTCGATGTCCGCGCTGCGGTCGTCTTTGGTCAGACCCAGTTCCTGCTGGATCACCTTGAGCTGTTCCTTCAGAAAGAACTCACGCTGGTGCTCGCCGATTTTCAAGTTCACTTCGGCGGAGATTTCTTTTTGCAGGCGCGCAACTTCAACTTCCTTGCGCAGCATTGGCAGGACTTTCTCCATGCGTTTGAGCATGGGCACGCAATCGAGCACTTCTTGCAGCTCATTGCCGGTTGCCGACGTCAGCGCGGCCGCGAAATCGGTTAGCGGCGACGGATCGTTAGGGCTGAAGCGATTGAGGTAGTTTTTCAACTCTTCGCTGTACAGCGGGTTGAGCGGCAACAGCTCCTTGATGGCATTGATCAGCGCCATGCCATAAGCCTTCACCTCATCGGTGGGCTCCTTGGGCTGCTGCGGGTATTCGACTTCCACCAGATACGGCGGGCGGTGATGTTTGAGCCACATGCTGATGCGCACACGGGTCAGGCCTTGGGCCACAAATTGCAATTTGCCGTTTTCGCGGCTGGCGTGATGCACTTTTACCAGCGTGCCGTATTCCGGGAGGCTGGACGTGTCGAAGTGGCGAGGGTCATCCGGTGGCGTATCGACAAAAAACAGGGCCAGCGAGTGATGGGGTGATTTGCTGACCAGCTCCAGTGTTTCGGCCCACGGCTCTTCATTGACGATGACCGGCAGCACTTGTGCCGGGAAGAACGGGCGGTTGTGAATCGGGATGATGTAAACCTTGTCGGGCAGATTCTGCTCCGGCAACGCCAGTTCAGTTCCGGCCGAGTGGGGTGTGTGTACGGATTCCGTGTGTTCTATGTCTGCGTATTCAGGGGTGTTATCCGGGAAATCTTGCTGGTCGCTCATGGGGCACCTGCGCAATGGGGTATGGGGGTTAGATGGGGCGCGGTGTCAGTGGTTTCAATGGTGAAACGTTTTTCATGCGCTCGCCGCTGCCAAAGCTTCGCCGTGGAGCGTAGACGATGAGCACCTGAGCACGGATGAGTGCATGCGATTGAACGGCGCAAAGCGCCTGCTGGTGATTGATAAAACCTTGCGCGAGGTTCGCGTTCGCTAGGCCTTTGTCGCCAACAACTTGACGGTAGACGGCCCGAAATTATTAGGCGATCTTCTGCTGAGCGACAGTTACGACTTATAACAATAAAGATGGAGCAAGCGGCCACCTGGCAGGCTGCCTGCAAGGCGCACAAGGAGCGCGTATGCCTCAGGGAATCAGCGCAATGACGCGGTGTGCCGAGGGCGTGGCATGAAGCTGCGTAACAGTTTTCAGGCGCGCATCAGCCTGTTTTTGGCGATGCTCCTGCTGTTGGTCATTGGCGCGGTGTATTTCGCGGTCAAAGCCGTCACGATCACGGTGGCCCGCGATCAGGCCGAAGAACAACTGCGTACCGGCACACGGGTGTTCGAGCGGTTCATGGATTTGCGTTGGCGACGCATCCAGTACGGCCTCAACTGGCTGACCAATGACTCGGACTTCCGTCAGGCTGCACTCAATGGCAATCGCGCTCAAATCAACGCCGCGCTGCAAGAGTTTGAGCCGAGCATCCGGGGCAGTGAACTGTTCGTGCTGGATCTGCAGGGCAACATCATCACCAGCACTCTCAAAGCGTTACCGGCCGGGCAGCCCTTTCCCTACGCCAAAGCCTTGAGGCTGGCGCGCCGACATTCTCAATCGATGGTCATTGGCGTGCTGGATGATCGCCCGTACATGATGGTGCAAAGCGTGGTACTGGCACCGTTGCCCGTGGTGCGCGTGGTGTCGGGCATGCCGATGGACGACGTGTTTGCTCACGAGTTGCGCTCACTGAGCAACCTTGAAGTGTCGTTCATGACCATCAAACAGGGCGATAACGGCGCGCTCAGCAGCACCCAGCCTGACGTCATGAACGCCAGCATCGAGCAGTTTTTGAGCGATCACGCGCCCGGTATGAAGGTTCACTTCAGCGTATTTCATGGCAAGCGTTTTCTCGGGCAGCTACTGCAACTGGCCAATTCTGGGGACCCGGCCAACGGGCAAGTGCTCGCGCTTCTGCAAAGCCCGCTGGACCAGACCATGCACGCATTCAACGCCCTGGATCGCAAGTTTCTGTGGATATCCCTTGGCGCGTTGCTGCTGTCTTTGTTCGGGGCCTTATGGCTGGCGCGCGCGGTGTCGCGTCCGGTCAGTTTGCTGGCCGAGGCCGCTCAGCGAATCGGGCGCGGCAACTACGAGGTTCCGGTAGAACTCAAGCGTAAGGATGAACTGGGCTTTTTGGCCAAGGCGATCAACGCGATGCAGAGCGGAATCGCGCTGCGCGAGCAGCAACTGGCACATAACGCGCTGCACGACGCACTGACCGGCTTGCCCAACCGCGCACTCGCCATGGAGCGATTGGGCAGCGCCATCAGTGCGCGAAGGGGGGTGGTGCTGATTTATCTGGGCGTCGAAAACTACCGGGTTATCAACGAAAGTTTCGGCCAGGACGGCATGGAATTGATCATGTGCGAAATCAGCCGCGTCATGCTCGACACGTTGCACGCGCGGGACACCGCTGCGCGCATCACCGGCAATGAATTTTTACTGCTACTGGAAAGCACCCAGGTCGATGCTGCGGTGGCCGTGGCCGACAGGCTCTACCGGCTGTTGAATCGACCGCTGAGCATCGACGGGCATGAGGTGTCGCTGGAAATCTGCATGGGCATTGCGGCCTATCCGATTAATGGGCAAAGCGTCGAAGAGCTGATCAGCCGCGCCGCGCTTGCCCGACGGGATGCCGCTGCGCTGCCGGGTTACTTGCAGGTTTACCAGCAGGACCGCGACCTGGCCCATCAACGGCAAATCCAGTTGATACGCGACGTGCGCAGCGCGGCAAGCGAGGGCGAGCTGTTTTTGCTCTACCAGCCCAAGCTGGATATCCGCAGCGGCCAAGTGCATCAGGCGGAAGCGCTACTGCGCTGGCGCCATCCGGAGCTGGGCGTGGTGTCGCCTGCCGAATTCATCCCTCTGGCCGAACGCACTGGCAGCATGCCGTTGCTCACGCAATGGGTCATTGAGGAGGGCGTGCGCCAATTGGCCGAGTGGAACCGCAAAGGGCTGCACCTGCAACTTTCACTCAACATATCGGCGGCGGATTTACAGGGCGAAGACTTGCTGTTGAGCGTCGAAGCCTTGCTCTCGCGCTATCAAGTGTCGGCCGGGCAATTGATTTTCGAAATCACCGAAAGTGCGGTCATGCGCGACCCGGAGCATTCACTCAGCGTGCTGGAAAAACTGCGCGAGGGCGGCATTGGCCTGTCGGTGGACGATTTCGGCACCGGCTATTCGTCACTGGCGCACCTCAAACGGCTACCGGTACAAGAGTTGAAAATCGACCAGTCATTTATTCGTAACCTTGACGAGCGCAGTGAAGACGCGGTCATCGTGCGTTCGACCCTGGAGATGAGCCATAACCTGGGGTTAAAGGTCGTGGCCGAAGGCGTGGAGTACCAGCACACCCTTGACCTCCTGCAGCGCTGGCAATGCGACACGGCCCAGGGTTACCTGATCAGTCGCCCGTTGGAGGTTTCAGCGTTTGAAACATGGCTGTCGCGACTGGAGGAAACGGCCTGAAAATACGTTTTGCGACGGGCTTCGTGGCGGCATTAACTTTCCAGAGTCCATGCCGCTATACCGGTGTCGAGAAGCGCGAAGAGCATGCTGGGCGCCACGTCATCTGGCAGATTGCATCCCTGCGCAGTACCTACAAGGTTGAGCATCCATTTCGAGTGATCAAGCGTGAGTTTGATTATACGAAAGTGCGTTTCCGAGGCTTGGTGAAAAACACTGCTCAGAGGATGACGCTGTTCGTCCTGTAGAGCCTTTGGATGGCGCGTCGATATTTACTCTCCAGCGCAGGAGAGGTGCGTCCGTAATGAGGGAGATAGTTGCTGCGAGGAGCGTTCAGCGGCAAACTTGGATGGAAGAGGTGGCAGACTTGATCGGTTTTGAACGGCTGCCGTTTATTGAAAGCACCTATGGCTCAGCAGTCGAAAGATAACGGCCTACTTCAGACCATCCTTAAGGCTATTACAAGAAAAGTAGCTAAACTTAGGCAGGCTTTGCGTTTAATTGAGCGTGAACCTGATGAGCTAACTGATGAAATCGAAATAGGCTGGAGCAACACGGTACGGCCATGGTGGGGATTGAGAATTTATTACAAATAAGTCGTAACTAAATACATCTAAAGGTTTTTTATGAAAATGGAAGATATTCGGTATTACACAGTAGTAACACTGCTGGTTTTAGGGTCGGCAGGTTTAAATACTATGATTGTACTTTGGGTGATTGAGAGGCTTTTCATATTGTCTGATAGCGCTCTCTACGCCACAGCTGCTGTGACTTATACTGTCATATGCGTAGTAGGATTAATTCATGCTATCCCCCGATTAAGAGGAATTTTCTGATGAGTGCAGCTTTAGTGCTGACCATCAGCACCATCTTTAGGATGGTGCTCTGTTTTTAATGTGTGTATTGATTGTATGTTTATTGCATCAACAAAAGCTTCTAATGTTAGAGCGATTTTCCCTGTTTGCTTGTAAGCTCGCTCATAATCTTCTGGGATGTTTTTAAATAGCTTAAATGTATTTTCTTTTTGGACTTTTCTCCCAAGCCCCACTCCAGCTAGCGCTAAGTCAAAAGAATAATATGTCATATCTCCATAATAGTCGCTTCTAAATATTTCCCTGTAGAATTCCTTAACTGGTCCTGCAGTGTTATTGGTGCTGTTATAAATATTCATTCCGCCTTCGTATATATTATTAAGTCCGTGCGCAATCATCGGTCCGCTATAAGGGAGGCTAAAACCTCTTGTGATAACAGCAGATTCAATGCCTGTTTTGAATTGCATGAATCCACCGGCAATCCCTGCATTATTTTTGGCATAAAACCACGCTTTATTGGCTAGCTCGTCATATTCTTTGATCAGTTCCTGCATCCCGTCCCAGGCACTAATAACGCCGTCATTAACTTCGCGAATGAGTTCGTTTACGTAGTTCGCAATAATCGAGCTGAACTTCAGCTGCATGATGCTATCAAGGTAAGTAGCGCTCGTCGTGCAGCCCAACGACATCAGGTCAGAGGCTGCTTTCGTGACATCATGGATGTCGCACTGTTGGTCGCTCATACATCATTATTCCATGAGCTGTGCGCGCTGGTGCCGGCCCCAACGTGTGTCCACGTAATATCCCGATAGCGAATCGCGACGACTTCTTGCGGCTGACCTTCCGACATATTGATCACATGCGGTACTTGAAAGTTTATGTACGCAATTCGTGCGCCGGATAAACGAACAACAAAGTATTTTTCCTGACTCCCTATTGGTGAAGTGCGATAAAAGTCAATTACGCATTAAACTTCTTCACCATCATGCAAAGCGCCGGAAATCAGCGGAGAGGACTTGTCAATATTTTTAGTTATAACAACAGGCCTGTGTTGCCCACGACCACCTGTAACTGTTCCATCGCTCCCCGCAACCATGTCGTGCGAGTAAGCCAATACCATGATTTCATCAAAGTGGCCGATCTGACATTTATTGCCGATGGAATCTTGACTAGAGCAGCCCGAAGAGATTAGGCCTTGTTTTTTTCCTGTAATAGATATGTATCCATGGTTGGCCATTTAATACCCCCTGTATTTACTAATCATCATATGACAGTCGTGACCAGCTTGCTGTAGGATGATTCCTAAATGTTAAGTTTAGTATCCTTGAAATTATTTAATTCCTATTAACCCCCTCCTGCCGTAATCACAGCTGAGGTTGTTCGCGAACCAGATCGACTCTGGCGCAAAGCCGATTTGCCTTAGGCTCTGTACGAAAAGTAATGCCGCAAACACCGCATGGCACAGGCCAATGAGACCATCGCCGCAAAACTTTTCGGGAGCTTGTCGAAACGCGTAACGATGCGGCGGTTCTCTTTCAACCATCCGATCATGCGCTCGATGATGTTGCGCTGCCGGTATTTGGGGCGACCGCGCAGGCTTGGAATATAAGCCTCATCCAGCAGCGGTTGAGCATAGGCAATATCGCTGGTCTGCCCGCCTGAAAGTAGAAAGCGCAGGGGGACGCCATTGGCATCACACAGCATGTGAATTTGGTTGTCAGGCCACCACGGCTGCGTCCGAGCGCGTGATCTTGCAATTCATCAGGCCCCCTTTTTTTCCGGCGCCTGACGAGGCTCGGGTTGCACGTACTGCATTGGAGTCGATCATCCAGGTGTCAAGTTCGATCAAGCCTTGCTCGTTAAGTTTGATGTGGAGACGTGTGAGTAATTGATCGAAGACACCTCGGTTGCGCCAATCACGAAAGCGCTGAAACACCGTTGACCAAGGGCCGAAGCGCTCGGGCATGTCGCGCCAGGCAGCGCCGCAGCAGAGCACCCAAAGGACGCCGTTGAGCATCAAGCGATCATCTGTTCGTGGGCGCCCGCTACGGCGTGGCTCATAGAAGATATCTGCAACCAAATCTCAGGCTGCGTCGGGTAGTTCGTACCGTTTGGCCATCATGGGCTCCTGCCTTTGATGGTCGCGGACTTTACTGAATCTCAACGCCCGCGGAATTCAAATTGGTTTCAGCTGATTTCGTACAGAGCCTAGATTGTGGCGATGGGTATTTTTCCTGCGTGTACTTAGCTGCATGCAGTTGAGTACGTCGCAAGTCACCTAAACGGCAAATCCACTTCCCCTAAAAGCAGTGATATATCGCATGCCAATGCTATGAATTGGCTTGGCGTATGCCTCGGCTAGCGTCTTTAGCGCGGCATATAGAGCGAGGCGGAGCACCATTAAGATCAATTAATAAATGTGTCGCTCAGAGCACGTGGCGGTGTTTACCCATAAAAAAAGCGGCTATCTCTCGATAGCCGCTTCTCTTTCAACGAGCCGTGTTACTTAGTCGGCCAGTTTGAACGCCATGATGTAGTCACCTTTTTTGGTGCCCAGGCCGCCGTGACCGCCCGCCATGACGACGACGTATTGCGTGCCGTCTTTGCCGGTGTAGGTCATCGGGGTGGCCTGACCGCCTGCTGGCAGGCGACCTTCCCACAGCTGCTTGCCGTTACGGACGTCGTAGGCACGCAGGTATTGGTCGAGGGTACCGCTCAGGAAGGCTACGCCACCGGCAGTGGTGAAGGTCCCGCCCAGGCTTGGAACGCCCATCGACAATGGAATTGGTACCGGCGAGCTGTCACGCACGGTGCCGTTTTTGTGTTTCCAGATCACGTTGTTGTTGGTCAGGTCGACCGCAGCAACGTAACCCCACGCGGGTGCCTGGCAAGGCAGGCCGACAGGGGACAACAGAGGTTCCAGGATCACACCGTAAGGTGCGCCTTTGTTCGGTTGTACACCGGATGTTTCGCCTTTACGAGGGCCCATTGCCGCCACGTCCGCCTGAGGAACCAGTTTGGAAGTGAAGGCCATGTAGCTCGGGTTCAGGAAAGCAATTTGACGTACTGGGTCAACCGAGATGCCGCCCCAGTCGAATACACCGAAGTTGCCGGGGTAAACGATCGAACCTTGCAGCGATGGCGGGGTGTACATGCCATCGTAACGCAGGGACTTGAAGTTGATCCGGCACAGCATTTGGTCAAACGGTGTTACGCCCCACATGTCGCGCTCGGTCAGTTCCGGCGGAATCATGTTCAGGTCCGAACGTGGCTGGGTCGGTGCGGTGTGGTCGCCTTCAACAGCGCCGCCCGGAGCCGGCAGTTCACGGATCGGTACGATGTCTTCGCCGGTGCGACGGTCAACAACGTAGATGCTGCCTTGTTTGGTGGACGCCAGCAGGGCCGGTTTCACGCCATCGGCAGTTTTCATGTCCATCAGGGTTGGCTGACCGCCCACGTCCATGTCCCACAGGTCATGGTGAGTGAACTGACGATACCAACGAACTTTACCGGTGTTGATGTCCAGCGCAGTCACGCCAGCGCTGTAACGCTCGGAGTCTTCGGTACGGTCGCCGCCGTATTGGTCGGGCATTTGGTTGCCCATCGGCAGGTACAGCATGCCGAGGTTTTCATCGACCGCGAACATCGACCACATGTTTGGCGAGTTGCGGGTGTAGTGCTTACCTTCAGCAATCGGCGTGGTGTCGTCCGGATTGCCGCTGTCCCAGTTCCACACCAGTTTGCCGGTACGTACGTCGTACGCACGGATCACGCCCGATGGCTCGTCAGTCGAGATGTTATCGGTCACGTGGCCGCCAATCACGACCAGATCTTTGGTCACGGCAGGTGGCGAAGTGGAGTAGTAACCACCCGGTGCAAAGCTGCCGATGTTGTGGCGCAGGTCGACAGAACCGTGGTCACCGAACTCTTCACACACTTTACCGGTGTCAGCGTTCAGGGCGATCAGACGGGTGTCGGCGGTCGGCAGGAACAGGCGACGCGGGCACGAGTTGCTGGCAGTGGCAGTGGCTGCTTCAACCGCTGGCTCGGCAGCGCTCTGCTCGGTGCTGGCTTTGGCATAGGCCGCCTCGTCGTGATAGCTCACGCCACGGCAAGTCATGTGGGCCCAACCCTTGAAGTTTTCAGCGTTCTGAGTGCTGATCTTCGGATCGAAACGCCAGATTTCCTTACCGGTATCCGGGTCAAGGGCAATCACCTGGCTGTGCGGGGTGCACACATACAGCATGCCGTTGACTTTCAGCGGGGTGTTCTCGGCCGTTGTTTCGCCCGGATCGCCTTCGCCTGGAATGTCACCGGTGCGGAAGGTCCACGCTGGAACCAGCTTGTGGGCGTTTTCCGGGGTGATTTCTTTCAGCGGCGAGTAGCGGTCGCCATGGGCGGTGCGCCCGTAGGACTGCCAGTCACCGTCCGGCATGGCCGGTGCAGTGTTGGTCATGCCTGGAACGGCATCGCGGTCCAGTTCGCCCTTGATTTCGCCAGGGCTGGTGAACTGGCTGGCCAATGCTGCCAGACCGGCCAGCACGACAGCAACGCTCAGCGCGCCGGTCGTGACAGGGGCCGATTGGCCGCCGGTCAGCGGACGACGGAACCAAGGCAGCAGCAATACGATACCGATCGCAAACCACAGGGCCAGACGCGGTACCAACTGCCACCAGTCCAGGCCCACTTCCATCAGTGCCCACACGGTGCTGGCGAACAGCACCACTGCATACAAGCCAAGCGCCGCGCGGCGTCCCGCCATCAGCAATGCGCCCGACAGACCAAAGCCGATACCCGCCAGCAGGTAGTACATCGACCCGCCCAGCGTGACCAGCTTGATACCCCCGACCAGCATGGCCAGGCCCATTAGCAGCAGCAGGATACCGAGCAACGTCGGTAACAGGCGGCTACGACTTGAAGCACCTTCAGTGCTCATAGTGTGGTTCTCCGTTACGTTGATAGTGTCCCCGCGCGGGCCCTGCAGAGCATGGCGCGACGCGGGTATGAATCAGTGAAATAAGTCCTTGTGAGTCAGCTTCAAGCTTCGTGCTCGTCGCGTTAGTCCGTTCTTGGATCAGAACGAGCTTTGAATCTTCAACCCGCCAATCAGCGCGTCGTCCAGATGGCTGACGCCGCCCGGGTGACGGATGTATTGCAGGTTCGGCCGAACGGTCAGCCAGTTGGTCACGTGCACGCCGTAGTAGAGTTCGGCGCTGTATTCAGTGTCCTGAGGGGGCAGGTAATCGGCGTTGTCGAAATCGTAGACAGCGCGAGCCTGATTGGTCGCCTGGGCGTTCTTGCGATACGCCGGGTTGACGTGAACCCGTGCCACGGCAAAGCCGATATCGTCTTTGGCGCGTGAATCGAATACGCCTTTGTAGACGATGCCCGCCTGGACATAGTTGTCGATAGGGTTGGTCTTCTTGTCGTGCACAGTGGCATTGGCGAACACACTCAAGCCCCTCGACTGATCGCTGGCGCGGCTGGTGAGTTGCTGCTGCACACCCAGCCACATGCCGTGCTTGCTCGAACTGCTGCGGTAGGCTTCACCGCTCAGGGCGGCAGGTTGGCCATTGGCATCTTTGTAAACATCGGTTGCCTTGGCACTACTGTAGTAGTAACCGGCACGGTATTCCCCCGGCAGGCCATTGATTTTTGGCGTCCACACCAATTCAACCGGCAACACTGCGCCTTGGGTGCCGCTGCCGCTGAGCTTGAAACCATTGCCGCGATCCAGGTTGGACGGGTTCTGTTCGTAAGCGCCAACCTGCGCATACAGCTCGGGCGTCAGGTGATATTTGACGCGCAACGCCCACTGGCTGACAGGCCAGTTGTACCAGATGCTGCCAGCCCAGTTGCCGACTTGCGAACCGCAAAACGCGAGGTTCTGGAAGTCGCACGGGAAGCTGTTGAAGTCTTCGCCCTGACCAAAGCGGCCGACTTTGATGTCGAGCTTCTGGTCAAAGAATTTTTGCTGGTACCACATCTGCGTCAGGCGAGTGGTCTGACCGCGGCCCCAGACTTCCTGAGCCGACGTGAAGCCGCCCACGCGCGGGTCGTTGATGCGGTCGTTGCTAATGTTGTTGCCGCTGCGGTGGGTAATCGTCAGCTGGAACTCAGCATCGTCCCACCCCAAAATCTTTTGCAGGTCCAAGTGCGTGCCCAGGCCGAACTGATCGCTGTAGCGCGCCGTACGGTCGTGGTCATAGCCGCCGTGCAGGTTGGAACCCACTTCGCCCACGTAATCGAGGGAGAAGGCATAGCCTTTTTGCTCAAGCTCGCTGCGGGTGCCGTTCCAGTCGCCGAGCATCCATTTGGAATCGCTGTCGAAGGCGGGGGCCGCCTGAACGCAGGTCGCCAGACCGAGAGCGGTGAGTCCGCCCATCAGGTTCAGGGCTTTTTGCCCGGCAATAGGAAACAACGCACTGTGTTTGCGCAACATCAAAAATTTGGACATAGGTTGAGGTGTGAGTCTTTATAGGTATGGCTGTGGCTGTGGTAGCGCTGTCTGGTGGAGACGGTGCTAGCCCTTCAAGATTTTGAGGCGGAATGAATCGGTTCAGCCTCTAAAAATGGAATGATAAAGTGCTGTAACGTTTTGAAACAGCACTTTAAATGACATGGATCATTTCGTAATTGGTAACAGTGTGCTGCGACCGATCGTCTCAGGCTGTTTCGCCCAGTATTTACTGGCCTTCGTCGGTCCCCCGTCGCAACCTGTCCGGCTAGAAAAAAATCTTCGTCGATCTTCCACGCACGGCGGCGAAATGAAGGTTTGAGGCCTTTTTTCGTGCGTGAACGGTGTTTCCCCTTCGCTAGAAAGACTCGAATCGAGGCGTAGCCGCACGTTGAGCAAACCGCACAACTGAGGGTTTAACCTGCAGCCGTGCGTCCGGATTGATGCCTTAAAACGTCGTGCGCAAGCCGACTTCAATACTGCGGCCGGGGGCTGGCGCGATGTCTCGCAGAATCGAACTGGCGTAACGCACGGTCTGGTTGGTCAGGTTCTCGCCTTTGACGAACGCCAGCCATTGGCTGTTGCCCACCTCAAAGTGATAACCGGCGCTGGCGCCCAACGTGGTGTAGCCGTCGGTGCCAGACTCGTTGTCCGGGACGCGCCCCTGATTGCTGGCGTGTTCGACGTCCACTCGCGCCTGCCAGCGGTTCAGCTCCCAGAGGACGCCGCTGCGCAAGCGCAAGGGGGCAATCCGGGGCAGGGCTTGGCCCGTGTCGAGGTTGGTGGCGCGGGTGTAATCGCCAGCCAGTTCCAGAGCGAACTTACCGTAGGCGCTTTCGCCTAGCTTCCAGTGATCTTTCGCTTCAAATCCGGTGAAACGTGCGCGAACCCCGGAATAGATGTATTCGGGAATGCCATCGGCGTCGGGTACGCCTTCGTCATTGAGCGTGCGACCTGTGCCCAGAAGGCCGATGTAATTGGAGAAGTGGCTGTAGAACACGCCAACGCTGCCGGTGTGGGTGCCAGTGTCAAAACGCAGTGCCAGGTCGCTGGAGACAGCTTTTTCTTTCGACAGGTTCGCGCTCCCCACTTCATAGGTTCCAGTGGCCACGTGTGCCCCGTTGGCGAACAGCTCATAGAACGTCGGGGCGCGCTCGGTGTAGCCCAGCGTAGCTGCAAGCGACCAGACCGGGGTGAGGCTCAACAGCGCACCGGAAGACACGCTGCCGGCGGTGAAGCTTTTTGAGCTGTCCGTTGCCTCGAAGCGCTCATTGCCTTTGGCGTCCGGGTCAACCACGGTGTGCTCCAGTCGCCCGCCCAGGCTGAATGTGAGGCGGTCGGTGGCCTGAAACTCTTCGAGAATAAACAGCGCGCCACTGGTGGTGTCGGTGTGCGGGACAAACGCTTCTTCGCCCAAGGCGGAAAACGCGTTTCGATTGAACTGTGCGCCGACTACCCCATTGAGTGAGCCAAGGGGCATGTGTCTTGCCTCCATACGCGCCTCATACCCCTTGTTTTTAAAGGTGGTGCCGACTTCGCCGTCTTCAATTTCACGGTGCTCATAGTCGGTGTAGCCCGCGTTGAATTTCAGCGAACTGAAGGGGCCTTGCAGGTTGCGCAGTTCTGACGCGAAGGCGTAGTGGTCCTGTTTCATGCGAATGCGCACGTCCTGCTCAGCCGGTGAACCGTAATTGGCGTCGTAGTTGCTGTAGGACAGGCCCGCGTATCCGTCGTTCCAGGTGTAGGAACCGCCTACTGCGCCGCCATCTTGTCGGCCATTGCTATTGCCCAAACGGCCTTTCTTTTCGTCGCCGCTTTCGCTTTGCGGTGCATGACGGCTGCGAGCATCGCCGGGGATTCTCAAGTCATTGAACGCCCGCGCATTGGCGTCCAGATGCAGGGCGAAAGTGCCATTACCGGCTTCGAGTTTGCCGGCGCTGCTGCGGGTCGTGGCGGCGCCGCCATAGCGCAGTTCCCCCGCACCCTGAATGCCCTCTATGGCTTGTGTCGGGATGCGATTGTCGAAGGTGTTGACCACGCCACCCATGGCATTGCCGCCGTATAGCAGGGCGGCGGGGCCGCGCACTGTTTCAATCCGTTCGACATTGACCGGGTCCAGTGGCACGGCGTGGTCGTAGGACAGCGACGAAGCGTCCAGCGCGCCCACGCCATTGCGCAGAATGCGAATACGGTCGCCATCCAGGCCGCGAATGATCGGGCGGCTGGCGCCCGGCCCAAAGTAGGACGACGACACGCCGGGTTGCTTGTTCAGGGTTTCTCCCAGGCTGCCTTGCTGTTGCAGGGTCAGGTCGTCACTTTCCAGCACGCTGGTGGGTGACGCCAGTTGGCGGCTGCCCAGCGGGTTGCCGGTAATCACTTGGGGTTGCAGTTCCAGTGCGTAGACGGGAGAGGTGATGAAGAGGGCGGCGGCTAACGGGGTAAGGGGTAAACGGCGGAAATGTCGTGGGAAAACGGGGGACGGCATTGCAAGTTCCTTGGCAAAGTGGGCAGGGAAATCGGGCGAGGCGTACGCTCTTTAGGGATATCAATAGTTACAATATAACATCTCTTTAATTGTAACCATGGGGAACTTTCATCCCGGATGCCCACTCAGGGCTAAACTGCGCCAAGGCACGCGCACTTCCCCCTGAGCCAGCGCTCGGCTAAGGTGCGCGGCTTTCCTACATTTGCTTACTTAAGGCTCGGCATGACTGAACCCAACAACGATCCCCTGCACGGCGTGACGCTGGAGCAGATCCTGACCGCGCTGGTGGCGCACTACACGTGGGACGGGCTGGCGCAGCGCATTGATATTCGCTGCTTCAAGAGTGACCCGAGCATCAAGTCGAGCCTGACTTTCCTGCGCAAGACCCCTTGGGCGCGGGAAAAGGTCGAGAAGCTGTATGTGAAATACGCCCGCACCAAGCGCGATATTTGACGCCCTCATGACGTCTCGCCCGGTGAAATTGAGCGCAGCAACGGTCCGCACGCTGTGCACCTGGCTGGCGATCCTCGGCTGGAGCGGCTTGGCGATTCAACTCGATCTGATTCTGCTGGCGCGCTGGACGTCAGGCGCCAGCGTGTTGGGCGGGTTGGTCAATTACTTCGGCTTTTTCACCATCCTCACCAACACCCTGGCTGCTGTGGTGTTGACCTGCGAAGCCACGCGGCGTGAATCAGCTGGCAGGCGGTTCTTCCTGCAACCCAAGGTCAGCAGCGGGATATGCGTGAGCATCATTGTTGTGGGCGGGGCCTATAGCCTGTTGTTGCGCAATCTCTGGCAACCCGAGGGGCTGCAATGGCTGGCCAATGAACTGCTGCACGATGTGATGCCGGTGTTGTACGCGTTGTATTGGTGGTGGTGCGTGCCCAAGGGCGCGCTGCGTATCCGGCACATCGGTCTGTGGGTGCTGTACCCGATCGTGTATTTCGGCTACATCCTGTTACGCGGGCATCTGTTAGGGGTCTACCCGTATCCGTTTGTCGATGTCGACAAGCTGGGTTATGCGCTGACGATCATGAATGCCAGCGGCATATTGGCAGGCTTTATCGCCGTGGCGGTCATTGTGGTGGGGCTGGATCGCTGGAAGTAAGGGCTGAGCAGCGGGTAATCATGGCCCTCTGGCTGAGCCAGCAATCGGCCAGGTCACTCATTCTTCGGCACCGGTCTCCAGCCGCCAGTAGCCTGCGGCCTTTATCCACGCCTCCTCCAGCCCATGGGTATCGAGCAACACTTTGCGTACCTTGCGCGACAGTGCGCTTTCGGTCGCCACCCATGCATACAACTGGCCTTCAGGCATTTTCAATTGCGCGACCGTACTGAGCAATTCTTCCCCGGGCTCATCGCGGTGCACCCAAATCACTTCGACGGTCGCCGCGCTGTTGAGCGGTTGCTCTTCTGCGGCATTTTCGATGTCGATCACCACAGTGGCACGGCGGTTGGCCGGCAGCTCTTCCAAGCGGCGGGCGATGGCGGGAAGGGCCGTTTCGTCCCCGATCAGCAGGTAACTGTCGAACATGTCCGGCACCACCATCGAACCGCGCGGGCCACCGATGTGCAGGGTGTGACCGGGTTGGGCCTGCGCCGCCCAAGTGGACGCAGGGCCATCGCCGTGCAGCACGAAATCAATGTCCAGTTCGAGTGCCTTCAGATCAACGCGACGCGGCGTGTAATCACGCATCGGCGGCATGGCCTGGCTTTTCAGGCCTGCGCTCAGTTCAAGGCTTTCCAGTGCGGCTTGTTCTTCGGCGTTTTGCGGGAAGAACAGCTTCACGTGGTCATCGCTGCCCAAACTGATAAACCCGGCCAGCTCAGGCCCGCCTAGGGTGATGCGGCGCATGCGTGGGGTCAGCTCGACGACACGCAGTACGTCCAGTTTTCGGCGTTTAATTTCATGCATGACGCGGTGAATGGTCTGGGCGGTTACGGCATTCATTGAGCATTCTCCTGCGCAGGCCGTGCAGTTACGGTGCCATCGACAATGGCTTTGGCGGTGCTATTGAGCAGGTCGCGCACACGCAGGATTTCTTCCGGATTCCAACGACCGTGGTGCATTTGCAGGGCATGGCGCAGGTTGTGAACGGCCTCGTGGATTTCTTGCGGCCGGTCATGGCCACGCAACGAGCGTTTACTCACTTCAATGCGCATCCGCACGCCTTCCAGGGCAATCGCCTGTTCGGTCAACGACTGGCGACCCGCGTCGGTGATGCAATACCGTTTTTTGCCGCCTTCGGTATCGCCCTCAATCATCTCGCTTTCTTCAAGGAACGTAAGGGTCGGATAAATCACGCCGGGGCTTGGGCTGTACGCGCCATCGAACAGGGTTTCAATCTGGCGGATCAGGTCATACCCGTGGCAAGGCTGTTCGGCGATCAGGGCCAGCAACAGCAGTTTCAGGTCGCCCGGTGCAAATACGCGAGGCCCCCGGCCACCGCGTTCACGGCCGGGGCGCTTCTCGAAACCATCCGCGTGCACGCCATGCTCTCGGGGGTGATGGTGTTCTCTCATTTTCTCTTCGCTCTTTGTATAAATTAGATACAACCTAAGATATATCTTAAGACTGTTCAAGATGAAGTGATGAACGGTAATGGTTCTCAAATGCACGGAGGGCTTTTTTCACTCACGGGTGCTTGGCAGGGGCTACAGTTGCGCGGTGGGCGAATTACATAACGTGTGGGTGGCGGGTTGTAGGTAGGGAGTGAGGATGGGCGCCATGCCTTTGAGCACTTGCACTGGCAACGCGGAAGTGAATTTGAAGGCTTCGGCCGAGCGGCCCGGCACAAATGCGGTCAGGGTGCCAAAGTGTTGTTCGCCGATGTAGAACACAAACGTCGCTGTGCGGTTGATCGACTTGGAACTGATAAGCCGCCCGCCAGCCCCCATGCTTTCAATGCGGTTATCGCCAGTGCCGGTTTTGCCGCCCATGGCCAGCACACTGCCGTCGGGTTGTTTAAAGCTGCCCGACACACGGCGTGCCGTACCGGCGTCCACCACCTGCGAAAGGGCCTCGCGCAGCGCGGTGGCCACTTCACTGGGCATTACCCGTTCGCCCTTGTCCGGGTCATTGACCAAGCGGGTTTCATAGGGTGTGCCAGCGGCGAAATGCAACGTATCGATGCGCAACACCGGCAAACGCACGCCATCGTTCAAGATAATCCCCATCAGCTCGGAGAGCGCTGCCGGGCGATCCCCTGAGCTGCCCAGCGCGGTCGCCAGCGAAGGCACCAAGTGATCAAACGGGTAACCCACTTTCTGCCAGCGTTGATGGATATCAAGGAACGCTTCGATCTCCAGCATCGTGCGGATCCGGCTGTCCCGCGCGCTCTTGTGTCGGCTTTTGAACAGCCAGCTGTAAACCTCCTGACGCTCGAACTGGCTGGCGGCTACGGCCTGTTGAAACGTGGCTTGCGGGTTGTTCAGCAAATAGCCCATCAGCCACAGGTCCAGCGGGTGCACCTTGGCGATGTAGCCTTGATCCGGCAGGTCATAAGCGCCGGGACCGTAGCTTTGATACAGCGTGGTCAGACGCTCGTCAGGCACCTTGTCAGTGCGTAAATGCGAACGGACGAAACTGTTGAAGGTCGCCTGATCGGCATGAGGAAACAGATAACGGTGCACCGCCGCCATGCGAATCGGCGTCGGGTGCATGCTGTCCAGAAAGGTATCGAGGCGCGCCTGGGTGTCCTTGCCTTTGTATTTTTTCCAGAACTTGAGCATGTAGGTGGTGCCTTCACGGTCAGCGAAGCGTGCCAGGTATTCCTGCCGACGGGGGTTTAGGTCGTCCTTGAGCAGTTCTGCGCTGTTGCTCGGCGCCTGATACGTCGTGTAACGCACCACATCGCGCATCAACCGTACAAACGGCAGGTTGATGGACTCGCGAATGGCGTCGCGCAGGGTCGGGTTGCGGCCGTTGTCCTGATTGCGAAAGTTGTTGAAGTGATGCATGCCGCCGCCAGTGAAAAACCGCTCGCCCGGGTTTGCCGAATAGGTACGGTTGAGCGCTGCATCGAGCATGCTGGCAAGGCTCGCGTCAGGGTCGCGGATCAGATAATCCAGCGCCCAGCGACTCAAGCGGTCTTGATCTTCGACCTGAACTTTTTTCAGATTGGCGCTGGACTGGCCGCCGTAACGCGCATGCAATTCGGCAATGATTTGCAGGTAAGTGGTCAGCACCCGCAGTTTGGCGGTCGAGCCCAGCTCCAGTTTGCTGCCTTCATTGATGTCGAATGGTTGATCTGTGTTGTCGGTTTGTACCCGGGCACGGGCGCCATCGGGCGTGAGTTCAAACAAGGTGAAGCTGTAACGCACCTGCGCCGTGCTGCTGGGGGTGAGCAAGCGCTCGCCCAGCAGCCCCAATTGGCCGGCAAAGGCGGGATCGGCCAATTTGCGCAGGTATTCACTGACCTGGCGCTGCAAGTCGTATTGCAAGGTGCTGGTGGCAGACAAGTCGAGGCGGTCAAGGTCGTACAAAGGGCGTTGGAGCAGGGCCGACAAACGACCGCGGGCCACGCTGATGCCTTTGTTGGTTTCGATCGGCTGGATCGTCGGCGCGGCGTTCCAGTCACGGTATGTCACACGGCTGGCCAGCGCGGCGGTCGTCAGCGCGGGATCGATCACCTTGTTTTGGGCCAGCAGGCGGATATGGCTGTCCGTCAGCACCGCCAACTCGTCGCGGCCTTTGGCCAGGTAATGCGAAGGGCGGCGCTGGGCAATCATCAGTGACAGCACTTCGCGTAACGCCAACCCGCGCTGCGCAAGGCTTTGCGGATCGCTGGCGGTGCTTGCCAGGTGCTGATTGACCTGATTGAAGTCCGCGCCGTACCAGACGCGCAAGCCTTCGGCCATGCCGTGAACCTCGCCATGCCCCGGTACAGCCGACAAGGGCACACTGTTGAGGTAGTCGCGCACAATTGTCTCGCGTGCCTGCAGGGTATCGGGGCCGTCTTGGTACGCGCGCACGCTGGCAGAAATCATCTGCCGCAGTTTTTCACTGCCAGATACAGTGAGGCCATCGGGGGAATGCCGGTATTTCTCAAGCTGGGTGGCCAACGTGCTGCCCCCTGCCGACTGACCGGGTAAATGAAGTATTTTTGCCACTTGTGACCACGCAGCCATGGCAAAGCGCGGCCAGTCCACCGCCGGGTTGGCCAGCGGCTTTGCGGGGTCGAGCAAGTCGCGGTTTTCAATGAACAGCAAACTCTGCACCACCACGGGCGGGATGCTGGCGAAGTTGGAATAAAGCTGCTGCGGGTAGTTGTAGTGGTACAGCGGCGCCCCCGAGCAGTCCGTGATAGACAGTCCGGCCTGAATCTTTTCTGAGTAGGGGACGAAAAACCCTTTTTTGCTGTAGCTCAATAGCGCTGGCGAGAAACGAGTTTGCTCTGCAATTACGTAGTCGCGTTTTAACAGGCGCGGCAAAAAGTCGCCCAGCGAGCTGTAGCCCAAACGCTTGTCGAACGGTCCTGCGCCGGGATACAGCATGGAATCGCTGGCGCCTGCGTGTATCGAGTAGTTCAGGGCTGCGGCAAAGCGACTGAATTCCTGCGCTTGTAGCCTTGAAGTACGGACTTCCTTCTCCACGGCAACTCCCAGCACCCCCAGCGCGATCAACAGCAGCAGGCCAAACAACATCCAGCCATAACGCCGCCCGCGCGACCTGGGCGGCGGGGACGGGACGTCTTCCACTGCCGTTTCAGGCACTGCGAGTTTGCTGGAGTTTGAATGCCACAGTGCGCCCATAGTCGACCGATCCACCTACGCATTTTGGCTGCGCTTGAATCAAGCGTAGACGCTGCCCCCAAAGAGGCGAGCACTTTGTGCGCCGTTCTTTACTCTGGTTTTCCGACACGCGCCGCACTTCCTTCTGTCAGATAATTTGCCTGAAAGCATAGGGATAGAGCCTTCAAGTCAGGTAAATACGTCCTAGGTAGGGGCATGACTGTGCACCAACGCTGTGCAATACTCGCCGCCGATCTCAGTAGGGCATTTCCCTTTTGACCTGTCGACCCACGAGGTCCGGGCCGATCAAGAGGGGAGCCGGGTCACACGCCCGGCTTGGTAGAGCGCCCGATTGATGCCACATCCAATAACAATATGAGGTTGTACTTTTATGCCAGTCGGCAACCACCAGCCCCACAGCGACACCGCTCAGGGCGGTCCGCTCAAGCGTGAACTGGGCGAACGTCATATTCGCTTGATGGCGCTTGGCGCCTGTATCGGCGTAGGCCTGTTCCTGGGCTCGGCCAAGGCAATTGAAATGGCAGGGCCTGCCATCATGCTGTCCTACATCATCGGTGGCTTGGCCATTCTGGTGATCATGCGTGCGCTCGGCGAAATGGCCGTGCACAACCCGGTAGCCGGTTCGTTCAGCCGCTACGCACAAGATTATCTGGGCCCGCTGGCGGGCTTTTTGACCGGCTGGAACTACTGGTTCCTGTGGCTGGTGACCTGCGTCGCGGAAATCACTGCAGTGGCGGTGTACATGGGGATCTGGTTCCCGGATGTCCCGCGTTGGATCTGGGCGCTTGCCGCGCTGATCAGCATGGGCTCGATCAACCTGATCGCGGTCAAGGCGTTTGGTGAGTTCGAGTTCTGGTTTGCCCTGATCAAGATTGTGACCATCATTGCGATGGTGCTTGGCGGCATCGGGATCATCGCCTTCGGTTTTGGCAACGATGGCGTCGCGCTGGGTATTTCTAACCTGTGGACCCACGGCGGCTTCATGCCCAATGGTGTGCAGGGCGTGCTGATGTCCCTGCAGATGGTGATGTTTGCGTACCTGGGCGTTGAGATGATCGGCCTGACCGCCGGTGAAGCCAAGAACCCGCAAAAAACCATCCCGAGCGCGATTGGTTCGGTGTTCTGGCGTATTTTGCTGTTCTACGTCGGCGCGTTGTTCGTGATCCTGTCGATCTACCCGTGGAACGAAATCGGCACTCAGGGCAGCCCGTTTGTGATGACCTTTGAGCGTCTGGGCATCAAAACTGCCGCGGGGATCATCAACTTCGTGGTCATCACGGCGGCGTTGTCGTCTTGCAACGGTGGCATTTTCAGCACCGGTCGCATGCTCTACAGCCTGGCGCAAAATGGTCAGGCACCGGCCAACTTCGGTACAACCTCCAAAAACGGCGTGCCGCGTCAGGCGTTGCTTCTGTCGATTGCGATGTTGCTGCTGGGCGTGGTCCTTAACTACCTGGCCCCGGAAAAAGTCTTTGTGTGGGTAACCGCCATTGCCACCTTCGGTGCGATCTGGACCTGGTTGATGATCCTGCTGGCACAATTGCGCTTTCGCAAAAACCTGAGCCCGGAAGAAGCCGCTGGCCTGAAATACCGCATGTGGCTGTACCCGTACAGCTCCTACGCTGCACTGGCGTTCTTGTTGTTGGTGGTCGGGCTGATGGCGTACTTCGAAGAAACCCGCGTGGCGCTGTTTGTTGGCCCTGCTTTCTTGATCCTGCTGACCGTGCTGTTTTACGTGTTCAAGTTGCAGCCGACTCAAGTGAGCGAGTCGAACCAGGGTGCGCAGCTTAAAAAAAGCTGATCGCTAACCCCGTAGTACAACGTGCCGCAGCGAGTGACCTCGCTGCGGCACTGTCATGTTGCAGGGGCATTCAACCGCTTGTTCCAGTCCAGCCACGCTGCCAGTAGCACCATCACCCCCACGCCCATCACGGCGCTGATCAGTTTGATCGCCAGCGTGTCACCGCCCAGTGCATTGAGCATGTCAGCCAGCGGCGCCAGCACTACCCCCAGACAAAACACTTCCAGCGAATAGCGCCCCATTCGACAGGTTTGGCGTGCCACCCAGAGGTTGAGCCAATGGCTGTGGGGGACCAGTTTTGCCGCCACATACGCCAGTGCCAGAAAGTGCACTAAACGCACCGGGGACAGGTTGGTCTTGCTGATCGGATAGAGGTACTCGCCCAGCCACAGCGGGATGATGGCATCGTGTAGCTGAGGCCATTTCCAGGACAACGCCAGCAGCCCGGTCAACAACAGGTACAGCGCAGCGCCCATGAACAGCGGTTGACGTGTCAGGGGACGACTATCAGGCACCTTGTCGCGTTGCGCCCACAGGGACGCCGCGCCCCCCAGTACAAACAGAAACTGCCAGGCCAGCGGGTTGAAAAACCACACGCCGCCTTCTTGTGCCGCCAAGTTCCAGTAAGGGGCCGTGAGGTACACCAGAAACGAAATACCCACTACCAGGGCGCACCTGCGCAGTAGCAGTGGCAACACCAGCGGTAAACCCAGTAACAGCAGAATGTAAAGGGGCAACGGGTCCATCAGGTTGGGTTTGAAGCGCAATAACAGTTCATCGGTGAGCGCCTGTTGCGGGTTGCTCAAGAAGTACTGCAAGCCCATTTCTTGCACCAGATCGCGGGTTTCGACGTGGCTGTTGGCGAAGAACACAATGCCCATCAGCACCGCCAGCAAAAAAATGTGAACCACGTACAGCACCCAGGCGCGGCGCAGGATTTTGATCCCGGCCCGAACAAAGCCATCACGTTGCGCAATCTTGCCGTAAGCCAGTACGGCGGCGTACCCCGCCAGAAAGACAAAAATTTCCGCGGCATCGCTGAAGCCGAAGTTGCGCACGGTTAATTCGGCCAGCGGATTGTGCGGAATGTGATCCCAGAAAATAAAAATCAGCGCCAGCCCGCGGAAGAAATCGATGCGGTGGTCGCGTCCGGTCGTCATCACGGCAGTTCTCAGACAAAGGTTATAAAAAGACCTGCCTATACGGCAGAGGTTGCGCGCCGCACAACGGCGGCGCGCAGGGTGAAGGGAAACCACGGTAAATGCAAAGCTTTGACAGGACGTATTGTGGCCAATCATTACGCGTATGGGCGGCACACAGGGCTTGGCATCCGGTCATTCTTCGAGGATCGTCTCCAGCGGTTTTTTATCCAGGATGCCTTGGGTGATGACTTCCAGGGTTTTGGCTTTGTTGTTGGCCAGCGCGGTGAGTTCCCTGCTGTAAAGATCTTCAAACGCCGTGGTTTGCGTGAATACCTTGCTTTCATCGATTACCAGCGTTTGTGACAGCGCGTTGAGCTCGCTTTCCAGGCTCGACACCTCGGCTTGATCCCCGGCTTCCACGGCGGCGACCCACAGCGTATGAGTTTCACGCAGGGTTTCAAGGTCCAGATAGCGCTGATCGAACAATGCATTGGTGGTCTTGATGTTGCCCTTGTAGGCCGATTCGATATGGTTTCGCCACGGCTCCTGCGCCAGAAGCTGTTTGGCCATGAAGCCTGGGGTGGCTTCTTTATTGAGGATGATGTGATACGCCTCCTCGATTTGAACCGGCGTGATTTTTGCGCTGATCCTGAATTTCATGTGGGCAGGCTGCCATAGCAACTCAAGCCGTTTTGCCAAGTCCACTTGATAAATCAGTTTCACCTGCAGGGGATCGGGTTTGAGCCGGCTAACGTCCGACATGGGCATTACGCCTTCGCGCAACGCGGTGTCATAGGCCTCTTGTTGCAAGGCAATCTGGGTTTCAGCGATGTCATTGAGTTCAATCAGGCGAACTTCACTTTTCATCAATTTGAGTAATTTAAGTTCCCTTTCAGCCCCTTCAGCCAGCAATGCTTCGCGCAGCAGCACTCGGTAGCCAAAACGGCTGAAAATAGTTGCAACACGGTCGACACAGGTTTCGTTTTCGATCGCATGTGCAAACACCGTTGCGCGGTACTCACTGTCTTCTGCTGCGGTTTCGAGGACGCGCCACACGCGATCGGTCAACAGTGCCCGGTCATGTTCGAAGTCCGCACTGGCGACCAGGTCTCGAATGACTTTGAAGAAGTTTTCGGCGTGTGGCTCTGCACTCAAGGCTTCCCACAGGTCACGTTTCAAGCTGAGTTCGGCGGCGGGCAACTCCTGGCTCAACCATAGACCGCCAGGGGGCGGTGCGTCAGGCACATGGGTACGTGACTCCAAAGCAAGCCCGAGCCGTGTTCTGAGCTCATTGACGGCCTCCAGGGTTCGCAATTCCAGTGGATTGTCATGCAAAGAGGTGGAACTCAGCCTGCTTGCCGGCAGTTGGAAGTACGCATCAGGTACGGTAACGAGCCGGTTGGCGCGCAGGTCGAGATGGGTCAAGTGCGGCAGGTTGCCTACACCGGCAGGCCACTGGGTCAGTCGATTTTGACTCAAGTTCAGGCTGCGCAGCTCGGTCATCTGGCTGAAGTCAGGCGCGAGGTTGAGTTTGTTGTGGCTGAGGTCCAGCACCCTGAGGTTTTTGAGACTGGCCAGTTTGCTGGCGCTCGCTTGGGTGAGTGTCAGCTTGTTCATATGCAATTTGAGTTCAGTCAGTTCCTGCAAGTTAAACACTGTCGAGGGCAGTTCTCGCAGGTTGGCCGATTCCATGGAAAGTGTTCGCAATTTGGGAAACCGCTTCAAAAACGTCTCAAAGTGCGAGCCCAAAAACAGGTGGTTCGCTTCCAGCGAGGTGACATGGCTGAAATCGGCATCAAGGGTTGGCAGTCTGCCGAGCTGAACACTGCTGATATTGAGACGGGACCCCGGAATCGGGACATCTGGCTCGGGGATTCGCTGCCAGCATTTGATTAAACGTTGCGCAAAAATATTTTTGTCCCGCAGATGCACCGGACGGATGTGGTGTTCGCTGAACTGCACAAACTCCAAGGGTTCCCTTTGCCATTCTTCAAGGCTCATTTTCAGCCCCTTGAACTCCTTGTTCAGGGCTTCAAGTCGGCTCAACCCTTCGCGGCTGAACAAGCTATCAACACCGATAAAGCCTTGAACCTCTTCCGTGCTGTGCGCCGGGTACAACTTGGACTTCAGGTGCCTGATCCTTCGAGGATGGGTGGAGATACAGGCAAACGGGGCGCGCGCACAACGCAGGCCCTCTGTGTCACGGCGCGGATACCCGGCGCGCCCCTTTGCCAGGCGAAGCGGGGAGTGCGCGTGCGGCTGTTCCGGGGGCATCCCCAAGAGGCGTCTGAGTGTGGCGCGTGACAGGGGCGGGCGTTGTTTGAGGGCTTGTTTGAGCATTTGGCCCTGATTGGTTGCTGGAAAACCCAGTGCGGCTCTTTGCGCGTCCGGCAAGGCGTGCAGAACGGATGCGTAGACATCATCCAGCGGATGCAGCATTTGATCCTGGCCGTTGTAGGTCTCGTAACGGTTGCCTTGTTTGACCAGTACTTTGCGAACCGTGGCATCGGGGGCGCCAATTTCATCGATCAGGGGGCCGGACAGCACGCTGTCATGCACCTCCAGCCTGACGTCTTGCGGCCAGCCCGGCATGTCCGCCAGGCTGTGCAGGATCAGTTTCTGTGAGTCCAGCGAGAGGGCATCATCGAAGTAGTACCCTTCGTACGCGCGCATCAAGCGATTTTCCTGTTCAAAAATCGTCGATTCTTCTTTTAACCGTAAGGGGATACGCCCTTGCGTCAGTTGCTCGATTTCAGAGGTCGTGGCAGCACCGATCATTTCGCTGGCGGCCGATACCGGTAGACCGGGCGATGCATGAGTCAGGGTTTTTATCAGGGGATCATCGCTCGCCTGAGATTGGTCGTATTGCGCGCGCAGCAGATCTTCTTGCAGCACCTCGGCGTGATCGGCCACCTTGGCACTCAACAGCCTGACCTGCTCGTCGATGTCCGAGACAAACGTACCGGTAAGAGGATCGGTTCCAATCCACTGACGTATTTGCGCGGTGTCCAGGGACATCAGCACCGTCTTGAACAACTCCCCGCGGCGCACCTGGCTGTCGAGCACTTGAACAACCGATACATGGCCTGCCTTGACCGGCCCGTACTCGATAAGGGTTTTCCCCGCACTGTCGACGCAGCGCAGGATCTTGGTTGATGGCCACAGGTCAGCATGCGCCAGCACCTGGATTTGCATCAAAGGATCGGCTGTCACATCGCCGGCACGCATTTTTGTCACGAACGCTTTGAGCTTTGCGCGTGCGTTGTATCGTTGCACACAGTCACCTAGCAGAGCCGGGGGAGGTTGCTGATCGACGAACGCCTGCCGCAGGACTGACTCATCGGTGCCGGAAGCGTTTAAAAAATTCAGTGCCTGTCCATCACTCAAATCTTGAAGTGAGGCGTCCAGGCGACGAACAAAAGTCGACGTCTCCCAAGCCTCGATTTCCTCAAATTCGTGGGTCCATGCCCCTTGACCGTTTGATGTGATCAGCGGGGCGTAGGCATTGGGACGGGTGGGGTGTAGCACGCGGTAGGCATGATGGGCTTCGTGATGCACTCGGTAGTGCTTGCCTTCGAGTTGCAGGTACTGTTTGCCCTGATGCCTATAAAGCCCGCGTTCATCCGCTTTGTCAGCGGCCTCCGGGGGCACATCGTGTTCAAAGGGGGCGAGGTCCGGCTTCCACAACTGCCTCTTGCCCTCTGGCCGTTCAAGGATCTCCAGCTCTTCCACAAGCGGCGATTTCTCAATGGCCGGGGGGGCCGTGAATTCTTTGGCCAGCTTTCCGGCAGCGGCGATGAATGCCACATTGATCAGCACACTGCGGGTATAGGACCAGGCCAGCGCCTGATCGCCCTGTTCCCAAGCCTCAATGCCGTGATAGATGTCCGTCATGATTTGCGCGGCAAACACGACGGTCATGATTTCCCCAAGCCCGGGAAAAAACAGGGCAGCCACGTTCAATACATTCAGGCTGACGTCGAAGTAATGCTCGATGCGCTTGAGGAGCGAGAGGCGGTTAATTTCCGCGGTGGGCACAGCCAGAAAACGTGCGTCATTGATGATCTGGAATTTCTTTTGTTCAAACAGGTAGCGAAACAGATTGTCCTGTATCGGGTTAGGCGTCATTTCCAGCGGGTCATTGTTCTTATCGACAAAGCGTGCGTTCAACCGTTTAGTCAGTTGTAATTTTTGGCGTTGAGGGACGAGGTGAATAAAGAATTGGCGATAGGTGGGATCTTGCATCTTGCGCATCCAGTCTGAAGATGCCAGACGGATGGAGTCGTACTCTTTAATACAACTGACCGGGTCCCCTGGAATATAAAGAATGCACCGCCGGTCACGTTCAAGCGCAGAGCCGTGGGACAAAATCATTGACGGAAAAAGAATATCGTCCATGTGCAAGGCGTTGCACGTCAGCGGAAATCCGTTAAATAAAAGGTTTTCTTCGCCCCGGCAATACGCTAACAACAGCGTGTGCGTGCTGGCGCTGATATCGCCTTTCATCAATGCAATTTGCGATTGCAGCATCAACGTGTGGCGTTCGTGACGTTCAAAGGTGTACAGCAGTTGATGCTTTGCCGCCGTATCGACGGGGATGAAAATTCCGTTTAAATGCGTTTGGTATTGCCCTCCGATATCCAGGTCCCGACACAGGCGGGCAAAATCCACGGGTTCGATCTCAATCAACCTGGGCGCCGGTTGATCATAGCCCCCGGATTGATGACTCCACAGGTGAGAGCCTCTGGGCATGCCGGCGGGCTGGGCCTGACTGTCATCAAAATTATGCAAAGCCGCTTGCAGTAAGGTTTGCGTCGCGGTGCTTTCAACTTCCTGGGTGAAAAAGTTAAGGCTGGTTTGGGTGATGATGTTGTGTTCGACATCGCACGCAATACCGAACCGGGCGTGCAAGGCGGCGCTTAATAACGGTGCGGCGAATTCGTTAACCGAGCGGATGTCGTTCAAGTAATTATTGACCGCTGCCAGCGACAGATTATTAAGGGCGTGAATTTCTTTGAGGGCATCACGCTGAGCATCGGTGGCGTCGGTAAACCAGAGTGGAAGTTCCAGTTGATGATGAGGCAGGCGGGAAATAATTTGATGCGGCGCTTGGCGTATTGGCTCATGCACGGCCTCTTTAATGAGGTCGTGATGGATGCCGAGAATCGGTAAGTCGGGAGCAAGTTCGGAGGCGGGTGAAGGCAAGTAAGAGGGCATGCGTTAACGTCCAGTCGGGGGGGAGACGTCAAGTTTAGAAAGTTTGCGGGGGGCTAAAAAGGTTAAATAGTTGATGGGGCAAGTTACGCTTCGACGCTATTTTTGCGCTGAAGGTATAGTTATTTAATACCCGGTTTTATAAAAAAAGTTAAAGGGGTTAAATGCGCCGGGAGAATGTCTTTATTTCTCCCGGCGCAATGCGAGTCAGTTTAGGCCGCCGCGATCACGTTGGGTTCAAAACTGTCGGCTCGCGCCATTTGCCACATGCGCGAATAAAACTCGCCGTTGACTTCGCCGGTCAGCAGTTCACCGGGTTTGAGGAACACATGTAATTGGGAGAACAGTTTCACCTCGGTTGCCGATACCCGGCGAACCAAGTGCTTGGCCTGGAGCTGGGAGGGATGCTCTAGGCCGGCAGCTGCCAGCATCTCCGCCAGGCCTTTGAGTGTGTTGCGGTGGAAGTGGAACACCCGTTGCGCCTTATCGGGCACCACCAGTGCGCGCTGACGCAAAGGGTCTTGGGTAGCAACCCCGGTAGGGCATCTGTTGGTGTGGCACGACTGGGACTGAATGCAGCCGATGGCGAACATAAACCCTCGTGCGGAGTTGGCCCAGTCAGCGCCGATGGCCAGTACGCTGGCGATGTCGAAGGCGCTGACGATTTTGCCGCTGGCGCCCAGTTTGATCTTGTTGCGCAGGTTCAACCCCACCAGTGTGTTGTGCACGAACAGCAGCCCTTCACGCATCGGCGCGCCCATGTGGTCGGTGAACTCCACCGGGGCTGCGCCCGTCCCGCCTTCTTTACCGTCGATCACGATAAAGTCTGGCAGGATGCCGGTTTCGAGCATGGCCTTGGCGATGCCCATGAACTCCCATGGATGGCCCAGGCAGAATTTAAAGCCCACCGGTTTGCCACCGGACAACGCGCGCAGTTGTGCAATCCAGTGCATCAGCTCAAGGGGGGTTGAAAATGCGCTGTGGCGCGACGGTGAAATGCAGTCTTCGCCCATCATGATGCCGCGTGTTTCCGCGATTTCCTGGGTGACTTTGTCTTTGGGCAGAATCCCGCCATGGCCGGGTTTGGCGCCCTGGCTCATCTTGATTTCAATCATGCGCACTTGCGGGTTTTGCGCCTGGACGGCGAAACGTTCCGGGTCGAAGCGGCCATCGGCGGTGCGGCAACCGAAATAGCCGCTGCCCAGTTCCCAGGTCAGGTCGCCGCCATTTTCCCGGTGGTAGGGGCTGATGCTGCCTTCGCCGGTGTCATGGGCGAAGTTGCCCAGTTTTGCGCCCTGGTTCAGCGCGCGGATCGCGTTAGCGCTAAGGGAGCCAAAACTCATGGCCGAAATGTTGAACACCGATGCTGAGTAAGGCTGGGTGCACTGCGGGCCGCCGACCATCACCCGAAAACTGGCCGGGTCGCTCAGCGGCGCGGGACGCATGGAATGACCGATGAATTCGAAGCCTGACTGGTACACGTCAATCAGTGTGCCGAACGGTTTGTCGGCGCTTTCATTCTTGGCGCGGGAGTAGACCAGCGAGCGTTGGGCGCGGGAGAAGGGCAGCGCGTCGCTGTCGGACTCCAGCAAATACTGGCGAATCTCCGGGCGGATGGTTTCCACCATGTAGCGGATATTGCCCAGAATCGGGTAATTACGACGCACGGCGTGGGGTGTTTGCAGCAGATCGAAAATACCGATCAGGCTCAACACCAGGGTGACCGCGGTGAACGGCCACAACCACTCGTGGTGCATAAACGGCAGGCTGGCGAGGGTGAAAATCACGCAAAAGGCAAAAAACGCATAACGGCTCAACAGTGACAGGCTCATACGGTTTCCTGTTTCAGGCTTATTTGTTCAGTCAGGCCATTGCGCCTGAAGGGCTCGCGCAGAACACGAGCGGGAGACTCACGGTGTGGTTAGGACCCTCTCTTTAGCCTGGAGGTTTCCCGGGGGAGGCGCTTGCTTTGCATCAAGTAAACGCCGCACAGAAAGCAGACTAGCCATTGAACGAGATTTCGCAGCACGCAGCATCCCGACGAAAGTCGCGGGTTGAGTCCCGCCAACGCCAATGGTGGCCTTTTCAGCGAGTCACCATACAGACGGATGCTGACACCACGCTATCTGTGTCTTTTCGTCAGCCTGCTGGCATGTGATCCTTCGCGCCCTTTCCGGTTTGTTGGCAGATGCCCGTGAGTGTTTCAGATATTTCCCGCGTTGTTCCCCCCAACACCCTTCGCATTGCCGCGGCCGTACTGATTGGGCCTGACGGCCAGACACTGCTGGTGCGCAAACGCGGCACGCAAGCGTTCATGCAACCGGGTGGCAAGATTGATGCCCATGAGCAACCCATTGAGGCACTTGTCCGGGAACTGCAAGAAGAACTGGCGCTCGTGATCGACCCGACGCGTGCCACTTATCTAGGGCACTTTTGTGCACCGGCTGTGAACGAACCCGGCTTTGAGGTGCAGGCCGAACTGTTTTTGCTGCACATCGACGCACGGGTGTCGCCTGCCGCCGAGATCGAGGAAGTGCAGTGGATTGATCCGCAGGGGGACGGCGGTCTGACGCTGGCGCCCTTGACCCGTGACGTGATTTTGCCGTTTTACCGCCAGATTATTCCTGCTTGATCCCGACTCACTGCTGACAAGGACTGTCCCTGATGCCTGTCCATGATGTGCTGATGTTTGCCGCCGCGTGCCTGGTGATGGTGCTGACCCCCGGGCCGAACATGATTTACCTGATCTCACGTTCAATCTGTCAGGGCCGCAAAGCCGGCGTCACCTCGCTGCTTGGTGTGGTTGCAGGCTTTTTCGTGCACATGCTGGCGGCGGCTGTAGGGCTTACAGCTGTGTTTCTCGCCGTTCCACTGGCCTATGAAGCCTTGAAGTGGGCAGGCGCGCTGTATCTGTTATGGATGGCCTGGCAGGCGGTGCGGCCCGGCGCGCGCTCGCCGTTCGAAGCCCGGGCGCTGGCGCCGGACACCCCGTCCAGGTTGGTGATGATGGGTTTTTTGACCAGCGTGCTGAACCCCAAGGTGGCGATGTTCTACCTGTCGATTTTTCCGCAGTTCATCAGCCCGGCGCACGGTTCGCTGTTTATCCAAAGTATCCTGTTGGGCCTGACGCAAATCAGTGTCAGTTTCACCGTGAATTTCTTGATTGCACTGTTCGCTTCCGCCATCGCCGTCTGGTTCGTGCGTAACCCGCTGTGGTTGTCCGTGCAGCGTTATGTGATGGGCGGCGTGCTGGCTGCGCTGGCCGTGAGACTGATGCTGGAGCAACGTAAAACCGTATGACGTGGACCTGTAATGGCTATAGAACTGCTTGATCCTTCACACGCCAGGGCGTATCGCCAATTAATGCTTGAGGCGTACGCACAGCACCCGGAGGCCTTTGTCTCCCGCATTGCCCATCGTGAGAAATTGCCCCTGAGTTGGTGGGAATCACAACTGGACGACGAACTGAGCACGCTGTATGGCGCGTTTGTGGAAGGGCAGTTAGTTGGGATTGTCGGCCTGGCGTTTGAACCCTGGGAAGACATGCAACACAAGGCCACCTTATTTGGCTTGTACGTGTGTGAGCGCTGCCGCGGGCAGGGCCTGGGCGAGCAACTGGTGCACGCCGTGCTGTCATTGGCCGAAGAAGAGCCCGACATCAACGTGATTGAGCTGACCGTGAGTGCGAACAGCCTCCCGGCATTGGCGTTGTACACCCGCTGCGGGTTTCAACAATCGGGCCTGGAAGACTGCGCTATCAGGGTGGGCGAGAATTATTACGACCGTGTGCACATGCGCCGGCGCGTGAATCAAGCGGATGATCCGGCAGGCGCAGTTGGGTAGCTGCGCCTGGCGTTTACAGGTGCGCAGAGGGTTCAACGCACCGCGCTGACGCCATCAAGCGTCGAGAACGAGGTGTCCTTGGCGGTCAGCAGGAAGTCGCGCATATAGGGCGCATCCAGCATGTCTGCCCGGATGGCCGCGTACAGCGTGGCGAACAATCCTTTTTCACCCAAACGCTTGGCCTTCACATAGCCCCGCGAGCTGTATTCGTGCAACGCCCAGTGCGGCATGCCGCAGACCCCGCGCCCGCTGGCCACCAGTTGCATCATCATGACGGTCAGCTCCGAGGTGCGCACTTGCGCCGGCTCCACGTCTGCGGGCTCCAGAAAACGCGTGAAAATATCGAGACGATCCCGCTCGACCGGGTACGTAATCAACGTTTCGCTTTTCAGGTCGTCGGGCACGATGAACGCTTTGCTGGCCAATGGGTGCTGATTGGCCACCGCCAACATGGCTTCGTAGGTGAACAGCGGCACATACGTCAGGCCCGCAATCTCTTGCGGGTCGGAGGTCACCACCAGGTCCAGATCGCCACGGGCCAGTGCCGGGAGTGGCGCGAAGGCAAATCCCGACGCCAAATCGAGTTCCACCTCGGGCCATGCATCGCGGAACTGGTCAATGGTGGGCATCAGCCACTGAAAGCAACTGTGGCATTCGATGGCCATGTGCAGACGCCCGGCCGTGCCACCCACCAGGCGTGCGATATCACGTTCGGCGCTGCGCATCAGCGGCAACATGGCGTCGGCCAGTTGCAACAGGCGCAAACCGGCACTGGTGAAGCGCACGGGTTTGGTCTTGCGCACGAACAACGGCATGCCCATGCGCTCTTCCAGCTCTTTGAATTGATGAGACAAGGCTGACTGGGTCAGGTGCAGGCGTTCTGCCGCTTCCACCAGGCTGTCGGATTCGCGCAAGGCGTGCAGGGTTTTGAGGTGACGAATTTCCAGCACGGGTGCTCCATGAGTAATTTTGATGATCAACACGAAAACGTTGAGTTTGTCTCATGTTGTGCCGTCTGTCGATAATTGGGCCATTACTGACATGGAGGAATGCCGTCATGGCCCTGGCCCACAATCTTGGTTTCCCACGCATCGGCGCGGATCGCGAACTTAAAAAAGCCCTTGAAGCCTATTGGAAAGGCGACATCGATCAAGCCGCGCTGCAAGCCGTGGGCCGTGAATTGCGCGCCAAACACTGGCAACTGCAAAAAGACGCTGGCATCGACTTGGTGCCCGTAGGTGACTTCGCGTGGTACGACCAGGTGCTGACCCATTCATTGACCTTCGGTGCTATCCCGGAGCGCTTTGCCAATACGCGGGACAACAACGGCCGTCCGACGCTGGACACCCTGTTCGGCATGGCCCGTGGCGCCAGCCACAGTTGCTGCGGTGCAGAACACAGCCAAGGCCAGTACGCTCAGGAGCTGACCAAGTGGTTCGACACTAACTATCACTACCTGGTCCCGGAGTTCAGTCTCGATCAGCGTTTTGAGTTGAGCTGGAGCGCGCTGTTTGAAGAGGTCGATGAAGCGTTGGCGCTAGGCCATAGGGTCAAACCGGTGATCATCGGCCCGCTGACTTACCTGTGGCTGGGCAAGGCCAAAGGTAACGCGTTCGACAAACTTGAGCTGCTGGAAAACCTGCTGCCGGTGTACGCCCAGATCCTGTCGCGTCTGGCTGAGCAAGGTGTGGAGTGGGTGCAGATTGACGAACCGATCCTGTCGCTGGACTTGCCGCAAGCCTGGAAAAGCGCGTTCGAGCGCGCTTATCACATTCTTCAGTATTCCCCGCTTAAAAAGCTGGTGGCGACCTACTTCAGTGGCCTGGAAGACAACCTCGGTCTGGCGGTCAGCCTGCCGGTGGAAGGGCTGCACGTTGACCTGGTACGTGCCCCGGACCAGTTGCACGGGATTCTGGATCGCCTGCCCACCTACAAGGTGCTGTCGCTAGGACTGGTTAACGGCCGCAATGTCTGGCGCTGCGATCTGGAAAATGCCTTGGCGCAATTGCAACTGGCCGAAGAACGTTTTGGGGACAACCTGTGGGTCGCCGGTTCGTGTTCGCTGTTGCACAGTCCGGTGGATCTGGACCGCGAGACCAAACTGGATGCGGAACTGAAAAGCTGGCTGGCCTTCGCCAAACAAAAATGCAGCGAAATCGCCGTGCTGCGTGACGCTTTGAACATCCCGCAAGCCCCACAGGTGCAACAGGCGCTGGCCGAAAGCCGCACTGTAGAGCAGCGCCGCGCCCACTCACCGCGCATTCACAAACCGGCGGTGCAAGCGCGCCTGGATGCCATTACGGCCGCTGACAGTCAGCGTCAATCGCCCTTTGCCGAACGTATTGAAGTGCAACGTGCGCGCTTGAATCTCCCAGCGTTTCCGACCACCACCATCGGCTCCTTCCCGCAGACAGCTTCGATTCGTCTGGCGCGTCAGTCCTTCAAGCAGGGCAAGTTGTCGGCCAGCGAATACACCGATGCCATGCACAGCGAAATCCGAAACGCTGTAGAGACTCAGGAGCGCCTGGGTCTGGACGTGCTGGTTCACGGCGAAGCCGAACGCAATGACATGGTTGAATACTTTGCCGAGCAACTGGACGGCTACGCGTTCACACAATATGGCTGGGTGCAGAGCTACGGCTCGCGTTGCGTGAAACCGGCAATCATTGTGGGTGACCTGAGCCGTCCGAAAGCCATGACCGTGGACTGGATCACCTACGCTCAAGGCCTGACTGACAAAGTGATGAAGGGCATGCTGACCGGCCCGGTGACCATGTTGATGTGGTCCTTCCCGCGCGAAGACGTTTCGCGCAAAGTCCAGGCGCAACAGCTGGCGCTGGCCCTGCGTGACGAAGTGGTGGACCTGGAAAACGCGGGTATCAAAATTGTGCAAATCGACGAAGCGGCGTTTCGAGAAGGCTTGCCGTTACGCCGTGCGCAGTGGCAAGAGTACCTGGACTGGGCGGTGGAAGCGTTCCGTTTGTGTGCCTCGGGCGTGGGTGACGCCACCCAGATCCACACCCATATGTGCTACAGCGAATTCAACGACGTCATCAAGTCGATTGCGGCGATGGATGCGGACGTCATCACCATTGAAACCTCGCGCTCGGACATGGAGCTGCTGGAGGCGTTCGAAGCGTTCGATTACCCGAACGACATTGGCCCGGGTGTTTATGACATTCACTCGCCACGGGTGCCGGACACGGCGCAGATGGTGACGTTGCTGAGCAAGGCCGCACAGCGCATCCCGGCTGAACGGTTGTGGGTCAACCCCGATTGCGGCCTTAAAACCCGCGCGTGGGCCGAGACCGAAGCCGCGTTAATCAATATGGTCGCGGCGGCCCGCAAGCTGCGGGCCGAAGCGGCCTGATCTGTCGCCAGGCGCACTCGGTCCGCTGGGTGCGCTCGGTGGCCCCCAGACGCTGAGCGATGGCTCTTGCACCGTCAGGCTGGAATCGAGATCGAGTGTATTCAACCTCAGATGCACCCCGTTAAACACCCGCCGGGTTTACTTCGGCGGGCTTTAACGGGGAACGTCGAGTGGCGGGCAGAAGCCTCAATGAGGAGAACGGCGCTGCCGGTTTTGGGTTAGTGGAGCCTGACCCAGACGCTGACCAACACGGTTGCAGCCATCAGCCAGGCCACGGCAGCCAGCGCCAGCGAAGCTTCAAGGCGCATGCGATCGACCAGCAGGTACAAGGCCGCTAAATACACAAAGTAGGGGATGATCGACCACATGCCGAACACGATGGTGGTTTTCAGGTCCTCAATGGACCGGCCTTTGCCCACGATGTAGTGAGCGATCAGGGCAAACGTCGGAAACAGCGGCACCAGTCCGGCGATGTAATAGTTTTTGGTTTTTGCGAGCATGGCCAGAATGATCACCACGCCGGCCCCGAGCGCGGCTTTTAAAATCAGATCCATCAGTGTGCCAAACCGTATTTTTTAACTTTGTCGAACAGTGTGGTCTTGGCCATCCCCAGTTCCTGGCTGGCTTGAGTCAAGTTGCCACCACTGCGTTGCAGGGCGTCGTTGAGCAGATTGCGTTCGAAGGCTTCCACCGCTTCAGAAAACCCCAACCCTTGCGCGACCGTGCCGCCGGTCTTTTTAAATGCGGGCAGCCCGAGTGCAAAGCGTTCGGCCACGTTGCGAAGTTCCCGCACGTTGCCGGGCCAGTCATGGCTCATCAGGCTGGAGAGGGTCTGGTTGTCGAGCTCCGGTGCGGTGCGGTCGAAGCGCAGCGAAGACTGCTGCAGGAAGTACTCGAACAATTGCAGGATGTCTTCACGGCGCTCGCGCAAGGGCGGCAGTTCGAGGGTGACAACGTTCAACCGGTAATACAGGTCGCTGCGAAACTGGTTAGCTTTGCCCAGTTGGTCGAGGTCGGACTTGGTGGCCGCGATCACCCGGCAATCGACATCAATGCTTTGGTTGGAACCAAGCCGCTCCAAGGTGCGCTCTTGCAGCACGCGCAACAGTTTGATCTGCAAATTGAGGGGCATGCTTTCGACTTCATCGAGGAACAGCGTGCCGCCGTCGGCATGTTCGATTTTGCCGATTCGCCGCTTGCCCGCCCCGGTGAAAGCGTTGGCTTCGTGGCCGAAGATTTCACTTTCAAACAGGTTCTCGGGCAGGCCCCCGCAGTTCAGGGCGACGAACTGCTGGGGGTGGCGCCGACTGAAGTCGTGCAGGCAGCGGGCGACCAGCTCTTTGCCAGTGCCTGTTTCGCCTTCAATCAGCACGTTGGCAGATGTATCGGCGACGTTGGCAATCAGTTCGCGCAAGTTCTGCATAGCCGGCGAGCGGCCAATGATGCGGCCTTCGAGGGAGTCGCGCTCAGCCAGTTGCCGACGCAGGGACCAGACCTCACGGGCCAGGCTGCGCTGCTCCAGCGCACGGCGCACGACGTCCACCAGACGCTCGGGGGAAAACGGTTTTTCCATGAAGTCATAGGCACCGTCGCGCATCGCACCCACGGCCATGGAGATGTCGCCATGCCCGGTGATAAGCACCACAGGCAAGCTGTGGTCGCGGGCCTTGAGGCGCTTGAGCAGTTCAAGGCCATCAATGCCGGGCAAGCGGATATCGCTGATGACAATGCCGGGGAAGTTGTCACCCACCAGCGCCAACGCTTGCTCGGCGCTGCTTACGCCTTCACTGCGAATGTCTTCAAGGGCCAGTGCCTGCTGGCAACCCAGCAAAACATGGGGGTCGTCTTCGACAATCAGGACGCTTAATTCAGGGTTCATAGCGGCTCGGCCTTAACGGGTTGCAGCAACGGTAATAAAAGGACAAACGCAACACCACCGCTGGCCGGAAATTCAACACTCAAGCTGCCACCGGCGGCGGCCGCGAGGCTGGCCGACAGGGTCAGGCCAAGGCCCAGACCTTGCTCACCGGGTTTGGTGGTGAAAAACGGTTCAAACAGATGCTTTCGGGTTTCAGGGTCAATACCGGGGCCGTTGTCGCGCACTTGCAGGCGGTATTTGCCCTCGCTGGTATGGCCTTCGAGCCACACGTGTTGCGGCGCGCTCTGACCGTGCATGGCATCAAGCGCATTGCCGATCAGGTTGATCAGGATTTGTTCGAGCCGCGTCTGGTCGATTCTCAGATCGGCGTCGCTGAACTCACGGTGCACTTGCGCACCCGACGCCTCGAGCCGGCTATCGAGCAGCTGGAGGGCGGCATCGACGGCGTGACTCAGGTTGGCGTGACCATGATCGTCGCCGCGCCGTGCAAACGAACGCAGGTTGGCCGTGATCCGGCCCATGCGGTCCACCAGGTTGTTAATGGTGCCGAGGTTTTCAGCCGCAACCTTGAAGTCACCGCGTTCCAGAAACCGGACCGTGTTGCCCGACAGCGTGCGCAAGGCGGCCAAGGGTTGGTTGAGCTCGTGGGCGATGCTGGTGGACATTTGCCCGATGGCGGCGAGTTTGCCAGCTTGCACCAGCTCATCCTGAGCGCGGCGCAGGGTGTCTTCGGCCTGACGACGTTCGCGAATCTGCCCTTTAAGACGTTCGTTGCTGGCGCGCAGGTGCGTCGTGCGTTCAGTGATTTTGCGTTCCAGCTGATTGTTGGCTTCTTGCAGGGCTTCCCGGGCGGCCAGTCGGGTGGCGATCACCTTGCGCCGCTCGTTCCACGCGATCAGCAGGAAGGCCAGCAGAGCAAAGCCCACAGCCACCAACATGCCCTGATTCGCGGCTTCGCGCCGCAAGTCTTGCAAGGGTGTCAGCAGGGTGATGTCCCACGGCGTGTCGTTGAGGTTGCGCGTTTGCGCCAGGTAACTGACTTGCTGATGATCGGTGATGACTTCGCTGTTGGTGGCGAAGGTGACTTTCTCCACACCTTCGGCCAACTGTTCGCGTTGTAACGGTTGCAACTCATTAAGCGGCCACCAGTAGTACTGAAGGCTGCGCGCCAGTTTTTCTTTGGTGTCGGCCGAAAGAGGCCTGACTGACTTCAGGCGCCGGGTAGGGTCGCTGGACAAGATAATGATGCCGTTCTCATCGCTGACGTAGGCTTCAAGGCGCGCCCGCTGCCAGCGCTCTTCAAGGGCTTCAAGGCGCACTTTAATAACCGCGACACCGATGATTTTTCCTTGTTCTTCCAACCCGTGGGCCAAGTAGTAGCCGGGCTCGCCGCTGGTGCTGCCGATTCCGTAGAAGCGCCCCGGCTGGCCGCGTACAGCGTCTTGAAAGTAAGCCCGAAAGGACAGGTCTTCGCCCAGGTAGCTGTCGGCATCTCGCCAGTTGCTGGTAGCCAGCACCCGCCCGGTGGTGTCGAGGACATAGATGGCGCGGCTGCGGCTGCGGCGGTTAAGGCCTTCGAGGTATTGATTGACGGTGGTGCGGTTCTGCAAATTCGGGTCGGCCAACAGCTTCGATACGCTGGACTCAAGTTCCAACAAGCTGGGGAGGTAGGTGTATTTGCCGAGTTCACTTTCTACAGTGCGGGCGTGCAGCTCAAGCTGACGCTCACCGTTTTCGCTGAGGGCACGAATGCCGAAATGCTCACTGACGCGATAGCCCGTGTACCCCAGGCCGATAGTCAGCAGGATAATCAGCGGCGGCAACAGCCAATGGCGGAGCAGACGAGGTTTCACGGCAAGTGAGGGCGGGGCACCGCGATAAAGTGTGGGGTCGCATTTCATCACAGATGCCTTGGGTCAACCACTGCGCAATAAAAAGGTGGCCAATGCTGTAACCGGGCGCAGCGCGCGCCAGCGGTTACAGGCGTGTGGCATACACCCGGCGGGTGTGGTTTTAGTGCTGCAGAATTTTACTGAGGAAGTCTTGCGCGCGTTGCGAGCGGGCGCTCACATCGCCAAAGAATTCTTCTTTTTCGCAGTCTTCAACGATTTTCCCCTGATCCATGAAGATGACCCGGTTGGCCACTTTGCGCGCAAAACCCATTTCATGAGTCACACACATCATGGTCATGCCTTCGTGGGCCAGTTGCACCATCACGTCGAGTACTTCGTTGACCATTTCCGGGTCGAGTGCAGAAGTGGGTTCGTCAAACAGCATGACAATCGGGTCCATCGCCAGCGCACGGGCAATCGCGACACGTTGCTGCTGACCGCCCGACAGTTGGCCGGGGTGCTTGTGGGCATGAGCCGACAGGCCCACACGCTCCAGCAACTCAAGGCCTTTTTTGGTGGCTTCGGCTTTGCTGCGCCCCAGTACCTTGACCTGAGCAATGGTCAGGTTTTCGGTGATGGTCATGTGCGGGAACAGTTCAAAGTGCTGGAATACCATGCCCACGCGCGAACGCAATTTCGGCAGGTTGGTTTTAGGGTCGGCAATCGAGATGCCGTCAACCACGATGTCGCCTTTCTGGAACGGTTCAAGGGCGTTGACGCACTTGATCAGGGTCGACTTGCCGGAGCCCGATGGCCCGCAGACCACCACCACTTCACCCTTTTTGACTTCAGTACTGCAATCGGTCAGTACCTGAAAGTCCCCGTACCACTTGTTGATGTTCTTGATCGAAATCATACGGCAAACCTTTTTTGCAGACGCTTGACCAGCAGCGAGGCGGAAAAGCTGATGATGAAATACACCAGACCGGCGAAGATCAGGAACTCATTGGAGCGGCCGATAATATCGCCGCTTGAGCGCGAGGCATTGAGGAAGTCCACAAGGCCTACGGTGTAAACCAGCGAGGTGTCCTGGAACAGGATGATGCTTTGTTGCAGCAGCAACGGGGTCATTTTACGGAACGCCTGAGGCAGGATGATCAGGCGCATGGCCTGGCCGTAACTCATCCCCAGTGCTTTGGCGGCGCCCATCTGACCTTTCGGGATGGCTTGTACGCCTGCTCGCACGATTTCGCAGAAGTACGCTGCTTCGAACATGACGAACGCAACCAGGCACGACTCGAACGCGCCGATAGGGGTGTCTTCACCGGTGATCCAGCGCAGTACGAACGGTACGGCCAGGTAGAACCAGGTGATCACCAGCAGCAAGGGTATCGAGCGGAAGTAGTTAACGTAGGCGCCTGCCAGATTGGACAGCCACTTGCTCGAAGACAAGCGCATGAGGGCCAGCACGGTCCCCAGTGCTACACCACCGATCACGCCCATCACCATGAGCTTGAGGGTCATGATCATGCCGTTCCAAAGGCCCGGCAGGGCAGGGACGATCCCGCTGAAATCAAAGAAGTCCATTATTTGCCCCCCAAAGACATGAGGCCGGGTACGGCGACCTTCTTCTCGATCAGGCGCATGAGCAGCATCAGGCTCATGTTCAAGGTGAAGTAAATCAGCGTTGCCAATGTGAAGGCTTCAAACAGGTTGGCGGAAAACTCGGCCGTCTGTTTGGTTTGAGCCAGCAGTTCCATCAAACCGATCAACGAGGCCACTGACGAGTTCTTGAACACGTTGAGGAATTCGGACGTGAGTGGCGGAATGATGATCCGGTAGGCTTGAGGCAGCAGCACGTGCCAGTAAATCTGCGTCATGCTGAAGCCCATGGCGCGAGCGGCTGACTCCTGACCGCGAGGCAACGCTTCGATACCGGTGCGCACTTGTTCGCACACGCGGGCGGCGGTGAACAGGCCCAGGCACACAACGACGCTCAGATAGGCCGAGGTGGTCGGGTTGAGGTCTTGCTTGTACCACTCTTGCAAGTCTGGTGGCAGCAAATCGGGCACCAGGAAGTACCAGATGAACAACTGCACCAGCAGCGGTACGTTACGGAAGATTTCCACGTAAATGGTGGCTATGCCCGCGATGAAGCGGTTCGGCAGTGTGCGCATCACGCCCAGCAGCGAACCCAGCATCAAGGCAACGATCCAGGCGACGACAGCGATCGCGATGGTCCAGCCCAAGCCCGAAATAAACCAGTCGAGATAGGTCTCGCTGCCTACGCCGGTGGACTTGAAGAACACGGTCCAGTCCCAGTTGTAATTCATGCAGGGTCTCCCCTCAGAGGGTTCTAGTCACAAGCACTTGCTTCAGGGAATCCGTTCTCACCTGACACGATCGTCAGGCACACGCTCCCCGCTCGACATCCGGCGGGTCGAGTGCTCTCTAATGCAGTTAGTAGCGAGTACAGCGGGTGATCAAGGCGACCGGGCGCGATTATTCACGCCCGGTCGCCACCAGCATCAGGCTTTTGGCTTGTCGTCTGCTGGCTTATCGGTAGGGTTTGCGATCAGCGCTTTCAGCTCGTCGCTCATCGGGAACTGCAGATTCAGCCCCTTGGGCGGGATTGGCTGCTGGAACCACCTGTCGTAAATCTTGTTGATTTCGCCAGACTTGTAAGTCGCAACGATGGCGTCATCCACGGCTTTTTTGAAGTCCGGGTCGCCTTTACGCATCATGCAACCGTAGATTTCGTACGATTGAGGCGTTCCGGTTACAGCCCAGTCACCTGGCTTCTTGGCCTTGGCCATTTCACCGGCGAGCAGGGCGTCGTCCATCATGAACGCGACGGCGCGGCCAGATTCCAGCATGTTGAACGCTTCACCGTGGTCTTTTGCCGAGATCACGTTCATGCCCATCTGCTTGTCAGCGTTCATGGCCTTGAGAATGCGCTCGGACGTGGTGCCAGCGGTGGTCACGACGTTTTTGCCTTTCAGGTCAGCAAAATCTTTATATGGCGAGTCTTTTTTGGACAGCAGACGGGTGCCGATTTCGAAGATGCCGACCGAGAAGTCGACTTGCTGACCGCGTTCGGCGTTGTTGGTGGTAGAGCCGCATTCAACGTCGACGGTGCCGTTCTGTACCAGCGGGATGCGGGTCTGGGAGGTGACCAGGTTGTACTTGACCTTAAGCTCCGGCATGTCGAGCTGCTTTTTCAGGCCTTCAACAATGGCCAGCTGCACATCGTGGGAGTAACCCACCGGTTTGCCGGAAGCGTCTGCGATGTAGGAGAACGGGATGGAGGAGTCACGATGGCCGAGGGTGATGGTGCCGGATTCTTTGATTTTCTTCAGCGTGCCGGTCAATTCGGCTGCAAAAGCTGGAGTGCTAATCAGGGCTGCAGTAATGGCTGCGGCCAAAAGTTGCGGGACGATGCGCATCGGTGGTTCCTCGACATTGTTTTTTTTATTGAGCCAGTTCACTGGACCCTTTATGTACTTCGAACAACTCAACAGGCTAAGGCTGTTTAAGCAGTCGGCCCTGAGTGTAGAGCATGAGTCGTGCCAGATCGCGCTATTAAACCTAACTATATGATTTGTATAGGGTTATAGATTTTTTGCGAATTGGGGAAAAGAGGCAAATGCCCGGAAAGCCGAACCATGACGAATCATTGCGTTCGGAAAACCGAATGCCTGCGAATGTTCAGACAAAAAAACGCCCACATCAAGGTGGGCGTCAAAGGGAGAGTTAAGCGGCTTCTACTTTGCGGTGTTTCAAGTTCAGGCTGGCCATATAGTGCGCCAAGTGCTGCTGTTCTTCGGCGGTGGTAAACAAACCCAGCTTGGTGCGGCGCCACAGGATGTCCTGCGCGTCCAGTGCCCATTCCTGATTGCACAGGTAATCGACTTCGCGGCTGTATAGGCCGCTACCAATGTGATCACCCATGTCTTCCAGGCATTGCGCGCCTTCCAACAGCTTCCACGAGCGGTTGCCGTAGGTAATGGCCCAACGCTTGGCGATCGCTGCATCCAGCCAGCTGTGTTTGCTGATTAACGCTGCGCTCAGTGCCGCCGGGGTGGTCATGTCTTCACCACCTGGCAAGGTAGCAGCTGCCGTCCAGCTGGGTTTGATCTGGGTGAAGAATGGGGTCAGTTGCGCCATCGCCGACTCAGCCAATTTGCGGTAAGTGGTCAGCTTGCCGCCAAACACCGACAACAAAGGTGCTTCGCCCGGCACGCCCGACAAAGCCAACGTATAGTCACGGGTCACGGCAGACGGGTTGTCGGACTCGTCGTTGCACAGCGGACGTACCCCGGAATAAGTACGCAGGATATCGTCGCGGCTCAACTGCTTTTTGAAGTGAGCGTTGACCACATTCAGCAGGTAATCGGTTTCTTGCTCAGTGATGCTGACCTTGGCCGGGTCGCCTGTGTATTCACGGTCTGTGGTGCCGATGATGGTGAACTGGTCCATGTACGGGATCGTAAATACGATGCGTTGGTCTTCGTTCTGCAGGATGAACGCGTTTGGCGCGTCATACAGCTTCGGCACGATCAAGTGACTGCCCTGGATCAGGCGGATGCCGTACGGCGAATCCAGCTTCAGGTCGTCCTTGATGAACTTCGCGACCCATGGGCCTGCAGCATTGACCAATGCTTTGCTGCGGATTGAGAACAGGCTGCCGTCTGCACGTTCCAGGTTCAGTTCCCACAGGCCTTTGCTACGACGGGCACCCACGCAACGGGTCTGTGTATGGACATGGGCGCCTTTTTCACGCGCAGCCATGGCATTGAGTACGACAAGGCGAGCGTCATCAACCCAGCAATCCGAATATTCGAAGCCCTTGGTGATTTCAGCTTTTAGCGGGCTGTCGGCCCCGAATTTGAGGCTGGTGGAGCCTGCCAGTTTTTCGCGTTTACCCAAATGGTCATACAGGAACAGACCGGCGCGGATCATCCAGCCCGGACGCAGGTGCGGGCGGTGTGGCAATACAAAGCGCATCGGTTTGACGATGTGCGGCGCTTTGGCCAAAAGCACTTCACGTTCGGCCAGGGCTTCACGCACCAGACGAAACTCGTAGTGTTCCAGATAGCGCAGGCCGCCGTGGATCAGCTTGCTGCTGGCTGAAGACGTGTGGCTGGCGAGGTCATCTTTTTCGCACAGGAACACTGACAGGCCGCGGCCAGCGGCGTCTGCGGCGATGCCGACACCGTTAATTCCGCCGCCAATCACGGCAACGTCGTAAACCTCGGCAAGAGGCGTGGCAGGCAAGGTGGTGTGCGACATGAATGAGCCTCGCGTTGAATACGCATATTTGAATTCGAACATTAATGTTCATTTTCGAAAATGGTAGCGGATAAACACGCGCACAGCCAGTCTACTTCGATTGAAAAAACTCATCGAAGGCGGCTTAAAGGAAAAATTTCGAACATTTACGCTTGAGATGCAGGCCACGACTGACTTTCGCGGCGCGCACAGGGCTCGGCTACTGCGAGCCCCTGATCCTGCACGGAAGGGTTACACCACTTCGAGGCGGATTTTGTTCTGTGCCAGTAACTGTGCCAGCTCCGGGACCGGCGGTTGGTCGGTGACCAGGCAATCAATCAGGGTGATGGGGCCCAAACGAACCATGGCGTTGCGACCAAATTTGCTGGAGTCCGCAGCCAGAATAGTCTGTCGGGCATTGGCAATAATGGCTTGGGATACGCGTACTTCTTGATAGTCGAAATCCAACAAGCTGCCGTCAGAATCAATACCGCTGATTCCCACCAAGGCGTAGTCAAACTTGAACTGATTAATGAAGTCGACGCTGGCCTGACCGACGATACCGCCGTCACGACGAACGTTGCCACCTGCAATCAGGACTTCAAAGTCGTCCTTTGCGCTCAGGATCGAGGCAACGTGCAAATTGTTGGTGATGATTTTCAAGTGGTTGTGGTTGAGCAGCGCGCGTGCGATGGACTCGGTAGTTGTCCCGATATTGATAAAAATAGAGGCGTGATCAGGGATTTGAGCGGCAATGGCTTCACCGATCCGGCGTTTTTCATCGCGCATCTGGTCGGCGCGCATCGCGTACGCCGTGTTTTCTACGCTGGAATCATACGCAGCGCCACCGTGATAGCGGCGTAACAAATCGGCTTCAGCCAACTGGTTGATATCGCGACGAATGGTCTGTGGCGTAACAACGAATAACTGCGCCATTTCCTCGATGCTGACATAGCCGCGCTCGCGAACGAGTTCGAGGATCTGCTGCTGGCGTGGAGGCAGATTCATGGAGTTTCCTTTGGGCGGCGAAGCAAATTCGACCATGATGCCGCAGGAAAGCGCCGTCTGCTACTCGCAGGTGAGAGGAAGTCAGCAGGCAGCAGCCAGCGCGGGAAGCGCCAGCTGCTGTGTTTCGCGTGGTGCTTAGTTGTTTTCTTCGTGGGGTTCCCAGTCGCGGGTACGGCTCACGGCCTTTTTCCAGCCTGCGTAAAGTTTCTCTTTGCTGGCCTCTTCAAGGGTGGGTTCGAACTCGCGTTCAATCACCGCTTTACCGCGCAATTCGTCGAGGCTGCTCCAGAAACCGCAGGCAAGACCGGCCAGGTAGGCAGCGCCCAACGCCGTGGTTTCGCGCATTTGCGGACGCTCGACCATGGTCCCCAGAATGTCAGCTTGAAATTGCATGAGGAAGTTATTGGCCACGGCGCCGCCGTCCACGCGCAGGGCTTTGAGGCGTTCGCCGGAATCCTGCTGCATGGCGTCCAGAACATCGCGGGTCTGGTAGGCAATGGATTCAAGCGCTGCACGAATAATGTGATCGACGCGTACGCCACGGGTCAGGCCGAACAAGGCGCCCCGTGCATACGGGTCCCAATACGGTGCGCCAAGACCGGTAAAAGCGGGTACCAGGTACACACCATTGCTGTCCTTGACCTTGCTGGCGAAGTACTCGGTGTCGTGGGCGTCGTTGATGATCTTCAGTTCATCGCGCAGCCACTGCACGGTGGAGCCGCCGTTGAACACTGCGCCTTCCAGCGCATACGCCACTTCGCCCCGGGGGCCGCAAGCGATGGTGGTCAACATGCCGTGGGTGGACTTGACCGCGTTGGTGCCGGTGTTCATCAACAGGAAGCAACCGGTGCCGTAGGTATTTTTGGCCTGCCCCGGCTCAACGCACATTTGGCCAAACAGCGCGGCCTGTTGGTCTCCCGCAATGCCGCCAATAGCGATGCCGCTTTTGGTGCGGCCATAGATTTCGGAGGAAGATTTAACCTCCGGCAACATTTCACGCGGGATATCCAGCACTTCCAGCATCTTCGTGTCCCACTCCAGCGTGTGGATATTGAAGAGCATGGTGCGCGAGGCGTTGGTGTAATCGGTGACGTGTGTCTTGCCACCGGTAAATTTCCAGATCAGCCAGCTGTCGACAGTACCGAACAGCAGTTCGCCGTTACGGGCACGTTCGCGGCTACCTTCGACGTTGTCGAGGATCCACTTCAATTTGGTGCCGGAGAAGTACGGGTCAGTCACAAGGCCGGTGGTGTCGCTGATGTACTGCTCGTGGCCGTCACGCTTGAGCTGTTCGCAGATTTCAGTGCTGCGTCGGCACTGCCAGACAATGGCGTTGTAGATCGGACGGCCGCTGACCTTGTCCCAGACCACAGTGGTTTCACGCTGGTTGGTGATACCGATGGCGGCGACTTGATCGTGATGCAGGCCCGCTTGCGCGAGGGCTTCTACCATCACGGCGCTCTGTGTCGCGAAAATTTCCATAGGGTCGTGTTCGACCCAGCCTGCCTGAGGGTAATGCTGCTGGAACTCGCGTTGGGCGGTGCAGACCACGTTGGCGTCACGATCAAAGATGATCGCTCGCGAACTGGTGGTGCCTTGGTCCAGCGCAATAATGTAGTTCTTATTCTGAATGTCGGTCATGGGATTGCCTTGCAGAATGAAGTAATGGGTTCAGGGCGCGAGAAGAAAACGGGCAGAGTCTCGTGCGCCCCGTTTCATAAGTCGATATCAGGACGCTTGGGTTTTCACCTCAGCGCTTGCTTGGGCATCCGTTGCCACAGGTTCGACGGCAGGCAGGTGGCGGGCAATCATCCCGCGGTAAATGGCTGCGCCGAGGCAAGCACCCACGATGGGTGCAAAGATTGGAACCAGGAAATAAGGAATATCGCGTGCGCCGGTGAACGAAACTTCACCCCAGCCCGCAAAGAATGTCATCAGCTTAGGCCCGAAATCACGTGCAGGGTTCATTGCAAAGCCGGTCAATGGGCCCATCGAGCTGCCAATGACCGCAATCAGCAAGCCAATCAGCAAAGGTGCCATTGCACCGCGTGGCAGGCCATTTTTATCATCCGTCAGGGCCATGATTACGCCCATCAGGATGGCCGTAATCACCACTTCCACGAGAAAGGCTTGCAGCGTCGACAGGGATGGATGCGGGTAAGTCGAGAAAACAGAAGCCAGTTCCAAGCTCTCTTTACTGCCACGTACCATCTGATGGGCTTGTTCGTAATCGAAGAACAGGTTGCTGTACAGCGTGTACACAAGGGCAGCGGCGCAAAACGCACCTGCGACCTGCGCGAGGATATAAAAAGGCAATTTGCGTTTTTCAAAATCGGTGAACAGGCACAATGCGATGCTGACAGCCGGGTTCAGGTGGGCACCTGAAACGCCAGCCGTGAGATAAATCGCCATGCTCACGCCAATACCCCAGATGATGCTGATTTCCCATAAGCCAAAGCTTGCGCCCGCGACCTTGAGAGCCGCGACACAACCGGTGCCAAAGAAGATAAGAAGTGCGGTGCCGAGAAACTCGGCCATACACTGGCCTGAAAGCGTAGGGTGCTGCGATGCAGTCGTCATGTGAAACCTCATTTTTGTTGTTTTTTGACATCGTCAGTCAGGTGGCAGTGAAGCTGCACAAAAACCGGGAAATGCTTTTCCGTGTTTTTCGTGTGCTGGTAAATAGGAACATAATTTTGGCAGATATATTCAGAATCGAAAAAATATAGACAAGAAACACAACTGTCAAAGGTCGAAAGTGAACGAGCATTCACATTCTGACTTTTGCAGGATGTTTTGGTATTGGTTTTTCTGTAAGCAAAGACTACAAATCGGTAGGTCCAGATGTAACGATTCAGCCCGGATTCGAATTGGAACGCCCGTTCCAGCGCCTTTTCAGGCCTGAATTGCCCTAAAATCACCGGCGATTATGTGCCATTACCAAATGACAGGAATGCCAATGACCCCTGCACTGGATCTGCTGAAAAAAGTTCGCGCCGAGCATCGGATACACAGCTACGAGCATGACCCCAAAGCGGCATCCTACGGCCATGAAGCTGCGGAAAAGCTTGGTCTGGAGCCTGCTCAGGTGTTTAAGACGCTGCTGGCCAGCAGCGAAAAAGGTGAATTACTGGTCGCTGTGGTACCGGTCGTCGGAAGCCTGGATCTTAAAGCGCTTGCGCATGCCGCCGGGGTTAAAAAAGCTGAAATGGCTGACCCGGCGGCAGCGCAGCGATCGACAGGCTACTTATTAGGCGGGATCAGCCCTCTGGGGCAGAAGAAGCGCTTGCGTACTTTTATAGACAGCAGCGCTGAGGAGTTTGCGACGATTTATGTGAGCGCCGGGCGACGCGGGCTGGAGGTCGAATTGGCGCCCTCAGTGCTTGCAGAGCAGACCCGGGCAACCTTTGCGGCAATTGGAAGGGCTTGAAACACCGGCGAGGTGACAGTCACGTCGCCGGTGTATCAGATGTTTCAGTGAACGTTGCTGAAACGTCTGACACCTGAGTCAGAGTGGGGAATTTGCGCAGCGGTGCTACCACTGGTTTGGAACATCACGAGGTGCTCAGCTGCAACACGAATGCCCACTTCTGCGCCTGGAAGATGGTCGACGTGGCTTGGGAAAATCGACTCCAGCTGACTGCCTGTCGACAGTTGCAAGCGATACAGCGTCGATGCGCCGAGGAAGGTCTTGCCGATGATTCTGGCTTTCAGGTCGCTGTCCGGCGCATAGACGATATCGTCCGGGCGCAGCAGCACATCGACGGCGCCACCCGTTGGCCATGTGTATGCGCGGTTGCCCTGCAGGACACCCAGCTCCGTTTGCACGGACTCCGGGCTCAGTAACTGGCCGCGAATGAAGTAACCCTGGCCAATAAAGCTCGCCACGTAGGGTGTCAGCGGTTCGTGGTAAAGGTTGTAAGGCGTATCCCACTGTTCCAGCCTGCCTTCTTTGAACACGCCAACGTGATCACTTACGGCGAAGGCCTCTTCCTGATCGTGTGTCACCAAAATCGCGCTGGTGCCGCGTGCTTTCAAAATATCCCGCACTTCATGGCTCAGCTTGCGACGTAACTCACCATCCAGATTGGAGAACGGTTCATCCAGCAGAAGCAATTGTGGCTCCGGCGCAAGGGCGCGAGCCAGTGCAACGCGCTGCTGTTGTCCCCCAGAAAGCTCATGGGGGAAACGCTTGCCGAGGTTTTTCAGGTTGACCAGTTCAAGCAGTTCTTCCGTCACACGGTCTTTGTTCGGCAGTTTGCGAATACCGAAGGCAATGTTGTCGGCCACGCTGAGGTGAGGAAATAGCGCGTAGTCCTGAAACACCATACCTATACGACGTTTCTCCGGCGCGAGGGTAAAGCCTGCGCTGGAAATGATCTCGCCACCCAGCTGGATTTCACCTTGATGGATCGGTTCAAAGCCTGCGATTGCACGCAGAGTGGTCGTCTTGCCGCACCCCGAAGAGCCCAGCAGGCAACCGATGTCGCCGGCATTGAGGTGCAGATTGAGGTTTTGTACAACGCTTTGGCCTTGGTACCCACAGGCCAGATCGCGAAGGTTAAGCAGAAGAGGTTGACTCATGCGTGGTGGTACGCCGGTTGTACAAGGAATTCGAGCAACGCTTTTTGCGCGTGCAAACGGTTTTCAGCCTGGTCCCATGCGACTGAACGCGGATCGTCCAGCAGGTCCTCGCTGATTTCTTCCCCACGGTGCGCGGGTAAGCAGTGCATGAACAGTACATCGTCGGCCGCCAGATCAAGCAGTGCCTTGTTAACTTGATAAGGCGCGAACTGCTGCAGACGCTTGGCAGTCTCTTCTTCCTGGCCCATGGAGGTCCAGACATCGGTGCTGACAAGGTGGGCGCCTGCGACAGCATCTTGCGGCGCACGCACGATGGTCACGCGCTCGCCTGCCTGGGCCACGAGCTCGGCATTGGGTTCGTAGCCTTCCGGGCAGGCGATGCGCAGGTGGAAGTCGAACTGAGTGGCGGCTTCTATATAGCTATTGCACATATTGTTGCCGTCACCGATCCAGGCCACGGTTTTGCCTTTGATCGAACCGCGGTGTTCCAGAAACGTTTGCATGTCAGCCAACAATTGGCAGGGGTGCAAATCGTCTGAGAGGCCGTTGATCACCGGGACGCGAGAATTGGCAGCAAATTCTGTAAGGGTGCTGTGGGCAAAGGTACGGATCATGACGGCATCCAGCATGCGCGACATAACAATCGCGCAGTCGCCGATGGGTTCACCGCGGCCCAGTTGGGTATCACGAGGCGAGAGGAAAATAGCCTGACCGCCGAGCTGAATCATACCCGCCTCGAATGACAAACGGGTGCGGGTCGATGACTTTTCAAAAATCATACCTAGCACACGGTTTTTCAGAGGTTCGAAAAGTACGCCGCGGTTGCGCAGGTCCTTGAGCTCGATGCCTCGACGAATCACGCTGATTAGCTCTTCGGGCGTGCAATCCATCAGGGAGAGAAAGTGCCTTGCGCTCATCATTAACTACCTTTTTTTACAACGACTGCAGATGCTCAAAGCCGGATTTTTCAGGAAAACGGGCGAGACCTGCGGCGTTAGCCGCACCGGGCGACGAAATAGGGGAAGGCGCGATCTTATAAGGAAATGTCGCGTCTTGCCAATAAGGGTGTTGTTTGGGGGGTGTCAGCGATGGGCAAGCGGCATGAGCGCGTGCCTTGAAATCACTAATGGGTGGTTTACCTGCCCCCTCAGCTGCTCATTTGTACACTGCCCCACCCGGGGTTGGCAATTATGGGCAGCAGAAGCAGACTATCGTCGGTGGGGGAGACCGAGCGTGGTGCTTGGGTTTCCGTTACAATGCGCCACCGTGCCGACAACTGAGTCGGAAAGTTCAGCCGAGGTGCTCCATGGATATCATCGAAACTATCAAAGAACAGATTGCCAACAACACCGTTCTGCTCTACATGAAAGGCTCACCGAATGCCCCACAGTGCGGCTTTTCGGCGAAAGCTGCTCAGGCCGTTATGGGCTGTGGTGAAAAGTTCGCTTACGTGGACATCCTGCAGAATCCGGAAATTCGCGCCAACTTGCCAAAGTACGCCAATTGGCCAACCTTCCCGCAATTGTGGGTCGGTGGTGAGCTGGTCGGCGGCAGCGACATCATGGCGGAGATGTTTGCCAATGGTGAGTTGCAAACCCTGATCAAAGAGGCAGCCGCTAAAGCCGCTGCAGCCAAGACCGAAGCGTAACGGTCTTTGCGCGCTGATTTGAATAAATTAGCGCGCATTAAAAACCCCGCCACTGTTAAACAGGGCGGGGTTTTTTATTGAATGAGAGGCTGTTTATTCGCCCATCTGCGATTGCAGATAATTCTCAAGGCCTACTTTATCAATCAGGCCAAGCTGAGTTTCGAGCCAGTCAATATGCTCTTCTTCGGACGCCAGAATGTCTTCAAGAAGTTCTCGGCTACCAAAGTCACCCACAACTTCGCAATGTGCGATGGCTGCTTTGAGATCGGCGTGACCGGTGCGCTCGATGCGCAGGTCGCACTCAAGCATTTCCTTGGTGTGCTCGCCGATATGCAGCTTGCCCAGATCCTGTACGTTCGGCAGACCTTCCAGAAAGAGGATGCGTTTGATCAGCTTGTCCGCGTGCTTCATCTCATCGATGGACTCGTGGTATTCGTGTGCACCCAACTTTTCCAGGCCCCAGTCTTGATACATGCGCGCATGTAAAAAGTACTGATTGATTGCGACCAGCTCGTTGCCGAGGATTTTATTGAGGTGCTGAATGACTGAAATGTCGCCTTTCATCGCGAGGGCCTGCCTTCATTAACTGTATATGCGCAAGAGTTTGATCCGCACACTTACAGCTGTCAAACCTAAGTATTTGAATACTCTATTAAAATTAATAGGAATAAGAATGTTTGTATTCCGCGTCTAGACCCTAAGCACTTGAATTCAAGGCATAAAAAAACCGGACATTACGTCCGGTTCTCTTTAAAAGACGAAATCAGGCGACTGAAAATTCTGCCGGGTAACTCATGGCTGCCTGACTGGCTTGCAGGGAAGTCAGGGTTTCGCGCACCACTTGCTTGGCCAGGCACGCACATTTGCCACACTGACTGGCAACACCGGTCGCTTCGCGCACTTCACGGTAGCTGCAGCAACCTTCATAGATTGCGTCTCGAATTTTTCCATCAGTGACGCCAGTGCAGAGGCAAACGTACATAAATAAGAACCATCGCTGGTTGGGATTCAATGCGAAGGATCTTAATGTTAACGAGAATGATTGTCAAAGCAACTTGTGTCTCGATTGCGTGTTTAACTCCCGACGCTGACGAACGGTGCGGCGCTCAACCCTCTTGGGTGTAAAAAAATGGGGGAGGCCGTACCCGACGACCGGTGTATGATGGCCGATCTTTTTTCATGCGCGAGCTGATTGTTAACCGTGTCATTACCCATGACTGGCCAGCTCCCGTTTACCACGCTGCACATCAGGAGATATCCATGAGCGTACTCGTAGGCAAACAAGCCCCTGACTTCACCGTCGCCGCCGTTTTGGGCAATGGCGAAATCGTTGACAGCTTCACGCTGTCCACCGCCATCAAAGGCAAATACGGCCTGGTGTTCTTCTACCCGCTGGACTTCACGTTCGTTTGCCCGTCCGAGCTGATTGCTCTGGATCACCGCATTCCTGAGTTCAAAGCGCGTAACGTGGAAGTGGTAGCAGTCTCCATCGACTCCCACTTCACCCATAACGCATGGCGCAACACGCCGGTAAACAACGGCGGTATCGGTCAGGTGCAATACACCATGGCTGCCGACATGAAGCACGAAATCTGCAAAGCCTACGATGTTGAATCCGAAGGTGGCGTAGCTTTCCGTGGCGCATTCCTGATCGACGACAAAGGCATTGTTCGTTCGCAGATCGTCAACGACCTGCCTCTGGGCCGTAACATGGACGAACTGCTGCGTCTGGTTGACGCTCTGCAATTCCATGAGGAGCATGGCGAAGTTTGCCCGGCCAACTGGAAAAAAGGCGACAAAGGCATGACCGCTTCTACTGCGGGCGTAGCGGCGTACCTGTCCGAGAATGCTGACAAGTTGTAAGCGTCAGTCAAAGGGCATAAAAAAACCGGACGCACTGTCCGGTTTTTTTATGCGCGATAGAAAATGTCAGACTCAGTCGTCGAAATCTTTCCAGCCGCCCATTTGTTTCCAGCTGTTGACGATGCCACAGAACAGCTCAGCTGTTTTTTCAGTGTCGTACCGCGCTGAGTGAGCTTCGCGTCCATCGAAATCGATGTCCGCGGCCTGACAGGCTTTCGCGAGCACCGTCTGGCCGTAAGCCAGACCCGCCAACGTAGCCGTGTCGAAACTCGAGAAGGGGTGGAACGGGTTGCGCTTCATGTCCAGTCGAGCGACGGCCGCATTCAAAAAGCCTAGGTCGAAGCTGCTGTTATGTCCCACCAGGATTGCGCGCTTGCAGCCATTGGCTTTCAAGGCTTTGCGAACACCGCGGAAGATATCGGTCAGGGCCGTTTCTTCGCTGACGGCCATGCGCAACGGGTGATCCAGCTTGATACCTGTAAACTCGAGCGCCGCAGGCTCAATGTTGGCGCCTTCGAACGGCTCCACGCGATGGAAATAGGTGTGTTCAGGGAACACGAAGCCTTTCTCGTCCATGCCGATCGTTACGGCCGCGATTTCCAGCAATGCATCGGTCGCACTGTTGAAACCGCCGGTTTCAACGTCAATAACTACCGGCAGGTAGCCGCGAAAACGTTCCGCCATCGGGTGACGCGGTCCGCCATGCCCGCCTTCATGTTCGTCGTCGAAATGGTCGTCACTCACAGCTGTTCCTCCAGCAGGCGCCAGCGCAGTTTTTCACCGGCGCGCAGCGGGATTACGGTCAGCTCGCCAAACGGCAGGCTGGTTGGGGCGGTCCACTCCTGGCGAACCAAGGTGATGTGTTCGGTGCTCGGCGCCAATCCGTAGAAGCGTGGGCCGTTCAAGCTGGCAAAAGCTTCCAGCTTGTCCAGCGCATTGCGCTGTTCAAAAGCTTCGGCGTACAGCTCGATGGCGGCGTACGAGGTGTAGCAACCGGCGCAGCCGCACGCCGCTTCTTTGGCGTGCTGGGCATGGGGTGCCGAGTCAGTCCCGAGGAAGAATTTCTCGCTGCCGCTGGTTGCAGCATCCAGCAGGGCTTCCTGATGGGTGTTGCGCTTGAGAATCGGCAGGCAGTAAAAGTGCGGGCGTATACCACCCACCAACATGTGGTTGCGGTTGTAGAGCAGGTGGTGAGCAGTAATCGTCGCGCCGACGTGGGTTGAAGCTTCGTTGACAAATTGCACGGCGTCAGCCGTGGTAATGTGTTCGAACACAACTTTGAGTGTCGGAAAACGATCTACGACGCGGCGCATGTGCTCGTCGATGAAGATTTTCTCGCGATCGAAGATATCCACGTTAGCGCGCGTCACTTCGCCGTGAATCAACAAGGGCATGCCGACTTCAGCCATGGTTTCCAGAACAGGGAAAATAGCGTCGATACTGGTGACACCAGAGTCGGAGTTGGTCGTTGCACCTGCAGGATAAAGCTTTGCAGCGTGTACGAAGCCACTGGATTTTGCTGCGCGAATGTCTTCAGGCTGCGTGCGATCAGTCAGATACAGCACCATCAGCGGCTCGAAGCGGCTACCCGCAGGGCGAGCGGCCAAAATACGCTGTCGATAGGCATCAGCTTCGGCTGCGTTACGCACCGGAGGCACCAGGTTGGGCATGATGATGGCGCGGCCAAAAGTGCGCGCTACATCCGCGACAGTGTGAGGCAACACAGCACCATCGCGAAGATGTATGTGCCAGTCATCGGGACGCAGAAGGGTCAGGCGGTCGGACATTGGGGATTCCAGGCGGGTCAAACTGAGGCGAATCCTACCGGAAAACACTCTGTCAGGCACTCGCTATCAAGTTTTGCGGCGCTTAACCGATATCTTTTGAGAATGCCGTCTATCTGTTTGCTGTTTTTTTGCAGTACAAGCCTGTGGAGCCGCCCGTGCGCCAGCGTTATCTAGCCCTACTCAGTATGTTTGCCAGCCTGCCTGCCATGGCCCTGACTTTCCAGACGCGTCTGGAGAATATCGAGTGGAAGGTGGAAGGTGACAAATTCGAGTGCCGTCTTATCCAGCCGATCACGGACTTCGGGTCTGGCGTATTCGTGCGCCGCGCGGGTGAACAAGCTATTTTTCGCCTCAATGCCTTCAACGCTTTGTTGGGTGAAGGTTCTGCTACGTTGTTGGCGGCCGCTGCACCTTGGCAGCCGGGGCGTGGAGATATCAATCTTGGATCTGTCCGGATTGGTCGGGGTCAAGTGCTGTTCAGCAGTTCTCAGGCTCAGGCCTCCAGCCTCGTGCGGGGCTTGCTGGAGGGGCGTACTCCCTTAGTCAGGCATTATTCTTCGACCGGCGGAACGTCTGAAGTTCGCTTGCTTCCTGTTAAGTTTCGCCAGGCGTACAGCGATTACGAGGCTTGTACGGCCAAGTTGTTACCCAAAAATTTCGAGCAGGTTCGTCAAAGTCAGATTGGTTTTCCGGGCGGCGGGATTGATCTGGACAATCAGGCGCGGGCAAACCTGCTGGTTATGGTGGAATATATGAAGGCAGATCCTTCGGTCAATCATGTCACGCTGGATGGGCACTCGGACAATTCCGGTAACCGTCTGACCAATCGTGACTTGTCACGACGCAGAGCGCTGGCCGTCATGGATTTCTTCAAGGAAAACGGCATTCAAGAGTCGCAAATCACACTCCGGTTTCATGGTGAGCAATACCCGTTGGTGCGTAACTCCAGTGCTGCGAATCGTGCAAAAAATCGCCGTGTCAGTGTGCGGCTTGAGCGGGTTCCCGCGCCGGAAAAAACAACTCCTCCTGCAAATACGACCCACCCTGCTAACGTCTCTTAATGCAGACACCGTCGTCGCCCTAATGAAAGTAACTGTCGCTTTGTCGTCTTAAGCTGTCGCGCCTCTGTAATTTATGCAACTTGAGCGGTAGACTGTTCGGCTTTTCGAACAACCCGTGGAGTGATGGCATGGCGGACGTAAACAAGGTCGTTCTGGCTTATTCGGGCGGCCTGGACACTTCGGTGATCCTGAAGTGGCTGCAGGATACTTATAACTGTGAAGTCGTAACCTTTACCGCTGACCTGGGTCAGGGCGAAGAGGTCGAACCTGCACGTGCCAAGGCGCAAGCCATGGGCGTCAAGGAAATCTATATTGACGACCTGCGCGAAGAGTTTGTTCGAGACTTCGTGTTCCCGATGTTCCGTGCCAATACTGTTTACGAAGGCGAGTACCTGCTGGGTACCTCCATCGCTCGTCCGCTGATTGCCAAACGCCTGATTGAAATCGCTAACGAAACGGGCGCTGATGCCATTTCCCACGGTGCCACAGGTAAAGGTAACGATCAGGTGCGCTTCGAGCTTGGCGCCTACGCACTGAAACCCGGCGTTAAGGTGATTGCGCCCTGGCGTGAATGGGATCTGCTCTCGCGTGAAAAATTGATGGATTACGCTGAAAAGCATGCAATCCCAATCGAACGCCACGGTAAGAAAAAATCCCCTTACTCCATGGACGCTAACCTGCTGCATATCTCGTACGAGGGCGGTGTGCTGGAAGACACCTGGACTGAGCACGAAGAAGAAATGTGGCGCTGGACCAAGTCACCTGAAGACGCACCCAATACGCCGACGTATCTGGAATTGACCTACCGCAATGGTGACATCGTGGCGTTGGACGGTGTTGAAATGACGCCTGCTACGGTATTGGCTACCCTGAACCGCATTGGCGGCGAAAACGGTATCGGTCGCCTGGATATCGTTGAAAACCGCTACGTGGGCATGAAGTCCCGCGGCTGTTACGAAACCCCGGGCGGCACCATCATGCTGCGTGCTCACCGTGCGATTGAGTCGATTACGCTGGACCGTGAAGTGGCGCACTTGAAAGATGAGTTGATGCCTAAATACGCCAGCCTGATTTACACCGGTTACTGGTGGAGCCCTGAGCGCGTCATGTTGCAGCAGATGATTGATGCCTCCCAAGCTCACGTGAACGGTGTCGTTCGTCTAAAACTCTACAAAGGTAATGTCATCGTCACCGGTCGTAAGTCTGATCAGTCGTTGTTCGATGCGAATATCGCAACCTTTGAAGAAGATGGTGGCGCTTACAACCAGGCCGATGCTGCAGGTTTTATCAAACTGAATGCACTGCGCATGCGTATTGCGGCGAATAAGGGTCGTACGTTGTTCTGATCGACTACGCCTGTTGAAAAAAAAGCCCCGGCCAATGGTCGGGGCTTTTTTTTAAAGCGCTTTTGAAGTGCCAATAATTTCAATGTGTCATGCTCAGTGAGTCAGTGTCGGTGTTGTAGGTGAAAACAGTGGTTGTGTCCCCTAAGTGAGTCTTCTTATAACTCAGCGCTGAGAGCGGGTATTTATTTATTAACTCGCTGACATGGCTGTTAATTAACAGAATAAGCACCTTGTTTTTATCGGCTGAGTTTTTTGATGAGATCATGTTTCTGTAAATGGTTGAAAGAACCTCCTCAAGATCATGCTTGCTTGTAAGGACTTCATCTGAATGAGTCAGGTTAGCGACCTGCAACCCGTCTGTTATGGTCCTTTTAAAGGTTTTGTATTTGGCCGATTCTGGCTCTTTATGCCGTTTGGTGGCTTCGCTCAGGCCCTTTTTTGTGCCTTGCTTGTGTGTGGATGACTGGGCGTGCGTATGGCTCTGAGGCAGCAGTACAAGGTTTTGCGGGGTGCAAAAGCTCAATGTTATGTCCGACCGGTCGGTTATTTTTTTGGGTGGTGATTTTAAATGTGGGAGTGGTTTGTTTTCACGCTCTTTTCTTGGGTTTGTCGACTCAATATTTGTGTCCAGAAAGTGTTTCTCGTTCGAGAAATCGGAGGGTGAGTAAAGCGTTCTGTTATTGAAATTCAATGTAATAAAGAAAAGGATAACCAGTGCGATCGGGAATGCGACCAAAAACCAGACATAGATTTCCTGATTCTCCTTGTTTATGTACGGCAGGGAAACGGATGCCGAGGCTTGCGTCAGTATTGAAAAAATCGCAATTACAGTCAGCGGATTTTTTGTAGTGGGTTTGCTCGTAAGCATAAGGGAACCTGCTTGTCTGAAAAGGCCTCAATTGATGAAAGAAGACAAATGTAATCGTAAAAATTATTTTTTGTCTGAGTTTATTGTCGGGCCTTGAGTGGTTTTAATAATGTGTCTATTTATAAAGTTAGCTGTGAGATTTTGAATGCGCAAGGTTTACTTGGGTCGCGCCGGCGGGGCGCATACGCTGCGCTATTTTGTTCGTTAGTTGTAGTCTATGTCTCGAGTCAAAGAGGGAGTTATTACAGGGTAGTCAATTTCAAACAGTGGGATGATGAATGCCTATAGAGGTGTCTAGCTGGGTTGTTGTGATATGTTTCGTAAAAAATAGAGTTAATTGATTCCTGCATATTTTTCCTAATGATCTGTAGTACCTTTCCTTAAGTGATAATTTGAAATACTTTCATGAGAAATAAGAGTAGATTTTGCTGCGTGAAATTAAATGTGTCAGGCGGCGCATAAGAGCATGCTAGTGTGGTTCGCCTACATATTTTAAGAGTTTTTCTGTAATGCTATTTATGTGGCATCAACAGCTCCAGACGTATTTTCATGTCTGTACGTGTTGTCATGACGAATATTGTTGATATAAGGTTTGTCACAAGTAACTGATTGTGGCTCCGATTCCTGGAGCACGAAGGTGCTTGTGTCAATTCGAAAACGGGAGGGATCTCAGGACGTAAATGACATGTATGGTGTTACGTCGAAGTGTCGCTTGCGTAAGTGCGATGGAATTGCAATAAAACACTCGTTTGATTAATCGTGTATCCGTACAGGCTGTGGGATACGGTTTTATTTTGTGAGGGTGTCCACGCTTTGTTGGGCGGGAAGCTTTTCTTTAGAGCAGTTTTTTGTAGGGAAAATCGTTATTTTATGTAGGTGATGTCTTTGGCTGTTAGTGCTCGGGGGGGGGCGCTATGCCCAGGGTGTTACGACTAGGCTATTGTGCTGACTCTAAAAATTCGAACAGCGAAAATTGGAATTACCCATGAATAAAGTGCTGATCGTGGATGATCATCCAGTGATCCGTCTTGCTGTACGTATGCTCATGGAACGACATGGCTATGAAGTCGTTGCTGAGACGGATAACGGTGTGGACGCATTACAACTTGCGCGTGAACATGCGCCGGATATTGTGATACTCGACATAGGAATACCTAAACTGGACGGGCTTGAGGTGATTGCTCGTCTATCAACTCCGGCGCTACCTGTGAAAGTGCTGGTTTTAACTTCACAAGCGCCGGGACATTTTTCCATGCGTTGCATGCAAGCCGGGGCGGCGGGATATGTGTGCAAGCAGCAGGATCTGACAGAGTTGCTCAGTGCAATAAAGGCTGTATTGTCGGGATACAGTTACTTTCCTAATCAAGCATTGCACTCTGTGCGCACCAGTCTTGGAAATGCCAGTGAAGCCGATATGGTAAATCGCTTGTCGGGCAGGGAGATGATGGTGCTGCAACAATTGGCACGCGGAAAAAGTAACAAGGACATCGCGGACGGGATGTTCTTGAGTAACAAAACCGTCAGTACCTATAAGACACGCTTGTTATTGAAACTTAACGCTCGCTCACTGGTTGACCTGATCGAGCTTGCTCAGCGCAACGGTTTAGTGTGAACGGCGGCACCAGTAAGTTTCACGTCTAGACGGCTATCTCGCTTGTATGGCGGGATAGCCGTTTGCTCAGGCCCCATGATTAAAATAGCCTCCTTGGGCAACAGGAGGCTTTTCAGCTCATCAAAGATCAAAGTCATAATCTGATAGCTGCTTCTGGAGTCTTCTCTCTTCCAGAAGGTTATCAATGGTTCTGCGTTTGGCGAGATTGGTCTTCGCAACCTCTGGGGGAGGGACTACCTCCTCTTGCTCGTCTGAGACAAGCTCATCGTCTACATCCAATTCTTCTTTGCCAGTGCTCATTCTGCTCACTCCAGACCAAGACAGCTATTGGCGCTCCTTATAGCGACAAATGTCGCAAGGGTAAAAAAGTTTTTCTCAATCGATCAGCCCATAAAATCACTATCGCTCAATCATCAGAGGTTTTCTGCTTGAACTCGCACAGGTCTTCGATTCGACAGCTCCCACATCTAGGCTTGCGAGCCTGACAAACATAGCGTCCATGCAGAATCAACCAATGGTGCGCATCCAGCAGGTAGGGCTTGGGTACGAACTTCATTAATTGCTTTTCGACCTCCACCACATTCTTGCCCGGTGCGATGCCGGTGCGGTTGCTCACTCGAAAAATATGGGTATCGACTGCCATGGCCAATTGCCTGAATGCGGTGTTTAGCACCACATTCGCAGTTTTACGGCCGACACCTGGAAGTGCTTCGAGCGCCTCCCGTGTCTGAGGCACCTGGCTGTCATGTCGCTCGATGAGTAATCGGCAGGCTTCAATCACGTTCTTGGCCTTGCTGTTATACAAACCGATGGTCTTGATGTACTCCGACAACCCTTCCACACCCAGAGCGTAGATGGCTTCTGGCGTATTCGCGACCGGAAACAATTTGGCCATCGCCTTGTTGACGCTCACATCGGTTGCCTGCGCGGACAAAATGACCGCGATTAGCAATTCGAAAGGTGATGAGTAAGCCAACTCCGTTTTAGGCTCAGGATTGTCTTCGTGAAATCGACGAAATATTTCAAGGCGCTTTGCGGCGTTCATGAGTAAGGGCGTTTCCTGATGTGCTGTCTGTCCAAGCGCTGTTGGGACAGTTGGGTCTCGGTCTGAGAAATATCAAGAGCTGGCGTCGGTCAACGAAGCAATCAGCTTTTCGGCCCGATCCACAGCTTCTTTTAGTGGTGCAAGTTCTTGGGTTGGCAGATCCAGATTGATCGATTTTTTCAATTCTGCCCGACGCAACGCCAGTTGAATTTTTGCGCGCTTGAGATCGGAACCCTGCGGGTGTGTTTTGGGCGCTGGTGGCTGAGGGCTTTTTTCGAGTGTCGCCAATGCCTGTTCGGCCAATTCAAACTGTTGCCCGAGCTGGTTGAGTTGAGCTTGTTGTTGAGCTGTTGGTGGGTGACCAAAGGCTTTTAGCGATTTGTGCAATTGGGCCCGGGCCATGGCCAGCGTAATTTTGGCCTGTTTAAGCGCGGCTTCATGACCGCTTGGCCGCAGGGCATGTGTTTGCGGCTCAGCTTCAGCCCGTGAGTGTGCCGCGACGGTGGGTTGCGAGCGTGCCGCACGTGCGGCTTGTCTGGTCGTTTCTTCGCGTGCGAGCCGGGTTTGACGCTGTTCGTAACGCCAACGTGCATGCTGCCGTTTGTTTGCCCGCGCTTCGAACTCCCCGGCTTGCTGCGCAAGTCCGCCTACAACTGGAATAACATTCGCAGGGAGCGGGCGCATTTCGATGCAGTCCACCGGGCAGGGGGCAACACACAGGTCGCAGCCCGTGCATTCATCCACGATCACGCTGTGCATCAACTTGGCAGCGCCGAGAATGGCATCAACCGGGCACGCCTGAATGCATTTGGTGCAGCCGATGCACTCAGCCTCGCGGATGTACGCAACTTGAGCTGGAGCAGAGCCGCGTTCGGGGTCGAGCTCAATGACAGGTACGCGGAGCAACTGTGCCAGGGCGCGAACGGTTTCTTCTCCGCCAGGCGGGCATTTGTTAATGGCTTCGCCCTGGGCAATCCCTTTCGCATAAGGTTTGCAGCCCGGGTGGCCGCATTTTCCGCACTGAGTTTGCGGCAATAAGGCATCGATCTGTTGTATCAGGCTCATTGTGGGGTGTTTCCAACGACAGCAAGCCATCTCCCGGCGTTCATGACGTGGGGATCATCGAAACGGGCTTGGCATTAACGCGTGAATGTCAGGTAAGTCATAGTCGCAGTCTAGCGAGGCTGGCTGATTATCCGACAAGGCAGGAAGGGAGGCTACTGAAGAACGTTCGCCAACGGCCGGTAGGCCATTGGCGAATGTGATACGCGGGGTCTTACTTGATGCGTTGACCCGGCTTGGCACCGCTGTCGGGGCTCAGCAGGTAAATTTCTTCACCGCCGGGACCCGCTGCCATGACCATGCCTTCCGAAATACCGAAACGCATTTTGCGCGGTTTCAGGTTGGCGATCATCATTGTCAGGCGACCTTCGAGTTCTGCCGGGTTCGGGTAGGCGCTTTTGATCCCGGAAAAGACGTTGCGCTGCTCATCACCGATGTCCAGCGTCAGGCGCAAGAGCTTGTCGGCACCTTCAACGGCTTCTGCCTTGAGAATCAGCGCCACGCGCAGGTCAACGGCCGCGAAGGCATCAAAGTCGATTTCGGCTGCCAGCGGTTCTTTTACCAGTTCGCCGTTACCTTTGGGGGTGGCGGAGCCTGTGTCAGTCTGGCTCGCAACCAGGTCTTCTTTTGACGCGTCAGTCATCGCTTGTACTTTTACCGGATCAATACGGGTCATCAGCGGCTTGAATGCATTCAACTGATGGTTGTTCAGCAGGGTCGTGTGATCGTCCCACGTCAACGGCGAGACATTCAGGAATGCTTCGGCATCGGCGGCGAGCACGGGCAGCACGGGCTTTAGGAAAATGATCAGTTGACGGAACAGGTTGATACCCAGTGCACACACTGCCTGGACTTCATCCTGTTTGCCTTCCTGCTTGGCCATGGCCCATGGCGCTTTTTCAGCAATCCAGGCGTTGGCGCGGTCGGCCAGTGCCATGATTTCGCGCATGGCGCGAGCGAAGTCGCGCGTTTCGTAGGCTTCAGCAATGCTCGGAGCGGCTGCCAGAAATGCATCCGTCAGCTCAGGTGCAGCGTTGCCTTCGACCATCACACCGGCATTGCCTTTGTGGATAAAGCCTGCGCAACGGCTGGCAATGTTAACCACTTTGCCGACCAGATCCGAGTTGACCTTTTGCACGAAATCTTCGAGGTTGAGGTCCAGGTCGTCGACCCCGCGACCCAGTTTCGATGCGTAGTAGTAACGCAGGTATTCAGGCGACAGGTGGTCCAGATAGGTGCGGGCCTTGATAAAGGTGCCGCGGGATTTGGACATCTTCTGGCCGTTGACCGTCAAATAGCCGTGGACATTGATGGCCGTGGGCTTGCGATAGCCTGCACCTTCGAGCATGGCTGGCCAGAACAGGGCGTGAAAGTTCACGATGTCTTTGCCGATGAAGTGATACAGCTCAGCGGTCGAATCTTTGGCCCAGTAGGCGTCGAAGTCCAGATCAGGACGGCGGGCGCAGAGATTCTTGAAGCTGGCCATGTAGCCGATAGGCGCATCCAGCCACACATAGAAATATTTGCCGGGCTCATCCGGGATCTCGAAACCGAAATACGGCGCATCGCGGGAGATGTCCCACTGTTGCAGGCCCGCATCCAGCCATTCGGCAATTTTGTTTGCCACGGCGTCTTGCAGGGCACCGCTTCGGGTCCAGCTTTTGAGCATGGCGTCGAAGTCTGGCAGTTTGAAGAAGAAGTGTTGCGACTCTTTGAGCACCGGAGTGGCGCCGGAAATCGCTGATTTTGGGTTCTTCAGATCTGTGGGGGCGTAGGTGGCACCACATTTTTCGCAGTTGTCGCCGTATTGATCTTCAGTGCCGCATTTCGGGCAGGTGCCCTTGATGAAGCGGTCGGCCAGGAACATTTTCTTTTCCGGGTCGAAGTACTGAGTAATCGAGCGGGTTGCGATGTGGCCGGCTTCACGCAGCTTGATGTAGATCGCACTCGACAGCTCACGGTTTTCTTCAGCGTGGGTCGAATGGAAATTATCGAAGTCAACGAGGAAATCGGCAAAGTCGGCGCTGTGCTCAGCCTGAACGTTGGCGATCAGTTGCTCGGGTGTGATGCCTTCTTTTTCGGCGCGCAACATGATTGCCGAGCCGTGGGCGTCGTCTGCGCAAACGTACGTGCATTGGTTGCCGCGTTGCTTCTGGAAGCGCACCCACATATCGGTCTGGATGTACTCAAGCATATGGCCAAGGTGGATTGAACCATTGGCATAGGGCAGGGCGCTGGTGACGAGGATCTTGCGTGGCTCGGACATGGGGCTCGGCTACTTGATGAGACGGTGGTCGGCCACTATAAAGCGCCAGACAATATATTTCACCCCGTGGACACGTATCTGTGGGTTTATGGTGTTTCAAGGGCTTTTAAAAGCCTGCTTTGGTCGCCTCAGAAGGTTAGGATAGCGGCCTGTTTTAATCAGACCTTTCGGGAGTTGCCCATGAGCGCCGTCAATCGCGCAGCGGTGGAGGCTGTCCTTCGCCAGTACACCGACCCTTACTTGAATCAGGACCCTGTGTCTGCCGGCTGCGTCCGTCATGTCGATATTGAAGGTGATCGCGTTAGCGTGCAGCTTGAGCTGGGTTACGCTGCGGGCCTGTTCAAAAATGGCTGGGCGCAGATGCTGCAAATGGCCATTCAAAACATGGACGGCGTGACAGCTGCCAAGGTTGAGGTCAATTGCGTGATTGCGGCGCACAAGGCTCAGGGACAAATCCCTGAGCTGGCCAATGTCAAAAATATTGTGGCAGTGGCGTCGGGCAAGGGTGGCGTGGGCAAATCCACCACGGCCGCAAACCTTGCGTTGGCACTGGCGCGCGAAGGTGCGCGGGTCGGTATTCTGGATGCCGACATTTATGGGCCGAGCCAGGGTGTAATGTTCGGCATTCCGGAAGGCACTCGGCCAAAGATCCGTGATCAGAAGTGGTTTGTGCCGATCGAAGCACACGGTGTTGAAGTGATGTCCATGGCGTTTTTGACCGACGACAACACGCCGATGGTGTGGCGCGGTCCAATGGTGTCCGGCGCGCTGTTGCAGCTGGTGACGCAAACAGCCTGGAATGATCTGGACTACTTAGTGATTGATATGCCGCCGGGTACGGGGGATATCCAGCTTACTCTGGCGCAGAAAGTTCCGGTCACCGGGTCTGTCGTGGTGACCACGCCGCAAGATCTGGCACTGCTGGACGCGCGCAAAGGTGTCGAAATGTTCCGCAAGGTCAATATCCCGGTATTGGGTGTCGTTGAGAACATGGCGGTCCACATCTGCTCCAATTGCGGTCACGCTGAGCATCTGTTTGGGGAGGGCGGGGGTGAGAAGCTTGCGACTCAATACGGTGTTGAGGTCTTGGCCTCATTGCCATTGTCGATGTCCATCCGTGAGCAGGCAGACAGCGGCAAGCCGACGGCGATTGCCGAGCCGGACAGTCCAATCGCATTGATTTATCAGGAATTGGCCCGGCATGTGGGGGCGCGCATCGTCTTGCACGAAGCGGCATCTCAAGCCATGCCCAGCATTACCAACAGCGACGATTGATATTCGGCAGTGGGGGCGGGCTAGCTCGCTCCTGCTGGCGTGCGTGGCGCTTAATGTTTTTGGACGGGCATAAAAAAACCCCGCTTTTGAGGGCGGGGTTTTTTACTGGATCAGTACAAGTTAGATAACTTGAACTTCCTCAGCTTGCATGCCTTTCTGACCGCGAGTAGCGATGAAAGAAACCTGTTGGCCTTCTTTCAGGCTTTTGAAGCCGTCGGACTGGATTGCTTTGAAGTGAACAAACAGGTCGTCACCGGATTGTGGAGTGATGAAGCCGAAGCCTTTTTCATCGTTGAACCACTTAACGGTACCAGTTTGGCGATTAGACATGGTGTAACTCCTTGGACAAAGATAACTGCGACTCAGGAAAAGCCCTGGCCGAGACTGAGTGCAAAGAGCAGGAAAAATTCTTGGAGATGGTTGGATCGAAATTCAACATCGTGTAGAGATTCTCAGTGACACAAGCAACACAGTGACGCCACCTTAACCCTTTTTCAGGAACGTGCAAAGGGTCTTTGCGAAGGTTTCTCTAAAAACGTGACTGGCGGTTGGCCTCACAGCCTGTATTCCCGGTAGGTACAGCTATTTTCAATAAATCTGTCTCAGGCTTTTGAACCTGACACCGCGCACCGGTAAGATGCCCAACAGAATTTTTCCACCTCGCTATTCAGGACACCCCGCCATGAGCATCAAATCAGACAAGTGGATCCGCCGCATGGCGCAAGAGCACGGCATGATCGAACCCTTCGTTGAGCGCCAGGTGCGCGGCGAAGGCGCCGACCGTCTGATCTCCTATGGTGTGTCGAGCTACGGCTATGACGTGCGTTGCGCGAACGAATTCAAGGTGTTCACCAACATCAATTCCGCCACCGTCGATCCAAAAAATTTCGATGAAGGCAGCTTTGTCGATGTCACCAGTGACGTGTGCATCATTCCCCCCAACTCGTTCGCCCTGGCGCGCACCGTCGAGTACTTCCGTATTCCGCGCAACGTGCTGACTATCTGTCTGGGCAAGAGCACGTACGCCCGCTGCGGCATTATCGTCAACGTGACCCCGCTTGAGCCGGAGTGGGAAGGCCACGTGACGCTGGAGTTCTCCAACACCACGACCTTGCCAGCGAAAATCTACGCCAACGAAGGTGTCGCACAGATGTTGTTCTTTGAGTCCGATGAAGAATGTGAAGTCTCCTACAAGGACCGTGGTGGCAAATACCAGGGCCAGCGCGGCGTGACCTTGCCACGTACCTGACGAGCTGAGGGAATTCCTGAGCGAAAATGCACTCTACTGAGTGTATTTCCGGTGATGCACCCAGCGCGCCGGATCCACGCTCAGGAGTGCCCCTATGAAGATTGATCCGAGTATCCGCGCCCAATTGGCCAGCCTTGAACCTAATCAGGTCGGTATGTTGGCCTGGTCGCTGCTCGCACACCCTCAGATGCAAGCAGGCGGTATCCCCGGCCAGCCTGATCCCGATACCCCGCAGCCCACTGAACCGGGCGTTCCGACGATTCCCGACGAGCCTCCACCTGCCCCCGTGGCGTGAATATTCAGTCAGTCATGCGTCAGTGGCCACACGCCCTCATCTGCTACCAGATACAGGCGCGTGCCGGGCGCAGGGCTGATGTTCATCCCCCCAGTGAATGCGCCGAACGCCGGTAATACGCTGACCTTGGTGCCAAGACAGAAGCAGGGCGCCCGTACGCTCTGTCTGCCCTTACCGCGCAGTCGGTATGTAGGATGCACATGACCGGCCAGCACATGGTGTGTTTCATGGGGATCTGGCTCATGCTGAAGTGCAAAGGGCCCCAGCAGTAGCGGCTCGGCAATCACCTCAATCTTCAACGCGTCTGGTGGATCTCCTGCGCGCCGGTCGTGGTTGCCCCTTATCAAAGTCATCGTCACCTCGGAATGCGCTTCGCGCCAGGTGCGAATGGCGGCCAATGTGTTGAGCGCGTGGGATTCAGGTGCGTGCAGAAAGTCCCCTAGAAAAATCACTTCTGTGCAGGGATAACGCTTCATTAAACGATTCAGTACATCGATATTGGTTTGAGTCGTTCCTGTCGGCACCGGCTGGCCCAGTTTTCGATAGGCTGCCGCCTTGCCGAAATGCGCGTCAGCAATCAACAGGGTTTGCCGCCGCGGCCAAAACATTGCCTTTTCTGCCAACAGCCATACTTCTTCACCTGCCAGTTCAACCGCTAGCTTCATGCTATTTCGTTCCTTTCAAGGCAGCGGCTTCCAGGTCCTTGACCATGCGGGCGATGCGGTCCGCCAGTTTCTCGGAGCTTAGACTTTCGCGAAAGCGCTCCACTAGGAGTGGAAAGGCGAACGGGGTTGCCCGCTTAATAGCCTGCAGGTCGAGCGTTAAGGCGCGCATGTCCCTCAAGGTCAGTTCCAGGCGCTGAATGTCCAGCTCCTGGCGCAACACCTCCTCCTGGGCTTGGGTCAGTAACAGGTTGTTGGCGTCGTATTGCTTGAAAACTTCAAAAAACAAACCGCTGGAGGCTTGAACCTGCCGCGTGCTTTTTTGCGCGCCGGGATAGCCGCCAAAAACCAGTCCTGAAATGCGCGCAATCTCCCGAAAGCGCCTGAGGGCCAGCTCACCGGCGTTGAGGCTGGCAAGAATGTCTTCCAGCAAGTGACCCTCATCAAACAGGCCTGCGTTCAGAAGGGACGCCCAGTCCACTGCAGTTGCACTGAGCAGTTCAAAACCATAGTCATTCACCGCGATTGAGAATGTCAGCGGTTGCTGTTGACTGACCCGCCAGGCCAACAGGCTGGCCAGCCCCAGGTGCACCTGCCTGCCAGCAAAGGGATACAAGAACAGGTGCCAGCCTTCACGGGATTTAAGGGTCTCGGCCAACAGGGTGTGGGTGCCGGGCAGGGCCGACCACGCCTCTTGCACCGCCAGCAAGGGTTTGATTGCCTGCATTTCCGGGCCTGTGAACTGACCGTGGCGAGCGGCATCCAGCTGCGCGACCACGGCATGCGCCAGCTCGCTGGACAGTGGCATTCGTCCTCCATTCCAGCGCGGTACGGCGGCTTTTTTACCCGAGGTGCGTTTGACGTACGCCACCATGTTTTCGACGCGCACCAGCTCAAGCAAGCGCCCGCCGAACAAAAAGCCGTCCCCCGGTTTAAGCCTTGCAATAAAGCCTTCTTCGACACTGCCCAGCGATTGCCCGCCGCCGCCTTTGCGCCAGTACTTAAGCTGGATACTGGCGTCACTGACGATGGTGCCGATGCTCATACGGTGGCGTCGGGCCAGGCGTGCGCTGGGGACTCTCCACACGCCATCGGCATCGGGCTCAACGCGCTGATAGTCCGGATACGCCGTCAGCGAGTCGCCGCCATGATGGACAAACGCCAGCGCCCAGCGCCATTGTTCCTCGCTCAAGTCGCGATAAGCCCAGGTGCTGCGCACTTCGTCGAGTAATTCATCAGGCAGAAAACCGCCGGCCAACGCCATGCTGACCAGATGTTGCACCAACACATCCAGCGGGCAGTGGGGGGATTCCCGGGGCTCGATCAAACGGGCCGCCACTGCGGCTTTGGCGGCTGCTGCTTCTACCAGTTCCAGGCTGTGGGTCGGCACCAGCGTAACGCGCGAAGGCCGCCCCGGCGCATGCCCCGAGCGCCCGGCGCGTTGCATCAAACGGGCAATGCCTTTGACCGAGCCGATTTGCAGCACCCGCTCAACCGGTAAGAAATCCACGCCCAGATCCAGACTCGACGTACATACAACCGCCTTCAGTGTGCCTTCCTTGAGGCTGCGCTCGACCCAATCGCGCACGCCTCTGGCCAATGAACCGTGGTGCAGGGCAATTAATCCGGCCCAATCGGGACGGGCCTCTAGCAACGCCTGATACCAAATCTCGGATTGCGCGCGGGTATTGGTAAAAATCAGGCAACTGGCGCTGCTGTCCACCTCGTTCACAACTGCCGGCAACATGCGCAAGCCGATGTGCCCCGCCCAGGGAAAGCGTTCTATCGAGGGCGGCAACAGGGTGTCGACCTGCAAATCCTTAATGACGTTGCCCTGTACGCTGGCGCCCCCGCCTTGCGGCAACAGCACGTCCTGAGCGTGGGCCTGATTACCAAAGGTTGCAGAAATGCCCCACACAATCAGTTGTGGATTCCACTTGCGCAATCGAGCTAACGCCAATTGCAGTTGTACTCCGCGTTTGTTGCCAATCAACTCATGCCACTCATCGACCACCAACATGCGCAGGTTGGCCATCTGTGCCTCTGCGTCAGCACGGGTCAGCAGCAAGGTCAGGCTTTCGGGTGTGGTGACCAGCGCACTGGGCAGGCGACGGCCCTGTCGGGCGCGTTCACTGCTGCTGGTGTCGCCCGTGCGCAGGCCAACGGTCCATGGGATGTTCAAATCTGCCAGCGGTGCATCCAGCGCACGCGCGGTGTCCGCTGCCAGCGCGCGCATGGGGGTGATCCACAGCACCGTCAGCGGTGCTGAGGCCGGTTTGCGCGATTTGGGCGCAGTGAGCGGTTTGGCTGGCGCAGCACGGGCAAAACGGTTGAGTGCTGCAAACCATACCGCATAGGTTTTGCCAGCACCGGTGCTGGCATGCAGCAGCCCGGACTCACCGCGCTTGACCGCCGCCCAGACTTTTTTCTGAAAGTCGAACGGTACCCACTGTCGAGCAGTGAACCACTGTTTCGCGAAGTTAGTAGAGTCAGCCATACGCGCGGGCGATGCTCTGAGGGGGGCTTGATTTACAGACCGCGAGCGCCGCCGGTTAGTGCCCAAAATTGTCGTTCGCCTCAAGGCGACAGCAGGTACCCGCTGCGGCACTCCCCGGCCCCCGCCACATGGGCGATGACCATGCCAGCCGTGGCCATGCGCCGCAACGAGCGGGCATACAACACGCCGTCGGTTGCGCTGTAAACCGGCGTGACACGATCGCTGACCGGATCAATAACCTGGGCGATGAGTTGCCCGTCGCGCAGTTTCTCGCCCGGGCTGGCGCAAAATACCAGCAACCCCCCAACGGGCGTTGCAACCGGTTCAACCCCGGCCAGCGGCGTAGCAGGGCACAACAACGCGGGTGCAGGGGGCGGATCGCCAGCAATGGCGCCCATGTCGATCAAATAATCAAGCAATGCCTCACAGTCGGCCTTGGCCATGGGATGGCTGACGTCATGCTGACCGCGCAACTCCACGGTGACCGACACACAACCCTGGGGGATGGCAGCGACGTGACCGAAGCGTTGTTTGAGCTCCCACCACACGAGCGTCAGGCACTCATCGAAGGACAACCCGCCAGAGTCGGTGGCCAGCAGGCTTGCCAGTGCACCGATGCGACGGGCCAGCGGCTCGACCCGAGGCCAGGCATCGGGGGTCGTGTAAAGGTGAGGGACGGCTTCAAAATCGCAATGCAGGTCCAGCACGATATCGGCATCGCAAGCCAGTGTTTGCAGGGTGGAACGCAGTGATTGCAGAGGGGTGGCGGGTACGTGTTGGGCGAGGGTTGCACGCACGTGATGGCGAATCAGGTGCAGGTTATGGTCAGGGTCATCGGTTAAAAGCCCTTCAATGGCATCACCTATTTCCAGGCTCAAATCGAGAAACAGGCGATTGAAGTTCTGCCCGCTTTCCAGTTCAAAACGACCCAGAGGCACGTCCATCAACACTTGTTCCAGGCCGGCGGGATTGGCCATGGGCACGACCACGATTTCACTGCGCAACCGGCCATCGTTTTCCAGCTCTGCCAGCCGCTGCTTGAGGTGCCAGGCCACCAGCATGCCTGGCAGTTCATCTGCGTGCAGTGCGGCCTGAATGTAGACCTTGCCCTGTGGTTGGTCAGGCCCATAGTGAAAACTGTGAATGTGCCGCTCACCGCCGGGCACGGGGGCCAGCAGGGGGTGGGTTTGATGTCGCTTTGTTTGCATGCAAAAGTCCCGATGAGCCAAGTCAGGGCGCGCCAGCCTGCAGCGTTCCGGCGAGTGAGGTCACGCAGGCGCGAATAATGGCAGCGATGCTGGCGCGCGCATAGCACCCACACCGCGCTTTCCACACCGGTGATGGCCTTTAGCCCAGCAGTGCTTGCAAGGTTTCAAGGCTGTCGGCATCCGCGACACCTTTGTCATGTCGCCAGCGCAACATGCGCGGAAAGCGCACGGCGATTCCACTTTTATGGCGTTTTGACAGGGCAATGCCTTCAAACCCCAGCTCGAACACCATGCTGGGAGTCACGCTGCTGACCGGCCCGAATTTCTCGACGGTGGTCTTACGTACGATGGCGTCGACTTTGCGCATTTCTTCGTCGGTCAAACCTGAATAAGCCTTTGCAAAAGGCACCAATTGGCGGTCGGATTTTTCCGGCGGACCGTCCCACACGGCAAATGTGTAATCGCTGTAGAGGCTGGCACGGCGACCATGCCCGCGTTGGGCGTAGATCAGCACAGCATCGACGCTGAACGGGTCGACTTTCCATTTCCACCACACGCCCACGTCTTTGGTGCGCCCGACGCCGTACTGGGCTGTGCGCGATTTGAGCATCATCCCTTCCACGCCCAGGGCGCGAGAGGTGGTGCGTTGTTGCGCCAAGTCAGCCCAGTCGCTGCCGTGCAATTTGGGGGACAGCTGCAGCGCTGGCTGGTTGGCCTGATCCACTGCACCTTCCAGTTGCGCCCGTCGTTGCGCCTGCGGGTGCTGGCGCCAGTCCTGGCCTTGCCACTCCAGCAAGTCGTATGCAAGCAGCACCACCGGAATCTCCTGAAGGATCTTTTTGCTTAGCGTCTTGCGGCCAATACGCTGCTGCAGCAGGGCAAATGGCTGCACGTTGGGGCCGGCCTGCGGTGCGTGATGCCAGACCACGATTTCGCCATCGATGACGCACCCATCCGGTAGTGCAGCGCCCATTTCCAAAAGCTCCGGGAAGCGCTCGCTGATTAATTCCTCGCCCCGCGACCAGAGCCACACTTGCCCGTCGCGCTTGACCAGTTGTGCACGTATACCGTCCCACTTCCATTCCACTTGCCAGTCTGCGGGCGGCCCCAGCAGGGCCTCGAATTGTTCGACCGGCAGTTGCAGCGGGTGTGCCAGGAAAAACGGGTAAGGTTGCCCGCCACGTTGTGCGTGTTCGTCAGCGGAGGGTTCGGCGATCAGTTTCAGGTAATCGGCCGCAGAAGGTTTGCGCGACAGCTCGGTATACCCCACCAGCCGCTGGGCCACGCGCTTACTGTCGACCCCGGCCAGGGCCGCGAGCGCGCGGGTCACCAGCAGTTTGGAGACGCCCACGCGAAAACTGCCGGTGATCAATTTGATGCAGACCATCAGGCTTTGTTGATCCAGTTGCGCCCACAGCGCGGGAAGTCGCAGGGACAAAGCATCTGGCGTCGCTCCGCGCAGCGGTAACAGATGGTTTTCAACCCAGTCGGCGAGCCCTGTCTCACTGCTGTGCGGGGACTCGGGCAACAGCAGCGACAGGGTTTCGGCCAGATCCCCCACCGCCTGGTAGCTTTCTTCGAACAGCCACTCAGGCAAGTCGGCCTGCTGCATGCCAATCTCGCGCAGCACGCGGCTGGGCACCAGTTGGCGCGGGCGTCCGCCTGCCAAGAAGTACACCGCCCACGCGGCATCCGCGGGTTGGGCCTGGCTGAAATAGTCTTGCAGCGCGGCCAGCTTGGCGTTGCTGGAGGTGGTGGCGTCGAGCCGACCATAGAGCTGGGCGAAGGCTTTCATGAGGCAGGCTCCGGTAGGGGCGCTGCTTCTTCGTCATCGCCATATTCAGTGACAAAGCCTTGGGCATCCAGCCCCTTTTCCCGCAGAAACCGTACCAGGGTGCCGATGGATCCATGGGTGACCATGACCCGTTGCGCACCGGTCTGTTCGATGGCCCACAACAATCCGGACCAGTCGGCGTGGTCGGAGAGGATAAACCCGCGATCAACACCCCGGCGTCGCCTCGGACCGCGCAGGCGCATCCAGCCGCTGGCAAAGGCATCGCTGTAGTCGCCAAAGCGGCGCATCCAGGTGCTGCCGCCCGAGGAGGGGGGCGCCAGAATCAATGCCTGCCGCAGCAAGGGATCAGTCTTTTTGAGGTCCCCTGCGTACAGCGTTTGCGGGATGTAAATGCCGGCGTCGCGGTACACCCGGTTTAGTGGCTCCACAGAACCGTGAGCCACGATCGGGCCAATACTGGCGTCGATGCCATGCAAAATACGCTGCGCTTTACCGAAGGCATAACAGAACAACACGCTGGCCTTGCCTACGCGCTGATTGGCCCGCCACCACTGGTTGATTTCGGCAAAAATCTGCGCTTGTGGCTGCCAACGGTAAATCGGCACGCCAAAGGTCGATTCGGTGATGAACGTGTGGCAGCGCACGGGCTCGAACGGCGCGCAGGTGTCGTCGGGTTCCACTTTGTAATCGCCGGAGGCCACCCACACTTCGCCTTTGTACTCCAGTCGTACCTGCGCCGAGCCCAGCACATGGCCCGCAGGGTGAAAGCTGAGGGTAACGCCATGGTGTTTCAGGGGTTCGCCGTAGGCCAGAGTTTGCAGGCTGATGTCGTGCCCCAGCCGCGCACGTAAAATGCCCGCGCCGGGTTCGGCGGCCAGGTAATGGGTGTTACCCGTGCGCGCATGGTCGCCATGCCCGTGGGTAATTACCGAACGTTCGACAGGGCGCCAGGGGTCGATGTAAAAATCCCCGGGCGGGCAGTACAAGCCTTCAGGTCGCGCAATCACAAGGTCCATGGGGATGCCGTGGCAATGGGCTTGTTATGTAGGAGGCAAGGACAGGGCGGGAAGTTCGAAAAAGGTGCAGGTGCTGACACTGCCGCGCAAGGTGGGCTCGGTGAACCTTCCCGGCGCGGCAGTGCTCGCGGTTTTACCTGCCCGGCGTCAGCGTCAGGCGGGTTTTTCCATACACCTTGTCGAAATGTTGCGGTTGCATCGGGAAGCTCAGGTACTGGCCTTTAAGCCACGGATCGATGCCATCGGCGTAATGCGGGCTGGCCGGGTTGCTGGATTGTCCGCTGCTGTTCTGCGCCATCATCGGTTCGACCTGCCCGAAGTCGACGATCATGCGCATGGCCGGGATCAACGTCGTGTCAAAGTTCGAATCCCCCAGGCGATAAGCGGCGATGTTCAGCGTGGTGTGATCACCGCCCGCCGCGATGGGGCCGCGCACAGCCTGGCCTTGGGCATTGCGCCAGACGTAAGTGTGCAACTTGCCCCATTGCCAGGCTTTGAGATCGCTGCCCATCAGGCGTTCACCGTTGTCGACAGCGGCCACCAGGCTATGCGCCAGGACTGTCGGTTTGTCTCGTGCTTTTCCATTGCGGGCGTCATTCCAGAATGGACTGTCCTCGCGGCTCAGCAAGTGATCGGCCTGAGCCGAGTACGACAGGTTGCCGTTGCTGATGAATGCCTGCCAACTGGCGCTGTTCTCAGGCCCGAGGGCGTCAAGGAACGTCACTTGCGTACTGGCCTGCAGGAACAGTTCATAGAGCGCGGCATTGGCCGAGCTTGCGCTGAGCTTGCCGTCAAAGGCCAATAACCGGCTCAAGGCTTCGCGCGCCTTGGGTTGATCGGCAGCGGGCAGGGCAGCAATGGCCTGTTTCAAGGGCTGGGTCATGCCGGGCGCGGTGAGCATGGCTTTGAGCTTGGGGGCGAACAGGGTGACCTGATCGTACTGCATGGCAATCAGGCTGCGCGCGTCCTGCTTGCCGCTGCCTGCCAGTTGCGCGATGCGCTCACTGCGTTCGGGCGACAGCCACGAGTTTGACAGTTGCATGCCGTAGCCATAGGCCGCCGTGCGCTGATTGGCTGTGCCGAGCCACCCTTGAGCCGGGTCTTGATCGTAGGGATGCAACATGGCATCGGCGTATCCGTCCCAGTCATAGCGACTTTCCCAGCCCGGCGACGGGATCAGGCCCAGGCCCTCGCGGCGGTTGGGGTACAGGCCGGTCACTTGCCAGCCAATATGCCGGGCGTCGGCATACAACAGGTTGAGGGCGACCGAACGGATTTCACGGCTGGCGTCAGAGGCTGCCTCGCTGGTTTGGGCGCGGGACAGGTTGAAAAACGCGTCCAGCGTCTTGTCGTCCTTAAAGTCCGGCATTTGCAGGGCCAGGCCCAGGCTACTGTTCAGCGCAGTATTGAGCAGTGGCCCGTGACGGGTTTCATAGACGGCTTCACGAATCGGGCGCTGGCCTTTGATGAAGAAGGTTTCATTGCGCACGCTGGCGGGCAGCCATTTACCGTTCGACAGGTAGTAAAGACGATTGCCTTCGCGTTTGAGTTTCTCAACAAACACGTCCTGATTGTCGCCCATGGCCATGCTCATGCCCCACGCAACGTTACCGTTGAAACCGGCAAGCAGGGTCGGCAGCCCGGCAATCGAGGCCCCCGCAGCCTGATATTTTGGGGCGCGGATTTGCACGTAGCTCCAGGCCGAAGGGATGCCGATGGGCTGATGAATATCGTTGGCCAGCAGGCTTTTGCCCGAGCGGCTGCGTTGCGGGCCTATCGCCCAGTCACTGGACGCCGTTACGCCCGGCATGCTCAGGCGGGTGACCTGTTCGAGGGCATGCGTCACGCTGTCCAGCCCTTGCAACGCAGTGCCAAAGTTCAACCCCTTGAGTTTCTCGGCCTCACTGGTAGGCAATGCTTCACCGGGGTAGGTCGGCATCAGCCATGGCAATTTGTCGCTGCCCACTTTCTGTGCCAGCACCAGCGCATTCAACTCCTCTTGCAGGTTGGTTGACATGCCGAAGCTCAGCAGGCTGTACACCAGTGCCGAATCTTCTGGTTTCCAGTACTCGGCCTTATAACCTGCCCGGGCCAGATCTTCGGGCAGTTTGTCGCGGTAGCGAAACAGGTAAGCGTTAACGCCCCGGGCATACACCTCAAAAAACTTTTTCAGGCGCGGCGATGCACTTTTGTACAGCTCGCTGGCGTTCTTCTTCAGGTTGATGCTGCGCATCAGGCGGTCGGTTGGCAGGGCATCGGCACCCTCCAGTTCCGCCAGACGGCCTTGCGCGAGCAGGCGCAGGCGTACCATCTGGCTGATGCGATCACTGGCGTGCATATAGCCCAGCGTGAAAAGTGCGTCATGGAAACTGCTGCTTTCAATCAGCGGCATGCCCTGTGCGTTACGCCGCACCGACACGTTCTGCGCCAGCCCTTTGAGCGGCTGCACCCCTGACGTGGGCACCAGGCTTTGGGTGGCAGGGTTGTTCATCTGGCAACCGGTCAGGCTCAGAAAACCGACCACTGCCGCGGCAACGCCGAACCGGGGTAAACAATAAGTGAAGGCTGGCGAGACCATGGCAAAGCTCCTGCGAAGGGGGTGTCATCGAAAGGCGCTACGTTAGTGACGCGCAAGAGGGCACGCAAGGGCTATATGGCGAAAAGCCAAGTGCAGGCGCCGTCAGCATCGCACGCTGTGTTATTGCGGCCGAACGGCGCAAGGCGCTATGTGCCGCTGGCCTGCAGCGGCAGCGTTATAGCAGCTTCAAACTGCGAGGGTTGTTTATTGTGGCGGGTTGATCTTGGCCACCAGCGCGTAGGCCCGCTCAGTGGCGGGGCGTGCCTTGATGCGGTCAAACCAGGTTTTCAGCGCCGGGAAGTCGTCCAGATTCTGCCCTTGCCAGGCATGCGGCACGATCCACGGGTAAATCGCCATGTCCGCGATGCTGTACGCGTCACCTGCAACAAACTGCCGGCCTTCCAGTTGCTTGTTCAAGACGCCATAGAGGCGGGCCGTTTCGTCGGTATAGCGCTTGATCGCGTAAGGGATTTTTTCGGGCGCAAAACGATTGAAGTGGTGATTTTGCCCCGCCATTGGCCCCAGGCCGCCCATTTGCCAGAACAGCCACTGCAGCGCCATTTGCCGCCCTCGCAAATCCTTGGGCAAGAACTGTCCGGTTTTCTCGGCCAGATACAGCAGGATGGCACCCGATTCGAACAGCGAGAGCGGCGCGCCACCGTCCGCCGGGGTTTGATCGACAATGGCCGGAATGCGGTTGTTGGGCGAGATTTTCAGGAAAGCAGGCGCAAACTGTTCATTTTTACTGATGTTGACCGGGTGGACCTTGTAGGGCAGGCCAGCTTCTTCGAGAAACAGTGAAACCTTGTGGCCGTTTGGGGTGGTCCAGTAGTAAAGATCGATCATGAAGGGCTCCAGAAGCGAATGTTCACGTTGAAACTGGTGCTCGGCAAAGGTAGCAGTTCACTCGCAGTTGTCAGTTTTACTCGCGCCGTTGTGAAGGGGAAACGTGTCAGTGCAAGTTTTGGCAGGAAATCTCAGGCGGTAAAAATACAAACGCCGCACATGCCTGAAGGCAGGTGCGGCGCAGGTCGGGCGCTGTTTAAAGGATCAGGCGCCGTGACACTTTTTGAATTTTTTGCTGCTGCCACACGGGCAAGGATCGTTGCGGCCAACGTCTTTCAACGCATTGCGCACAGGCTCCTGATGGGCGTGACCGCAGTTCGGGCCATGCACATGACCGGTACCGTGGTCATGGGCGTGATCATGCTGATCATGATCGTGGTTGCAGTCTGGGCCGTGAACGTGGGGTTGTTGGGTCATTGCTCAATCACTCTGGAATAAAATCGCCGGGGATTATCTCGCCTTTGCGCATGACGTGCACGTCGTTACCGTAGAACAGGCCGGTCTCCAGCGTGCCTTCAAGCCGATAAGGGATTGGTTCGTCAGGCGACTCCAGCAATTTGACCAGGGGTTTGACGTGTTGCCACATATTGGTGCGCACCGGGACTACGTAGTCGGCCGTGCCTTTGGGATCAACGCTGAACCATTGGCTGTGTTCGCCTTCTGTCAACAAAATGGGGCCCAAGTACACTTTGTAGCTGATGCCGCGGACGGTGAGGGTGGAGTCGTTGGGGTTATCCACCCTGAAGTGCAGCTTGAAGCGCTGCTCCAACAGTTTGGCCTGAATTAGTTCAACACGCTCCAGGCGCACTCCGGGGTCTTTGTCCGAGGACTCAAACCAGGAGGCGCACCCCGACAGACCCACTATCAGCAAGAGGGCGGCGGTGTGTTTAATAAGTGCCCGAGCATCCATTCTTTGCTCCTTATCAGCCACGTCAGTTCAGCTTATTGGGCGAAATAGCCGGCGCAGCATTTTTTGAATTTGAAGCCGCTGGCGCAAGGACAGGGGTCATTGCGCCCCACTTTTAGCGAAACGGTTGGATCAATGAAGAACCAGCGCCCGGCACTTTGCACGAAGGAAGACTTTTCCCGATGGCTGTGTTCGCCATTGGCATCATGCCAGCGGGCCGTAAAGGTGACGAACGCATGTTCAGGTTGACCACCAAACACTTCACTGTGTTCAACCTCTAACCCGAGCCACGTACTTTGTGCACTCCAGCTTTTAATGGATTCACGGTCGAGACCGGCTTGCTGCACCGGTAATGTCGTAGCAACCAGGTAATCCACCCGCCCCAGAACGTAGGCGCTGTAACGTGAACGCATGAGGGTTTCGGCGCTTGGGGCGACAGTCCCCGCGTGATAATGCCCGCAGCAGGCGTCGAGCAGGTTGCCGCTGCCACAAGGGCAAATGGATGTACTCATCGGTTTACCACCAATACTTGCCGAAGTTTTCCGGATTGGCCCAGAACCTGGCATTTAACCAGTCGGGCACCTGTTTGTACTCGCGTAGATCATAGGTGAATAGCGTCAGTATCTGATCGTCACGCTGAAAGCTCTCATTGTTCTGTAGTGCTAAAGCGAAAAAGTCCGTTTCTTTCCAGTCGCACGCTGTCAGATCTGCGAGTACCGCGAGTCGACTGGCGTTCAGGTTACGAATCCCGCCCAGCAATTCAAGAGCCGCTTTTTTGGGCAGGTGTTCAAGGCAATCCACTACCAGGGCTAAATCAAAGCGCTGGCAGGCCAAGTCTTCGGGAAGCGGGCCGGGGGTTGCCAGTGAAACCTGGGCGTCAGGGTGGGCCTGTTGAAAGGCTTGCAGGGCCGGAAAATGACTGGCGCCGACCACCAGCAAACGCTGCGGGGCGTATCGATCAAGCAAAGCCGCCAAAGCGTGCTGAGGCGTGCGGGTGGAAATGCCGGAGTTCATCTCAAGTCCTCTTTTTAAGCGCCCAAGACTAGCCTGCCCTGACCCTGCGGCCTAGTGGATCCACTCAACGAAAGCGAAGAAGCGGTCTGGCGACCTCACGTATCGAAATGACACACGGAGGTATTTTTGTCGGGACCTCTGGCGCAGCTGTCCTGCCACCCGTTAAGGTGCATCCAAAGAAAAAACATAACGATCAGGGGGAGCTATGAAGGTGCTTTGGGGGCTGGGGAAAGTCTTGACCCTTTTGTTTTGGGTGGTCGTGATGATCAATGTGCTCAATCCGTTGATCAACCCATTTGATGTATTGGTCAATCTGGCCGGCAGTTTGTTGTTGCTGACCCACTTGCTTGAGCTGCTACTGTTCAACGGCAGTATCAAAGAGCGCCCCAATCCTTGGCGTGATCGCTTGCATGTCCTCCTGGTTGGCATTTTTCACCTGCAAACCCTCCGCTCCACTTCTGAACAAGGCGCTCACCATGCGTAAGTTAGGTTTATTGGTCGCCCTGTGCAGCCCGTTTGTCCATGCCGAATCGGTCAAGGTTGATCCCAACACGCTGATGCGTTTGCCTGCCAATACCAGCGTCTTGCAACTCGAACAGCTCGATGTGGCGGATTACGGCACCTTGCTGATCCCGCCCGGTGTGACGCAGGTCAAAATTGACCAACTGCATTTGGGACGTGAAGCGCGCATCACCATTGTCCCGGCCGAGCGTGCCATTGAGTTGCACGCGGCTTATGCCAACTTTGAAGAAGGCAGCCAGATCAATGCCCGTGGCGCAGCGGGCACTTACGAAAAACCGGCGCGACCGGCCCGAGATCTGACCCTGCGGTTTGATGCCTTACAAGCCAACGAGCTGTCGGTCGATGCCCGTGGCGGAACCGGTGCGCCGGGTTTTGTCGGGCTCGATGGCGGCAACGGTGAGGCACCGGGGTGCACCTGGGGTTCCGCGGGCGCAGGCCACAATGGGCAAAATGGTGGTAACGGTCAGCAGGGCGCTGCCGGTGCGCAGGTGCGTGTCGAACTGCCCCGAGATTTCCCTGAAGCCCTGATCAACGTGCGTGTGGAGGGCGGCGCGGGTGGCAAGCCCGGTGCAGCAGGGCGTGCGGGGGCTGGCGGCAAATCCAAAGGGTGCCTGGTGTACCGCACCGACGGCGCCAAGTCAGGCAAGCCCGGGCTGGCGGGTGAACCCGGCGAAACCGGTTCTGCTGGCGCGGTGACCATCCAGCGCTTGTAACCCTTCCTGTAAACGCGCAGTTGCTGACACCGCATAAAGGTTGCGAGCGGTTGCACGACGTTCATCGCGGCGTCGCGCAACAGCTCAAGGCCTTAAAACATCGGCCGCGCCGCCGCAATTGCTACCAGCAACAGCCCGACGATCAAGTTACAGCCCACCAATCGACGAATCCTGGCCAAAGCCGCTGCGCCTGCCGCCCATTGCTCTGCCTGGACTGCCTTGCGCAGTTCCGGAAGTTGCAGGGATTGAATGCGGATAAACAGCGCCACCATCACGATGTACAGCCCCATCATGATCTGCACATAACGCGGTGCGGTCTCAAATCCGTTAAAGCGGATCTGCAACAGGCCAACACCGCTTATCGGCAAAATCAGCACCGCGGCCCATACCCAGACGAAAAAACGCGGAAACACCTCGACCCATAATTTCAGCCGGGCCGGGCCTTCAAGGGCCGCCACACTGGCCGGGCGCAGGATCATCCAGGCAAAAAACATTCCGCCGACCCAAATCAGGGCGGCCAAAACATGCAGGCTATAGGCAAGGGCAAAGGCGGTCATGAGGTACTCCGTTCGGCGCGGGATGATTTAGCGGGGTATGATAGCGGCCATTCGAACCACTGAAAATTTATCCAGCGTTTCTCGCGCCCGAAGAACCATGATTAGTAACGAACTCAAATCCCAGATTCAGGGCGCATACTCGCGTTTTCTCGAAGCCAAGAGCCTCAAGCCACGCTATGGCCAGCGGTTGATGATCGCCGAAGTGGCCAAGGTGCTGGGCGACATCGATACCGACGAAGAAGGCCATCGCAGCGGCGAGCCCGCCGTGGTTGCGGTCGAAGCGGGCACTGGCACCGGCAAGACCGTGGCCTACAGCTTGGCCGCAATCCCGACCGCAAAGGCGGCAGGCAAGCGCCTGGTGATTGCCACGGCGACCGTGGCGTTGCAGGAGCAGATTGTCTACAAAGACCTTCCGGATCTCATGCGCAACAGCGGGCTGAATTTCAGTTTTGCCCTGGCCAAAGGCCGTGGGCGTTACATGTGCCTGTCCAAGCTCGACATGCTGCTGCAAGAAGGCCACGCGCAAACTGCGACGGCGCAGTTGTTCGAGGAAGAAGGGTTCAAGATCGAGGTTGATGAAGCCAGTCAAAAGCTGTTCACCAGCATGATCGAAAAGCTGGCGGGCAATAAGTGGGACGGCGACCGCGACAGCTGGCCTCAGGCTCTGGAAGACCAGGACTGGGCGCGTCTGACCACCGACCACAGCCAATGCACCAACCGCCATTGCCCGAACTTCGGCCAGTGCGCCTTCTATAAGGCCCGCGAAGGCATGGGCAAGGTGGACGTGATCGTCACCAACCACGACATGGTACTGGCCGACCTGGCGCTGGGCGGCGGTGCGGTACTGCCTGATCCGCGTGACACGCTGTATGTGTTCGACGAAGGCCATCACCTACCGGACAAGGCCATCGGCCACTTCGCCCATTACACGCGCCTGCGCTCCACCGCCGACTGGCTGGAGCAAACCGCCAAGAACCTGACCAAACTGCTGGCGCAACACCCACTGCCGGGTGACTTGGGGCGTTTGCTGGAACAAGTGCCGGAGCTTGCGAAGGAGATCAAGGCGCAGCAGCAGTTCATGTTCACCACTTGCGAGCAGATTGCTGACTTCAAGGTCGGTGAAGAACCGGAAGGGCGTGAGCGCCCGAGGCACCGTTTTGTAGGCGGGCTGATTCCCGATCATATGCGGGAAATGGGCATCGAACTGAAAAAAGGCTTCTCGCGTCTTACCGATCTGTTTACCCGGCTGACTGAAATTCTGAAGGACGGCATGGACGGTGAGGTCAACATCGGCATCACCAGCAATCAGGCCGAAGAGTGGTATCCCCTGTTTGGCAGCTTGCTGTCCCGTGCCCAGGGTAACTGGGAATTGTGGACCGCCTTTACCACCGAAGACCCCGAAGACAACCCGCCTATGGCCCGTTGGTTGACGCTGGCTGAAAGCGGCTCGCTGTTTGATATCGAGGTAAACGCCAGCCCGATTCTGGCGGCAGAAATGCTGCGTCGTAACCTGTGGAACGTCGCCTATGGCGCGTTAGTCACGTCGGCCACACTTACCGCGTTGGGCACCTTCGATCGTTTCCGCATGCGCGCCGGGTTGCCGAAAAAGGCGGTTACCGCAGTCGTACCCAGCCCGTTCCACCATGCCGACGCGGGTGTGCTGCGGGTGCCCGACCTTAAAGCCGACCCGCGTGACGCGATGGCGCACACGGCGGCGATCATTCGCGACCTGCCGGGTCTGGTTGAAGGTTCCAAAGGCACGCTGGTGTTGTTCTCGTCGCGCAAACAGATGCAGGACGTGTTCGACGGCCTGGAGCGTGACTGGCGCAAGCAGGTGTTCATCCAGGGCAACTTGTCGAAACAGGAGACCCTCAACAAACACAAGGCCCGGGTGGATGGTGGCGACTCCAGTGTGTTGTTCGGGCTGGCCAGCTTTGCTGAAGGTGTGGACTTGCCCGGCGCGTACTGTGAGCACGTGGTGATCGCTAAAATTCCGTTCTCGGTGCCTGACGACCCGGTCGAAGCGGCGCTTGCGGAGTGGATCGAGGCCCGTGGCGGCAACCCGTTCATGGAAATATCCGTCCCCGACGCGTCCCTCAAACTGGTGCAAGCCTGCGGTCGTCTGCTGCGCACCGAGCAGGATCGCGGCACTATCACGTTGCTGGACCGGCGACTGGTCACTCAGCGCTATGGCAAGGCGATCCTGAATGCCTTGCCACCTTTCCGGCGCGAAATTTCTTAAGCGCAAGTCGGCCTTATGGCCGACTTTGCTGTCTATGCTTTGTCTTTCACCACCACACCGGCCGTTTTCGGTCGTTTGGGAGAACCACATTCTTATGATTCGCCGTTCACTGTCCGCTGTTTTTGCGCTGCTGGTTACGACCCCACTGATGGCAGCGCCTGCCGGTCAACAGACCTTGTTCAACTTCGTTCGTCCCGCCGATGTGGTGCAGGTGGCGACCGTGGATGCGATCTTGCCGCAGTACAACGCAGAACAAACGGCCGAAGGTGAGGTGTTGCGTCGTGTGACCTTCAACCCGGCAGCCGCCCCGAGCCTGATTCTCAAACCGCAGACCGGAGCGTGGGACTGGTCGCAGTCGGGCATGATGACGTTACGTATTCAAAATGCCATGAACTGGGCGCTGACCCTCGACGTTACGCTGCAAAGCAGCAACGGCAAAACGTTGACCAGCCGCGTTGCTCTGCCAGCAGGTCCGGCGCAGACGTTGTTGTTGCCGTTGAAAGCCAATACCCCGCACAGCCAGGGAATGCGCGCCGGACCGCCGATGCCGATGAACCTCGACGGTCAGCGCATTTTGCTGGCTGCCAGCCAAGGCGAAATTGACCTGAGCCAAGTGGTGTCGGTGACGCTGTCAGTCCCGCAGCCCACGGCCGCGCAAAGCATCTTGCTCGAACGTTTTGGTGTGCAAGACGGCGACGGAGTGATCAAAGCGGTCTACAGCTCAATTGTGGACGGCTATGGTCAGTCGACCCGTGCCAAGTGGCCCGAGCGTGTAAGCAATGACGAGCAGCTCAAGGCCGCAGCCGCTAAAGAACAGCAACAGCTCAAAGTCTGGCTGGCCAAACGCAGTGATCTGGATAAATTCGGTGGCTGGACCCAAGGCGCACCGTTCGACGCCACTGGGTTTTTCCGCACTGAAAAACGTGACGGGCGCTGGAATCTGGTCACCCCGCAAGGGCACCCGTTTTACTCCCTGGGCCTGAACGCCGTGACCGCGAGCGACAGTCAGACGTATGTGGCCGGGCGCGAATGGATGTTCAGCGCGTTGCCGAACAAAGACGAACCTTTGCATGCCTACTACGGCACCTCGGACCATAACAGCGGCAATGGCGCGAGCCGTGGGCGAGCGTTCGATGCGGGACGCTGGTACAACTTTTATGGCGCCAACCTGCAACGCATTTATGGCCAGCCCTGTACCACCGGCAAGGCGGTCGAAGGCGCTGAAGTTGTGACGCCTTGTGCGCCCGAAGCCTTCGATGCACAACGCTGGCAAACTCATACGTTGGATCGCTTGCAAGCCTGGGGTTTCAACACCATCGGCAACTGGAGCGACCCGGCGCTGGGCGATAGCAAGCGCGTGCCCTATACCTTGCCGCTGTCGATTGTGGGGGATTACGCCAGCATCAGTACCGGCTCTGACTGGTGGGGCGGCATGCCCGACCCGTTCGACCCGCGCTTTGCCATGGCCACTGAACGCGCCGTCGCCATTGCCGCCCGTGATCATCGCGACGATCCGTGGTTGATCGGTTATTTTGCTGACAACGAATTGGCGTGGGCCGGTCCCGGCTCCGATGCGAAGAATCGGTATGCGCTGGCCTTTGGCACGTTGCGCATGACCACCGACGTTCCCGCCAAACGCGCGTTCTTGAAGCAGTTGCGTGACAAGTACCGTAACCAGCAGGGCCTGTCCAAGGCCTGGGGTGTCGATATCCCGGCCTGGGAGTTGCTTGAAGACCCAGGTTTCGAAGCACCGTTGCCCAACCCAGAGCACCCGGAGATCGAAGCCGACTACCAATACTTCCAGAAAGTATTCGCCGACAACTACTTCAAGACCATTTCCGACTCGCTCAAATGGCACGCCCCTAACCATTTGCTGCTGGGGGGCCGTTTTGCCGTCAGCACACCTGAGGCGGTGGCGTCGTGTGCGCAGTATTGCGATGTCCTGAGCTTCAACTTCTACACGCTGCAACCGCAAGACGGCTACGACTTTGCCAAACTGCGAGAACTCGACAAGCCGGTGATGATCACCGAGTTCAACTTTGGCTCCCGCGATCGCGGCCCGTTCTGGGGCGGCGTGACCGAAGTGGCCAACGAGGAGGCGCGTGGCCCGGCGTACAGCAAATTCCTCAAACAGGCGGTGACAGAACCGTCGATCGTCGGCGTGCATTGGTTCCAATACCTGGATCAGCCAGTGACCGGCCGTTTACTGGATGGCGAAAATGGTCACTTCGGCATGGTAGGCATCACCGATTTGCCATTTACCGGTTTTGTTGAAAGCGTGCGCAAAGCCAATTTGCAAGCGTTGGACCAACTTGGCCAAGAAGCGGCCAAGGCCCAGGCAGACGCTAATAAAGACGTCAAAGCACCGCGCCACGCCGCCCAGGAAGGCAACGAAGGCCGCTCTGGCGCGGGCCATGCAGGCGGGCACTCGGGCCAAGGTCACTGACAGTGTGAAACTCGACGGGCGGCGATGTATTTCGTCGCTGTCGGGGTTCTAGAGCCTTTCTCAATACCCGCTCAAAACCTAAGGTTATCCATTCACCTGAACTGAATGGAGTCTTCGAAATGGAAGCATTAGGGAAGTGTGCACGTGGGTTCGAAGCCGTTCAGCAAGCATTTGAGTCTTTTTTTGACGATTCTTACGAGCGAGGCGGTGGGGTTTGCGTACAAATCAGCGGTGAAACGGTCGTTGATCTATGGGCGGGTGTGGCGGATCTGGCGGGCGAGCAGCCATGGCAGCACGACACGCTGGTAAATACTTACTGTGCCATCAAACCCATCACCGCCATCGCCGCCTTGATGTTGGTAGAGACTGGCAAGTTGGCACTGGATACGCCCATCGCTTTTTATTGGCCTGAGTTTGCGCAAGGTGGTAAAGAGCTCATTACCTTGCGCCAGGTGCTGTGCCATACCAGCGGCTTGCCGGCGCTGCGTCTGCCCAGTCACACGCCAATGATGTACGACTGGGCACATATGGCAACTGCGGTTGCGGCCGAGCCCTTGTGGTGGGAGCCGGGAGCTGAGCTGGGCTATGGTGCAACCACCTATGGCTGGATTTTAGGTGAGCTGATACGCCGAGTGGACGGAAGAGATTCGCGCACGTTTATTCGCGAGCAGATAACCCGACCCCATGGACTGGAAGTGTACGCGGGGGTTGATCCTCTGGATTTTTCTCGTATCGCCCATTTCGAACACGCGCCAGGACGCATCGGTGATCAATACGCACAGGACTTGCGCCGCGTCATGCTCAGCGAACCTAGGCATGTAGCGACCCTCGCTTTTTCCAATCCAAGTATATCCCCCAAAAACACGGGCAACCCCTGTTGGTGGAAATACCACCAGCCGGGCGTCAACAGTCACAGCACCGCACACGGGCTGGCGGGCTTTTACAGTGCGTTGTTGGCGGGGCAACTGATCGGCCCGGAACTGTTTAACGCGTTCAGGCGTGAGCACAGCAACAGCATGGACCGCACATTGCTTAGACCCATGCGTTATGGCTTGGGTTGCATGATGGAACAGCCTGCCGACCCCGGCGCTTCGTTTTGTATGGGGCCTGATGCGTTTGGGCATGTAGGTCTGGGTGGCCCTGTCAGTTTTGCCGACGTCGACCGTGACGTCACCTTCGCTTTTGTCACCAACACCATGGGCAGTCACGTCCTCTCGGATCCTCGGGTGCAAAAATTGGCCACAGCCGTGAACGCTGCGCTTTAACCCTTGCAGGCGTGAGCTTGCCTCCCGAGGCAGGCCCGCTCCTGAAAAGCAGGCCGTCGGGTGGCTTTTTCACAAAAAATCCACCTTCATATGTTTACCTTCTCCCTCGATGTTCCAATGCTCAAAAATTGTGCGTTTAGATCCGTTTAGTCTGTTTCAAAATTTGATCGGGGCTGGAACAATGCACGCCTTGTAGAGCCATGCGTGATCCAGGAGGGGCGGGTGCAGATTCAGGGTTTTCACGACCTTAAGTTCGAGGCAGTGCGTGATGCATTTGCCGCGCTTTTCAACGACCCTCAAGAGCGTGGCGCCGCGCTGTGTATCCAGGTCGGCGGTGAAACGGTCATAGACGTGTGGGGCGGTACGGCTGACAAAGACGGTGAGCAGGCATGGCACACCGATACCATTGCCAACCTGTTTTCGTGTACCAAAACCTTCACTGCCGTGACGGCCTTGCAATTGGTGGAAGAAGGCAAGCTGGCGCTGGATGTCCCGGTAGTTCGCTATTGGCCGGAATTTGCCGCGGCCGGTAAAGAGTCCATCACGTTGCGTCACCTGCTGAGCCATCGTGCCGGTTTACCTGCATTGCGTGAACCTATGCCGCCTCAGGCGCTGTATGAATGGCAAACCATGGTGGATGCGCTGGCGGCTGAAGCTCCGTGGTGGACGCCGGGTGATGGGCATGGTTATGCCGCCATCACCTATGGTTGGCTGCTGGGTGAATTGATACGCCGCGCCGATGGGCGCAGTCCGGGTCAATCGATCATGGCCCGTACGGCACTGCCGCTGGGGCTGGACTTCCATATCGGGTTGGCGGATGACGAGTTTTATCGGGTCGCGCACATCGCCCGCAGCAAAGGCACGGTGGGTGATGCCTCTGCCCAGCGCTTGCTGAAGGCGATGATGAACGAGCCTACGTCCATGAGTACCCGGGCATTTACCAATCCACCGTCTATTATGACCAGCACTAATAAGCCGGAATGGCGTCGTATGGAGCAACCAGCGGCCAATGGTCATGGCAATGCCCGCAGTCTCGCCGGTTTCTACAACGGTTTACTCGATGGCCAATTGCTGGAGTCCGAAATGCTCGCTGAGTTGACCCGCGAGCACAGCGTCGGTGAAGACAAAACCCTGCGCACCCAAACGCGTTTTGGCCTGGGGTGCATGCTGGATCAGCCTGAAGTGGCGAATGCCACGTTTGGTCTGGGGGCCAAGGCTTTTGGCCATCCCGGGGCGGGCGGTTCCATCGGGTTTGCCGACCCGGAACGCGATGTGGCGTTTGGGTTTGTCACCAACACGCTCGGCCCCTATGTTTTGATGGATCCCCGTGCGCAAAAGCTGGTGCGGGCATTAGCAACGTGTTTGTAAGACTGTTTTGTAAGCCGTAGGTCGGATCCCTGTGGCTTTAATGCGCTTAATACGCTTTTTTATACGTATATCGCGTCCAATTATTTCTAATTCATTGTGTGGATATTCAATGTCATCTAATAAGACCCTTGCACTCGCCCTTTGTCTGGCAATCACTGGTTGCGCACAAACACCACAAAATGACGCAGAAGGCGGCCACAAATGGTGGCAGCTCGGGTCGTCGGATCAGGCAGCAACACCCGCTGCTGACAAGGCTGATGCCCCGGCAGCCAAGCCGACCGACAAAAAAACGGCTGCGCCCGCTGTAGCCAAAACAGCTCCCGCCACTACCGAAGCCAAAAAAGACAGCGGCTCCAGCTGGTGGCCTTTTGGTTCGGACAGTGCCAAGAAAGATGCACCTGTCGCTAAAGAAAAAACGGTAGCCGCTGCACCTGCGTCAAGCACCGAAAAGAACTGGTGGTGGCCGTTTGGCAGCACTGCTAAAGACACCAAGCCGGTGGCAGCCAATGTCGTGCCGATGCCTGACCCTAAAGTGACTCAAGCCTGGCTGGACGAATATGAGCCGCGCCTGCGTGCAGCCATCAAAGACACCAACCTGCAACTTGAGCGCCGTGAAAGCTTACTGGTGATCGTGGCGTCTGCGGACAGTGCGTTCAAACCAACCCGTCCGGACTTGTTGAAGCCGTCCATGCTCGGTCCGTTCACCCGTGTTGCCAAAGTGGTTGAAGGCGATCCAAAAACCGCAGTTCTGGTGCTTGGCCACGCCGACACCACAGGCGCAATGGCTGCCAATACCAAGTTAAGCCTCGACCGCGCGCGTTCGGTCGCCGCGATTTTCCGCATGAGTGGTCTGCAGGCGAACCGCTTGACCTTGCGTGGTATGGGATCGGTGATGCCACGGGCGGCCAATGACAGTAACGAAGGCCGTGCGCTGAACCGCCGTGTTGAGATCCTGATGACACCGCAAAACACCATGCTGGCGCTTGTGAGCAAATACAGCCAGCCAGCACTGTCCCCGGCTGAACTGGTAGCCGTACAACCCGCTGTTGCGCCTTCCAAAGCGGTCGCGGCTAAAAAAGCTGCGGCCCCGGCGAAGAAAGCCGTAGTTGCCAAGAAATCCGCCCCGGCCAAGAAACCTGCTAAAGCCGCTCCAGCCAAGAAAGCGGTGGTCGCCAAGACTGCCGCCGCGAAAAAGGACGTGAGCAATACTCAAGCCAAAAACTGATTGGTTTGATTAACGGGAGGGTGGCATGACTCAAGCGCTGGCAGATATGCGACGCGACTACACCCGTGATGGACTCGCCGAGGCTCAGGCCCCGGCGGAGCCTTTCGCGTTGTTTCATCAATGGTTTGCAGACGCGGTCAAAACCGAGCAGCCGCCCGTAGAAGCCAATGCCATGACGCTGGCAACGGTGGATGAAGACGGGCGCCCGCACTGTCGCGTGCTGTTGCTCAAGGGGCTGGATGCTGAAGGGTTTACCTTCTTCACCAACTACACCAGTGCAAAAGGCCAGCAACTGGCGGCGCATCCCTTTGCGGCCATGACATTCTTCTGGCCGACGCTGGAACGTCAGGTGCGCATTGAAGGGCGCGTGGTCAAGGTGACGCCTGAAGAGTCAGACGCTTACTATCAAGTTCGCCCGTTGGGTAGCCGCATAGGTGCCTGGGCTTCGCCGCAAAGCCAGGTGATTGCCGGACGTGAAGAGCTGGCCGAACTGCTTCGTGTCACTCAGGAGCGCTTCACTGATACGCAGCCCCATTGTCCCGAGCATTGGGGTGGTTTCAGGTTGTTACCTGAGCGCATCGAGTTTTGGCAAGGCCGTCCCAGCCGCTTGCATGACCGCCTCAACTATCGGCTTTGCGGGACTGACTGGACGCGGGAGCGTTTGGCGCCCTGACGGCATATTCAGACGCCGCGGCTTGCAGCCATTGGGGCATGTCGCGGCGTTTGATTCTCTGCTTGTGAGCCTCTTCCAGGCGTTGCAACATAAAGGCCTTGCGGGCCGGATCGTCACCTGCCAGCGACAACGCCAGATCCCTGTCCATCCAGCGTTTGATACGCACATACAACCACCCGTGGAAATACAGGCCGGCGGCAGTGGTGATGAAAATGATGAAATAGTCCATATGTGTCCTGTGATGAACGCAGCGTAACGAGTGATTACCCGCTACCCTTGCTTGACGTTTCGACCTGATTGAAGGCGTTTATCTGGCTGTACAGCCGCTGAATAAAGGCTATTTTTTCCGCACCCGGCCGTGACAGGGCGGTGGCCGCGGAGTTTAATGAATCCCTGATCTTTTGGAGTTGATCTAATGCGTAAGTCCGTACTGTTAATTGCTGCTTTTTCTACCATGACAGTCCTGTTGGGCGGCTGCACCTCCAACTTGACCGGCGACTCTTACTCGCGCGAAGAAGCGCGTCGCGTGCAGACAGTGCGTATGGGCACTATCGTTGCCTTGCGTCCGGTCAAAATTGAAGGCACCAAAACCCCGATCGGCGCCGCAACCGGTGCTGTTGTAGGTGGGGTAGGTGGCAGCGCCATTGGCGGCGGTCGCGGCAGCATCGTGACGGCTGTCATCGGTGCTGTCGCAGGCGGTCTGTTGGGGTCGGCTGCAGAATCTGGCCTGACCAAAACCCAGGGTGTTGAAATCACCGTGCGTGAAGACGACGGCAGCACCCGTGCGTATGTGCAACAGGTAGAGCCGAATCAGGTGTTCCGTACCGGTGAGCGTGTACGCATCATGACCGTTGATGGCACCAGCCGCGTGACTCAGTAAGTCACCGCGTAAAAACAAAACCCCGGCCAGTACAAACTGGCCGGGGTTTTTTATTGGCTTCGCCGCAGCTGGCACAGGCGGGGTCCCCGGGTCAGCTGCGGCATGCAGCCGATCAGTTGGTTACCGGCTTGCGGCTCGCCATGGCTGTCACCGCATAGCCGATCAAGGCGGCCAGGATCGAACCGGTGAGAATCCCCATACGGTCCATGCCAACGTAATCGCTGCTGCCTGCGACAAACGCCAGCGAGCCGACAAACAGGCTCATGGTAAAGCCGATGCCGCACAGGATGGCCACGCCGAACACTTGCCCCCAGTTTGCGCCGGCTGGCAATGCCGCCATGCCGGTTTTGATGGCGATCCAGGTCAGGCCGAACACGCCCACGGTTTTACCGATCAGCAAGCCTGCGGCAATCCCCATGGGTACGTGACTGACGAAGTTGTGCAGGGTAATGCCTGACAACGAAACGCCCGCATTGGCAAAGGCAAACAACGGCAAGATCCCGTATGCCACCCACGGGTGCAGTGCGTGCTCAATGGTCATCAGCGGCGATGGCTCTGAGTTCTTGGTGCGCAACGGGATGCAGAACGCCAGTGTGACACCTGCCAGCGTGGCGTGAACGCCGCTCTTGAGAACACACACCCACAGAATCAGGCCAACGATCATGTACGGCGCGACTTTCACCACACCCATGCGGTTCATGATGATCAGCACCACCAGGCACGCAGCGGCCAGAATCAGGGACATGCCCGACAGTTCGCTGGAGTAGAACAGGGCAATCACCACAATCGCGCCCAAGTCATCAATGATCGCCAGCGTCATCAGAAACAGCTTGAGCGATACTGGAACCCGCTTGCCCAGCAGCGCCAGGACACCCAGCGCAAACGCGATGTCGGTAGCCATGGGAATTGCCCAGCCACCCAACGCATCCGGGTAGTCCTTGTTGATGAACCAGTAGATCAACGCTGGCACCACCATACCGCCAATCGCTGCGGCGCCGGGTAGCACGACCTGCGATGGCTTGGACAACTGGCCTTCAAGCAGCTCGCGCTTGACCTCCAGACCGATCAGCAGGAAAAACAACGCCATCAGGCCGTCGTTGATCCACAGCAGCGAAGGTTTGGCAATTTGCAGCGCGCCAATTTGCACGGCCACAGGCACGTCCAGGAAGGCGGTATAGAAGTGTGAAAGCGGTGAGTTGTTGATGATCAAAGCCAGAGCGGCTGCGGCAATCAACAGCAAACCGCTGGCAGCTTCCAACTGAAAGAAACGAGTGAAAGTGCTACGCAGAGGCAAGGTCGCTCTCCATCGGTGAGTGAAAGGGTGCAACACCCTAACCTGAGAGGTTAGTTGTTAAAACAAAAACTATATTCTTTTTTGTTATAAGCAGGCGCGCGAAATCACACCGCTCAAAAGCCTAGCAGTTGTGTATCAAAGTGAGTCAGGAATTAGCCGTGTAAGCCCGTAGGAAAGGGGCTTAACAGCTGAAGGTTACTGCTATCGCCAAGCTGCAATAAGGGCCCGAGGGCCCTTTGCCGTTGATGGCTCAAACAGGACTGTCGATCCGTTCTGAGCGGCTTGGCAGTAGCACTGCCCGTTTTAAGCGTCGATGCCCAGCAGATCGCGAGCAACCGCCTCAGCGATGCGAATACCGTCCACGCCCGCTGACAGAATGCCGCCTGCATAACCGGCGCCTTCACCTGCCGGGTACAGACCTTTGACGTTGAGACTTTGCATTGAGGCGTCGCGGGTCATGCGCAAGGGCGATGAGGTGCGAGTCTCGATCCCGGTCAGGATCGCGTCATGCATCGAGAAGCCTTTGATTTGCTTCTCGAACGCTGGCAAGGCTTCGCGGATGGCTTCGATGGCGTAATCCGGCAAGGCCAGCGCCAGGTCACCCAGCGAAACGCCCGGCTTGTACGACGGTTCGACGCTGCCCAGCGCGGTGGAGGGTTTGCCGGCAATAAAATCGCCAACCAGCTGTGCCGGTGCTTCGTACGTGCTGCCACCCAGAACGTAGGCGTGGGCTTCGAGGCGCTCTTGCAGCTCAATACCAGCCAAAGGCCCGCCCGGGTAGTCTTCGGGGGTGATGCCGACGACGATGCCGGAGTTGGCATTGCGCTCGTTACGCGAGTACTGGCTCATGCCGTTGGTCACCACTCGGCCGGGTTCGCTGGTGGCCGCCACAACCGTACCGCCGGGGCACATGCAGAAGCTGTACACCGAACGACCGTTTTTGGCGTGGTGCACCAGTTTGTAGTCGGCTGCGCCCAACTTCGGGTGGCCGGCATATTTGCCCAGGCGTGCACTGTCGATCAACGATTGCGGGTGTTCAATACGGAAACCCACCGAGAACGGTTTGGCCTCCATGTACACGCCGCGTGCGTGCAGCATGCGGAAGGTGTCACGCGCACTGTGGCCCAGCGCCATGATGACGTGGCGTGCATTCAGTTGCTCGCCATCGGCCAGTACCACACCGGTCAATTGACCGTTGTCGATCATTACGTCGGTCACACGCTGTTGAAAGCGAACTTCGCCGCCCAGGGCCTCGATCTGCTGACGCATGTTTTCCACCACACCTGTCAGACGGAACGTCCCGATATGCGGCTTGCTGACGTAGAGGATTTCTTCGGGGGCGCCGGCTTTCACAAACTCGTGCAGCACCTTGCGGCCGTGGTGTTGCGGGTCCTTGATCTGGCTGTACAGCTTGCCGTCAGAGAACGTCCCCGCACCGCCTTCACCAAATTGCACGTTGGATTCGGGGTTCAGGACGTTCTTACGCCACAGGCCCCACGTGTCTTTGGTGCGCTGACGTACTTCCGGGCCACGTTCAAGAATGATGGGCTTGAAGCCCATCTGAGCCAGCAGCAGGCCTGCAAAAATACCGCACGGACCGAACCCGACCACAATCGGGCGTTCGGTCAGGTCCTGCGGCGCCTTGCCGACTACCTTGTAGCTGACGTCCGGTGCAGGATTGACGTTGCGATCATCGGCAAATTTGAGCAGCAACGGTGCTTCATCACGCACCGACAGGTCGATGGTGTAGATGAAGCACAGTTCGGAGGATTTTTTGCGCGCATCGTAGCTGCGCTTGAACAAGGTGAAATCGATCAGGTCATCATCCGCGATGCCCAGGCGCTGCACGATGGCAGGGCGCAGGTCTTCTTCGGGATGGTCGATTGGCAACTTGAGTTCGGTAATTCGTAACATGACGGTGGTCCAGTATTGGGGCCAGGTTTACCCCGGCAGCCATAGACCGGCGATTATAGGCTGCTTCGGGGTGAATCCGTCAGGCTTAAACGGCAATGTTCAGTAACCGTCGTCGGTTAGTCGTTGCGTGCGCCCCCGAAATAACCGCAGCCGCGCTGGACCTGACCGTTGACCCGGAGTTCGGCACCCAAATGCTGCACACTGCCATTAACGCTGTCGGTGCACCGTTGCGGCGCCACCCAGAGCTCGATGCGTTGGTTGTTGGCTTCGGTGGACAGATAAAAACGCCCGTCGCCGACTTGTTCTTCCACGTACGGCAGCGCCAGAGGTGGCTGGCCTTCGCGGGTCAATTCCATGCCCTTGCTGCCAGCGCGGACTTCCCACGCCGGACCGTTGCCGTTGGCATGCACGGTCAGTTGCTTGAAGTTCGGATCTTTGCAGGCCGTGCTGCTGCGCTCAAGGCGATAGAGCTGTTTGACGTTGACCTCGCCATCCGAGCCGGCGGCTTTGCTTGCAATGAATTGGCCGCGAATATCTGCGAAAAGGGCCTCGGGCTTGAGCGGCATGTCTGCAGCATCTTGTACGAGCGTGGTGTTTTCGCTGTCACGTACGACGTAACGCTGTTGTCCGATACAGGGCTGGAAGACCAGCTCACCGTTGGTCGAGATCAACTCGCCTTGCAGGCGCGACAAACCCGCATGGTTGTCCATGGGTTTGCTGTTAAGCAATTGGCAGCCCGCGAACACGGGGAGCAGGGCGACTAAAACTAAGGAACGGGCGACACGCATCTTCAGGTCTCCTGACAAGTGCCGCCACGTTACTCAGGCTCGCCTGCCATCACAAGTGTTTAGCCGACCTGATACGTCTGGCCGGTGTGCAGACCTTCAACACTTTTTGCATAGGCTAATGCTACCTCGGCTGCCGGCACCGGCTTGAACCCTCGAAAGTACGGAGCGTAATGATCCATGGCTTCTTCCAGTACGGTGGGACTGACCGAGTTCACACGTTGATAGCGGCGGCTTTTGCGAAACCGCCTTGACACGGTAGAGGGGGGGCTTGGCAGATCACCCATTCTGAACAGGGATTTATTGGGTGGCACTACTCTTGAATACACCACTTTTTATATTTCGGAGAAGTCCTACAAGTCGCATTAAGCTCTTGAATTAGCCTGTTCAGCTTATTTAAAGGAGTGGCGTGAATGGCTAACCAAGGTTACATGACCATTATCGGCAAGGCGCAAGGCCTTATTTCGGCGGGGTGTTCAACCCAAGAATCGATTGGCAATAAATGCCAGTCTGCACACGCCGATGAAATTATGGTGCTTTCTTACAATCACAATATGGCCAATTTGGGGAATATTGACAGGCCAACACATAAACCCATTCTGATTACAAAGAACGTTGATAAATCGTCGCCTTTACTCGCTCAAGCGCTCTCAAGTAGAGAGGAGATAAACGGCGTTATTCACTTTTATCGCATTTCTTCATTTGGATTGCAGGAAAAATTTTACACAGTTGAGATCAAAGGCGGTGTTGTTGTCGATCTCACACTCGATATGCCCCATGCCGTTTTACAAAATGACTTCGAACCCCAAGAGCATCTTGCAATTCGATACCGCTACATTACTTGGACTCACCATTTGGCAGGGACCAGTGGGTACAGTTCATGGAGAGATGAGTAAATGAGCCCTTCAGAGGATGGCTGTTTTCCCAGCAGTTGCGATTACTGGATCGTTAGTCAGGCCGCTGCGAATTTGGCAAAACAAGCCTGCACACTTGGCGCTCGGCACATTCAAGATGGCACACTGCGTATTCAATTCAATCGTGAGGTCTCCTATTACGCACGAGGTATTGTTAATGATGTTGCTTTGGGAAATAAGAGCCCAGAGGAGGGGCTGCAGGACATAAAAAATGAACAGAGCAGCCTCCTTAGTCAATCATTGGAAGTCGCTCAAAAAGGTGTTGCTGCAATCGCAGGTGCACTTCAAATCGCAGCGGGTGCCGGGATGTGCTATGCCTCAGCTGGTACGCTCTGTGTCTTTGCTGGAGGACCGTTGATGGCTCATGGGGCCAACAATGTGTATGAAAACGGGCGAAATTTATGGGAAGGACGCTCTGATACACAGGGGCCACTTAGAAAGGGGTATCAGAAGCTGGCTAACCTAATGGGGGGCAGCGCTTTCGAGGGTGATATGGCTTACGGGACTTTGGAGTTGGGACTTTCCGCCTACGGCGTCGGTCGGTTGGTATTAAAGCCTGATGCATGGCGCTTGTTCAGGTATGTGCGCACCGATTATGTGCGAGGGTATGAAAATGCGAGTAAAACGGCGTTGTCATTTGAAGTGTTATCGAATGGTGTGACAATAAAATCTATGTACTCGGATGCCAGAGATAATGATGAATAACGCGCTCCTTGTGTCGATGCTCTATTTGTTTGCTTCGGTTGTTGTTTTTTTGGTTTTTTTTGCGACGTCCAGAGCGATATCGGGGCGAAGGTTTAAAGTGGCCCGGTTCTGGTTGTTTTTTGTATGGGTCATGCTTTGGGGGATGGTTCAGTTAAATGTAGCGCGCCATGGTTATATTTATTTCGTTCCTTCTTCCAACGTCATTATTGAAGGTAACTATATCGTCCGATGGGTCGCATTTATAAGTGCTGTGCTTCAAGCCGTTTGCATCCCAACTCGAGAAAAACCTCGGCGTTTTCTGTCTCAAAAATAGACGTGTACCTAAAGCGTTGTGCGTGAATGTCGACGTCTTGCTGACATCATGGCCCCTTGATTTGCCCTGTGGACGGTGTTTGTCGCCGCCAACATTAATACGGTGGCCGCTTGTAATTTATTACCATCCCCTATGCCAGCATGCTCAATACCGATCGGTCTGATGCGCTTGTGCAGTGCGTTTGCGTCATGACCTCAAGCGCACGCACATATGGGTGGATTACCTTGTGAGTTGGTTTCAACGCACTGCCTCGACCTGCGATCAGCCTTGACGATAACGCCGCGCCAGCCAGTGGTCGATGGAAAGGGTGCCCGGTCCCCGCGCCATCAGGTACAGCAAAATCGTGGCCCACGTTCCGTGCGTGGCGTAGGCATCGGGGTAAACGAACAGTTGAATGGTCATGGTCATGCCCAGCAGCGCCAACGCTGAAAAGCGGGTCGCCAGGCCCACCAAAATCAGCACGGGGAATAGGTGTTCGCAGACGGTCGCCGCGTAAGCGGCGAACTCCGCAGGCAGCAATGGCACCTTGTACTCGTGGCTGAACAAGTACAGCGCTGAATCGGCCAAGTGGGGTTGTCCCCACTCGACAGTGCCGGACACCACGTCCAGTGCAAAGCCTTCAACCTTGGTTTGCCCCGACTTCCAGAACACAGCGGCGATGGAGAAGCGCGCAATTAACGCTATCAGGGAGTGGGGAATGCGTTGCAGAGCACGGGTTGTATGTGCCCATAAACGACCGATTCTGCAGGAATATTCTGTAAACGTGTTCATAACGTTACCTCATGGGCGTGCTGCACTTCGGTGATGGCGCCCATACTGATGAGCAGTGCCAGGCACTGGCTCAAGTCAAATCCGGGATCGGCGTGCAGGGCATTGTCAGCAGCTTGACCAAGAGGGCAGTGGGTTTTCAAAAGTCGAATAAACGCTACGCTCCCTGAGCTGACCGCAAACACTTCTACGTTCAAACCATGACGCAGCACCAGCGCACTTTGCGGCTGGCTGGGGTCCAGTCCCTGAAGGTGTCCGCTGTTCTGGTGCGCAATCCACAGGGAGGCCACGGTATACGGGGAATGCAGGGTGGCCACACTCGGGTGCAACGTCATGCGCAGTTGTTCCAGGGTAGCGGGATTGGCCAATGCCCGCGCAAGGGCCTGCGGGTTCAAAGGCAGGGCATCGGCGGCGTGATATGCCTGAACACAGAGCCATTCCAAGCGTGCGACATCAGCGAGATACGGCAGGCTATTGGCCGGGGCAAAATCTTGAATGAACTCCGCAAAGCAATGCCCGTAGGTACTCATGACCGGATTGTCCGGCGGGTTTTTGTGCACGAACACGTGCGCCATGCCATGGAAGAACGCGTCTCCCACCAAGCGGGCAACCACCGGAAAACTGGCGCCCAAGGCGTTGATCAAACCGCTGAGTACGTTGTTTCGGTACACGGAAAAACGGCTCGACGCATCACTGCCAACAGGGCAAATCACACCGTGCGGGCAACTCGACTGCGGATCGAACAGGGCGGCGCTGAAGGCCTGTTGTAAGGTCATACACGCACCTTTGAGGTCTGAATCATATGATCAGCGCGTTGCGCTTCGATGAGCAGCTCGTTCAGGGCAGGTAGGTGATTATCCCGTTCAATCAGGGTCGCCATGGGACCGATACGCTTCAATACCTGCCCATAAAGGGCCCAGACGGCGCTATCAACGGCTGCACCATGGTTGTCGATCAACAGGCGCTGGCCCTGACTGTCGGTGTCTTCGGCAAAACCTGCCAGATGAAGTTCGCCGACGGCCTGTAATGGCAGGGCGTCGATATAGGCAATCGGATCACGGCGATGATTGATGCAGGACACGTACACATTGTTCACATCCAGCAACAGGCCACAGCCGGTGCGCTGTATGACGTGATGAATAAATGCAGCTTCGTCGTAGTCGGCCTGATCGAATTCGACGTAGGTTGCCGGGTTTTCCAGCAGCATGGGCCGTCGCAGGACGTTTTGTACGTGATCGATATGCTCACAGACCCGCGTCAACGTCGCGTCGTCATAGCGCAATGGCAGCAGGTCATTGAGAAACCACTGACCATGGGTGGACCACGCCAGGTGTTCAGAGAATTGTTCAGGCTCATAGCGGTCGAGCAGGGTACGCAATCGCAATAAATGGGCTTGATCCAGCACCCCCTCGCAGCCAATGGACAGACCTACCCCGTGGATCGACAGGGGATAGTGCTCCCGAATCAAGCTCAAATAATGGTGAAAGGGGCCTCCGGCGACCATGTAGTTTTCGGCATGAACTTCGAAGAAACCGATATCGGGCCGGGTCTCCAGAATGTCTTTGAAGTGCTCGGCCTTGAGCCCCAGCCCCGCACGTGGCGAAAGCTGGGGCGCACGAGGCGCGATGTGCGAAGCAGTCGGGCTGTGCATCATCATGGCTCAATGACGACTGTCAGGATTTGGCGGTATAAGCCGTCAACTGCCCGAAACCGGTCGGGGAGGTGGTGCTGACAGTGCGCTCGCACGTGCCTTTAGGGACCAATTTCCACGCGTTGGCCTGATGGTCGGTTTTGGCTGTGCCCGCGCAGGTAGTGCCAGCACCCGCGGCGCAGTCGTTCTTGCCTGCCATGGCGACGCCGAAGCATTTTTCCATGTCGCCCGACGCGAACGCGGTGGAGGGCAGGGCGGCCATGCTCAAGGCTGAACCCAGGGCCAGCGCCAAGGCTGCGGCGGATACAGTGCGAGTGGTTTTGTTGGACATGGTGATTCTCCGAGGTTGAGTTTTCTAGTGTGGCCAGCGCGTGTTGGCTGCCGGCTTACTTCACTAGAGAAGCGACTTCGGGTTTTATTACAGAGCAGTTGAAAAAAATGAAATGTGCCTGACAGTCAGGTTGGCAGTCGATGCATAAGCGCAGAGCAGCGGCTGTTCAACGGGCGTGAAATGACCGCTGGAAAAGAAAACGGCCCCGAAGGGCCGTTCTTGTGTCACGGGCAGGGTTAGCCGCCGAGGTAGGCGTCGCGCACTTTTGGATCGCAGAGCAACTGCTCGCCAGTGCCTTGCATCACCACCCGGCCGTTCTCCAACACGTAGGCGCGGTCGGCAATTTTCAAGGCCTGGTTGGCGTTCTGCTCTACCAGAAACACCGTCACACCTTCTCTGCGCAGCTGTTCGATGATGTCGAAAATCTGCTGAATGATGATCGGTGCCAGCCCCAGTGAGGGTTCATCGAGCAACAACAGCTTGGGTTTGCTCATCAGCGCCCGGCCAATGGCAAGCATTTGTTGTTCGCCACCGGACATGGTCCCGCCACGTTGGGTGAAACGCTCTTTGAGCCGCGGGAAAAGGTGCAGCACCTTGTCCATTTGCTCCTGGTACTCGTGCTTGTCGGTAAAAAAACCGCCCATGGCGAGGTTTTCTTCGACGGTCAGCCGAGCAAAAACACGACGTCCTTCAGGGACCACGGCGATGCTCTTGCGCATGATCTGCGCCGAACTCAACCCCACCAGTTCTTCGCCCAAGTAACGAATACTGCCGCTGTGAGCCTGTGGCGAACCGCACAGGGTCATCATCAACGTGGATTTACCCGCACCGTTAGCGCCGATCAGGGTCACGATTTCCCCCTGACGAACGTCGACGTTGACGCTGTGCAATGCCTGGATCTTGCCGTAGAAGGTTGAAACGTTTTCGAATTGCAGCATTTACGCTTCCCCCAAATAGGCTTTGATCACGTCAGGGTTGTCGCGGATCTGTTCCGGCGTGCCGTCCGCCAGCGGTGTGCCCTGATTGATGACCACGATGTGGTCAGAGATGCTCATCACCAGTTTCATGTCGTGCTCAATCAACAACACGGTGGCGTTGTGCTCTTCACGCAGCACACCGATCAGCGCCTTAAGGTCGTCGGTTTCCTTGGGGTTCAAACCGGCAGCGGGCTCGTCGAGCATCAGGATGCGCGGGCGCGTCATCATGCAGCGGGCGATTTCCAGACGCCGTTGCTGGCCGTAGGCCAAGGTGCCCGCCGGGCGGTTGGCGAACTCGGTCAGGTTGACCTTGTCCAGCCAGTACGCGGCGTATTCCATGGCCTCATGTTCGCTTTTGCGAAAGGCTGGCGTTTTGAACAGGCCTGCCAGGAAGTTGGTGTTGAGGTGACGGTGCTGAGCGATCAGCAAGTTCTCAACAGCCGTCATGTCCTTGAACAGGCGCACGTTCTGGAAAGTACGTACCACACCCTTGCGGGCAATTTCGTGACCTGGCAGGCCTTCTATCGCCTGACCGTCGAGCAAAATGCTCCCCGCCGAGGGCTTGTAGAAACCGGTCAGGCAGTTGAAGACAGTGGTTTTACCGGCCCCGTTAGGACCGATCATGGAAACCACCTGTTTTTCCTTGACGGTCAGGCCCACGCCGTTAACCGCCAACAAGCCGCCAAAGCGCATGCTCAGGCCGCTGACTTTCAGAATCTCGCGGCTCATTTTCGCAGCTCCAGGTGAGGACGTTGCATCGGTAGCAGACCTTGCGGACGCCAGATCATCATCAGCACCATCAAGGCGCCGAACAGCAGCATCCGGTATTCACTGAAGTCACGCATCATTTCCGGGAGCAGGATCATCACCACCGCAGCCAAGATCACGCCCAGCTGCGAGCCCATACCGCCGAGTACGACGATAGCCAGAATGATCGCCGACTCAAGGAAGGTGAACGATTCTGGTGTCACCAGCCCTTGGCGGGCGGCAAAGAAGCTACCGGCAAACCCGGCGAATGTTGCACCGAGGGTGAAGGCCGAAAGTTTGATTACGGTAGGGTTCAAACCCAATGCACGGCAGGCGATTTCGTCTTCACGTAGGGCTTCCCAAGCCCGGCCGATCGGCATGCGCAGCAAACGGTTGATCACGAACAGCACCAGCAGCACCAGCAGTAACGCGATCAGGTACAGGAAAATTACTTTGTTGATCGAGTTGTAGGGGATGCCGAAGTATTCGTGGAACGTTTGCATGCCCTCGGCAGCGGTGCGGTCGAAACTCAATCCGAACAGCGTGGGCTTGGGGATATTGCTGATGCCGTTGGGGCCGCCGGTGATGTCGGTCAGGTTACGCAGGAACAGGCGAATGATCTCGCCGAACCCCAGCGTCACGATGGCCAGATAGTCACCCCGCAAACGCAGGACCGGGAACCCCAGCAAAAAGCCGAAGGTGGCGGCCATTAAACCCGCCAGAGGCAGGCACACCCAGAAGCTGAAGCCGAAAAAGTGCGACAGCAACGCGTAGGTGTAGGCGCCGACGGCATAAAAACCGACATAACCCAGGTCCAGCAAGCCCGCGAGCCCCACCACGATGTTCAAGCCAAGGCCCAGCATCACGTAGATCAGGATCAGGGTCGCAATGTCCACCGCGCCACGAGAGCCGTAGAACGGCCACACCAGTGCTACCACCACCAGACCGAGAATGATCCAGCGCTGGGTGCTGGGCAATGTCAAAAAGCTTGAGGCTTTTGCAGGGACTTTTGGCAGGTTGGGCGAAGCTTTCCAGGCAGCGCTCAATTGCTGGTTGAACAACACGCGCACAAACATCAGCAACGAACAGATGGCGATCACGCTGAGCGTGAAAGTGCTGGTGTTGTGAACTTCAATGTTGATGCCGACGATGGTCAGTTTCAGACCCAGTACCGGGTAGGCCACAGCCCAGACCAACAGGGCGCTAAAGAACGCCGATTTAAGATGCCTAGTCATACTTTTTCGATCTCCGGACGCCCCAGAATGCCGGTCGGACGGAACAACAGCACCAATACCAGCAGGCCAAACGCCACAACGTCTTTGTATTGGTCGCCGAAAATATCAGCGCCAAAGGCTTCAGCTACACCCAGTACCAGCCCGCCCAGCATGGCGCCAGGAATGCTGCCGATACCCCCCAGCACGGCGGCGGTAAAGGCTTTTAGCCCCACCAGAAAACCGGCGTTGGGGTTGATCACACCGTATTGCACGCTGATCAGAACCGCCGCGACGGCGGCCAGAGCAGCACCAATCACAAAGGTCAGCGCAATCACGTTGTTGGTATTAATGCCCAGCAGGTTGGCCATCTTCATGTCTTCGGCACAGGCGCGGCAGGCGCGGCCCAAGCGTGAACGGGAGATGAACAGCGTCAGGCCCAGCATGGCAAGGAAGGTGACGATGAAGACCACAATCTGCATGTAGGAAATAACCACTTCGCTCGCGCCACCCGGCCCGAAGGTGAAGCCTCCCGGAATCAGGTTCGGGATGGATTTGTCTTTTGAGTCCTGTGACAAGAGCACCATGTTTTGCAGGAAGATCGACATACCAATGGCAGAGATCAAAGGGATCAGGCGGTTGCTGCCGCGCAACGGACGGTAGGCAACCCGTTCGATGCTGTAGCCGTAGGCACTGGTCACCACAATGCTGGCGAGGAACGCTGCCGTCATCAGCAACGGCACGCTGTCCAGCCCCATCATGGTCAGTCCGGCAATGGCGATAAACGCGATGTAGGAACCAATCATGTACACCTCGCCGTGGGCGAAGTTGATCATTCCAATAATGCCGTACACCATCGTGTAGCCGATGGCGATGAGGGCATAGGTGCTGCCAACGTTGAGGCCGTTAACCAGCATTTGGAAAAAGTGATAGATGTCAGGCATTACCAAGCTCCTAAAAACCTGAGACGCATTTCACTGGTGGAGTCATTTTCCGGGCTTGGCGGTGTGGATTTGCATCCACTTGGCGCACAAGCCTTCTCCCAGCGAACCGCTGGTGACGGTTTTAAAGATTTTCAGGTGGACAGGCTTTCGGATCACGAAAACGCAGCCCCAATTCAGTCCAACGAACGTCCGTAAAACAAAGCCCACCGCTGTGCAGTGGGCTTCGTTGTCAGATCAACACGCGGCCCTTATTGAGGGCTGACTTCGGTTTTAGGTTTGCCGAAATGCCATTCGTAGACGACGAACTTGAAGTTCTTCACGTCGCCTTTCTCGTCAAAGGTCAACTCGCCGGTAGGGGTTTTGAAAGAACCTTTGTGGATGGCTTCTGCCACTTTGGCCGGGTCTTCGCTCTTGGCTTGCGCGATACCTTGCGCAATTACTTCTACAGCCGCGTAGGCCGGAAATACGAACGGGCCGCTGGGGTCTTCTTTCTTGGCAGCAAAGGCTTCAACCAGTGGCTGGTTTGCCGGGTCCTTGTCGAAAGCCTGCGGCAGGGTTACCAGTAGCCCTTCGGAAGCGCCCTGAGCGATTTGCGAGATAGAGTCATTGCCCACGCCTTCAGGGCCCATGAACTTGACGTTCAGGCCTTTTTCTTTAGCCTGACGCAGGATTAATCCCAGTTCCGGGTGGTAACCACCGTAGTAAACGAAGTCGACATTGGCTTGCTTGAGCTTGCCAATCAGGGAGGAATAGTCTTTTTCGCCAGGGTTAATGCCTTCGAAGACCGCTACTTTCACGCCTTTGTCTTCGAGTGTTTTTTTCACCGCGCTGGCAATGCCTTCACCGTACTGCTGCTTGTCATGCACCACCGCGACGATTTTCGGTTTGACGTGATCGGCAATGTAGTTACCAGCAGCCGGACCTTGGGCACTGTCCAGACCGATGGTGCGGAACACCATTTTGTAACCACGGTTAGTGATTTCAGGGCCAGTCGCGGCCGGGGTAATCATGAGGATGCCTTCGTCTTCGTAGATGTCCGAAGCAGGCTGAGTGGAGCTGGAGCACAGGTGGCCAACCACTAATTTAACGCCGTCGTTAACCACTTTGTTTGCCACCGCGACGGCTTGCTTGGGATCGCAAGCGTCATCGTATTCAACGGCTTCAAGCTTTTTGCCGTCTACTCCGCCTTTGGCGTTGATCTGCTCAATGGCCATCTTGGCGCCCGAGAACTGCATGTCGCCATACTGGGTCAGAGGGCCGGTCTTGGCGCCGGCAATACCGATCTTGATGGTGTCTGCGGCAAACGAATGGCTGGCAACGCCGGCCAACACCATAGCGGCAAACAGTTTAGTCATGTGCTTAATAGCCATCTTTATTGTTGCTCCACTCTTCTGTTGTAATTTTTATAGTCCTGGAAGCCAAGGCAGCCGGACCGGGTCTGTTTCTGAGCGAAAATCCCGGCCAATCCCCCCTGCAACTGTACCGGTACAGTGTAGAGCGGCCCTTCAGCGATTGAATAGCGGGCTGAAGCGTGAAAAACCGGGAAATGTCGCCTTAACGAAAGAAAGAGACAGAATGGCGGCTAAATTCAGGGAGGTTTTTTAACAGAATGTTGCTATCTCCCCCTTTCGCGCCTCGTTCCCGTCGCTTTCTTCGTTCTCCCTCCTGAATCAGGGTTTTTCTACCAGGTCAGCAGCGCTATCATTGCGCCCATTTTTTACCTGGTGGACCCCATGATCGAAGAACCTAGCACCCTCTATGCCAAGCTGCTCGGCGAGACCTCAACAATCGAATGGAAAGCCTTGGAAAAGTTTTTCGCCAAAGGCGAATTGTTGTGGGTCAGCGATGATTTGGACCTGATCGAAGCGGCGCAGGCTGTGAGCCAGGATGAGGCAGGGAAAGTGGCGCAGTGGATGGCCGAGGGAGCCCTCGACAAATTGTCTGATACGCAGGCGTTAGACTTTGCCAAGCGTGATCCGGTGCTATGGGCGGTGGTGGTTTCGCCCTGGATCATGGTCCAGGAAAGGGCAGCAATTTAATTTTCCGCACCAAAATCGGGCGATCCTGGTGCCAATATGACCACCCCGAAGTGTGTAGGCCAGTAACCGGTTGCTCGATAGTGGCCAGTTGCCGTAGAGAAACGCCACAGTTGCCGCTGTGGCGTTTTTTTTCTGTCGCGCAGCCTCAGTACGCGGTTTTCCCGGTGTGGCTGTTGAGCGAAATAATCCGTGTTTTACCGATGCGATGGCGATAGATCTCGCGCAGGTACTTGATGGCTTTTTTTACGCAGTCCCGTGAAAGGCGGATGTCATTGATCGAGACAAACTTGTCTTTGTCGTTAATCAGCTCGCGGTACTTTTTCTCGTACATCGGTTTGATGGCGTACCAGTTGGTGTCGAGAATTTTCGCCGGGTTTTCGAATTCGTTGAGCAACTCATCGATCCGGCTTTCATCGAAATGCTCCCCGGTGATGAACTCCAGCACCGAGTCGTCCAGCGTGTCATCAAACCGGTAAGGATTACGGGCAAAGCAGCGTTTGATAAATGCCACTATCAACGTCAGAAAATCATCCGACAGGCATGGGCTTTTCGCGATCAGGGTGGTCAACGACAGGTTGGCCGAGGCGCCGATCACCAGCGCATACCGCTTGAGGGTGGTGTTGGGGAACAGGCTGTTGAGGTGGGTCTTGAGACGGTTCAAGTCCATGTATGACAGCTTGTAATCCTTGGGCAGGGACACGATGGACACCACCGATGAGCAGTTCTTGAAGAAGTGCAGGTCGTGCAGGGCGGCAGCGTCATAGCCCGAGTGCTTGTATTGCTCCAGCGCTGCCCGGTAGCGCTGGGATTCGATGGGCAACAGGCTGATGCCCTCGATGGCTTGGGTGTCCTTGTTGAAGTGCGGCAAATCGATGGAGCGGAAAAACAGGTCATCAATGTCCAGCCGCGGCGGCTCTTTTTCGAACACTTTGAATTTGTCCGTGCCCGGCACAGGTTGCTCCGGCACGACCGATTCCGCGTAGGCAATCGCCACAGGCCCGGCGAGGCTCATGAACAGGTCGTTAGCGTCGAGGCGGATGGTTTCACCAATATCAATACCGGCGCGTCGGAAGTAATTCTGGTCGTAGTCAGTAGTGACCGCCTGAGCAGTCAGAATGTTGAAGATCTGTTGCGAGATATATTGGTTGGCGTGCTTTTCCATCGCGTTGACGTCGATGTTCTGAATCGTGCCGTCATCGCTTTGTTCGGCATAACGCATGATGTCGTTGGAAATCAGCATCATGGCGTTCCAGGGGCGAATGCGCCCCATGACACTGGCTTCACTGCAGTCTTCGTTATCGAAGTTGTATGAAAAGTCCCATTCTTCGGACAGGTACTTGCATAACAGGCGACCGGCGTTGATGTGCAGCGCCTCGGACATTTCGCTGCGGTGATCCGAGATGTTCGGCAGCACGCAAATGCCGCTGGTGAAGATGGGCTCGAAGACAAAGGCGTGGCCGCTTTTGCTGTCGTGCTCGTCGGCCGGTTTAGTGTCGAAGGTTTTGTTCATGTACGAAAACTGTTGCGCCAGGCCGAACTCCGAGGCCATGCCCGAGCCTGTACCGCCGCCGGCGCTGAAGATCGAGAAATACAAGCGTGACTGGTTAGCCTTGATACCGCAGGAGTCGATCAGGTAGGAGTGGATCAGTTTCCAGTCCGGGCTGGAAAAGCGCTGAGCATCTTTGTTGAGAATGATCTTGGCCAAGTACTGACCCAAAATAGGTGCATTACCCGCGCCGCCAGCGTGAACTTCCGACAAATCCATGATCTTCATCTTGCTGTAATCGCGGATGAAGTTACTTTTTTCGCTCTTGCGCGAAAAACGGATACGCCCGGCGATGTCCTTGTCCAGATCCCCCAACAGCACCAGCGGCTCCACCAGAAATACCGGTTTGGCCGGTTTGTTGTGCACCAGGCGCAGGTTATTGCGAATCCATTGTCCGGGGCTGTAGCGCTTGTCTTCGTGACGCGGGTCTACCGTGTTGAATTCGTTGAGATAGAACTTGCGTGCGTTGTACACCAACTCGGCCACATCCAGGGCAATGTTGGAGCCGCAACGGCCCAGCCCGATCAGGCACACCGAAGGGAATTGCTGGTCGGCACGGCTTTCGCTGTCACCCTCAACCAGTTCCGGTTGTGGGAAGACGATATCCCGCAAGCCGTCAAGGTTTTCGAGGATCCGGTCGGTATTGGTTTCGGTGAAGTAGAGGTATTGCTGGGTAGCCAGTGGCTGCTGACTTGAGTAACTGTTCGATGAACGTTGGGGCTCGTTTATTGTTTTCAGAGACACGTCAGAGACCAAGGGTGTCGCATTATTGTTCGACGTCATTGTTTGCCATCTGTCAGGGCTGGACGACTGTTGAGGAACATTCAACAGGCCAATACGGGGGTGGTAATCGCGTATTTACGGGGCGATCAGGCGTTCGCGGCGCGTCATCCCTATTTTGTATAAGGGTTTTAAACGGCGCGGATAGAAAAGAATCGGCCTGAACCGGAGGTTCTTTAATGACTGTTTTCAAGCCATGGCAAGGATGCTGGCAATTTACTGGCTTGAGAGCTGAAACGTACTGAAATCCAGGCTCGCCAGCGTGTTTTTATTGAGCTGCTGCAGCAGCGCGTGCAGTTCTTCAAACGGCACGGGGCGACTCAACAGGTAACCCTGAATAAAGTCACAGTTGTACTGATTGAGGAAGGCGAATTGCTGGTGAGTTTCAACGCCCTCAGTCACCACTTGCAGGTGCAGGGTATGGGCCATGACGATGATGGCCTGAACGATCTCCATGTCCTGGTTGGAGTTGGGGATGTCTTGAATGAAGGACCGATCAATCTTCAACGTGTTCAGTGGCAGGCGCTTTAAGTAGGCAAGGGAAGAGTAGCCGGTGCCAAAGTCGTCTATGGACAGTAAGACGCCCAACGCGCGGATCTGGCGCAGTAATTGCGAAGTGTTGTTGATATTGCCCATCAACGCGTTTTCAGTGACCTCAAGCTCCAGGCGACTGGCACTCAGGCCGCTTGAGCGCAGGGCGCTTTCAACTTCGTCAGCCAGCTCGACGCGTACCAGATTCAGCGCCGAGCAGTTAACGGCGACGCTGATATCCGTCCAACCCAGTGCCGTCAGGGTTGCCAAGTCCTGGCAAGCTTTGCGCAGTACCCAATTGTCGAGTTCGGCGATCAGGCCGTTGGCTTCAGCAATGTGTATGAAACGCTCCGGCCCCAGCAACCCGTGCTCGGGATGTTGCCAGCGCACCAAGGCTTCAAGCTTGGCGACCAAGCCTGTTTTCAGATCGAAAATAGGCTGATAGTGCAGAAACAATCCGTGATCGCCGCGCATTGCCATGCGCAGTTCCTCCTCTATCTGCAATTCAAGCGAAGCACGGGCTTTAAGGTTTGAGCTGAAGAAATGCAGGCTGTTGCGCCCGGCGTCCTTGGATTGATACAGCGCAAGGTCAGCATGCTTGAGAAGCTCATCAATTGTGTTGCCATCATCGGGGAATACGCTGATCCCGATACTGGTCGTCATCACCATGTTGCGGCCCGCCAGCTCAATCGGCTCTTTCATTTTGAGCATGATCCGCTGGGCCATGTTTCGCGCTTCTTCGCGGCTGTTCAGGCTGAACAGAATGCAGAACTCATCGCCGCCAAAACGCGCCACCACGTCTTCATGATTACGCGTCGCACTTTTGATTTGCGCGGCAATCACTTTGAGAAGCTCATCACCCGCATCGTGACCCAGGCTGTCGTTAATACGCTTGAAGTGGTCAATGTCGAGAAACATCACGGCCAGCATGCTGTTGTTACTGGCACGCTCAATCAGCTTTTCGGCAAACAGTTGATTAAAGCCCCGACGGTTGATCAAGTTGGTCAGCGGATCGTAATGCGCCACTTGCTGCAATGACGCGCGCGCCTGGTCCAACTGGCTAAGCAGCGCGTTGACTCGTCTCAGGTCATGCTCTTTGAGTTGCAGTTTTTTGTCGACCAACGCGGCGCTGATACTGCTGCCGATTAGCAGCAGGGTAATCAGTGCCACCGTCAATGCCAGTTGCCAGTGATTGTTTTCAATCGTCACCTGAAACGCGCCCTCTGGCGGGGTATAGGTGTGCATGGCCCACATGCCGATGAAGTGAACGCTGAGGATGGCCAGACCGGCTGCCAGACTGATGAAGTATTTGAAGAACTGATAGGCCAGACCGCTGGTGCCGCGCAGTGAGCGGGCCAGCATCAAGGTGGCATAACTTGCTGCTACGGCAATCAGCAGCGACAGCGCGAACAGCACAGGGTCGTACTGCTGCAAATGGCTGGAGTGCATGGCCGACATGCCCACGTAATGCATGGTGCAAATGCCTAAGCCGAAAACGAGCGCTGCAAGTATCAGGCGGCGGCGTGTGACAGGGGTCTGAAGAAGAGCCAGCATGGCAATCGCGGCTGAGAGCAGGGCGATAAACAGCGAGCCTATGGTGATGCCCAAGTCGTAATGGACGTTGAGCGGGGATTCGAAAGCGAGCATGCAGATGAAGTGCATGGCCCAAATACCGCCTGCTAACGAGCTGGCCCCTATCCAGCGCCATACGGTTTTGGCTGCAGGTTTTTCTGCGTTGCACGCCCGCTCATACATATGCAACGTAGCGAGGCAGGCCGCGCAGGCGACCAGGAAGGCCAGGACCACCAGGTACGGGTTATGGCTGCTCGTCATCAGCAGTTGCCCGCCAGCGGTGTTGTCTCCAATAAACTGCAATCCCAGCCATTCCATTGCATGCCTCAACACTGAGTGCAGGGTACTAGTCGTCAGGCGCTAGCTTGCTCTGAAGTGTAGAAGGTGGAATGTAGGAAAAAAGAATGATGGCAAGATGATGCTTATCATTTTGCTATGACAGGATTTTTTTTTATAACCAGACAGCCAAGACGGCTGCCGCGTTGCGTTGCAGCACTTAATTGGCCGTTGTAATAAGGGAGGCGTTTTTAACCTGTGAATGTGGGGGGCGGGACAGCGAGGGTTGCAACCCGCTGTCGCCGCTGCTTCCCCACTGTCAGCCAGCGACCAGTACGCGAATGGCTTCGAGGCGCAACGCTGCTTTTTCAAGCATGGCCAGGCCTTGTTCACGCTGTTTGCGCAGCGCTACGAGTTCACTATCACGCACACTCGGGTTGACCGCCTGCAACGCGGTCAGGCGTGCCAGTTCTTCTTCTGTGTCAGCCGCCAGACGACGCTGGGCCTCAGCCACACGCTCGGCGTGACGCGGTGCGATTTTGGCTTCACCGGCGTTGATCTTCGGCGTGAGCTGGTCACGCTGTGCCTGTACGAACTTGTTGGCGCTGGCCCGCGGTACGCTTTCCAGTTGTTCATTCAGGGTGTCGAAAGAAACACGCGATGACAGGTCATTGCCGTTGGCGTCGAGCAGGCAACGCAAGGCAGCAGGAGGCAGGTAGCGGCCAAGTTGCAGAGCGCGCGGGGCAACCACTTCGCTGACGTAAATCAGTTCAAGCAATACCGTGCCGGGCTTGAGGGCCTTGTTTTTGATCAGTGCGACGGCAGTGTTACCCATCGAGCCGGACAGCACCAAGTCCATGCCGCCCTGCACCATCGGGTGTTCCCAAGTGATGAACTGCATGTCTTCGCGAGACAGCGCCTGATTGCGATCGTAGGTGATGGTCACACCTTCGTCGTCACCCAGCGGGAAGCTCGCATCCAGCATTTTCTCGCTGGGCTTGAGGATCAGGGCGTTTTCGGAATGGTCTTCGCTGTCGATACCGAACGCGTTGAACAGGGTTTCCATGTAGATCGGCAGAGCGAATTGATCGTCTTGCTCAAGGATCGCTTCAACCAGCGCTTCACCTTCGCCTGCGCCGCCGGAGTTCAGCTCCAGCAAGCGGTCGCGGCCGGTGTGCAGCTCTTGTTCAAGACGCTCGCGCTCGGTGCGGGCTTCGTCGATCAGCGCTTGCCATTGGTCATCGTCAGCAGCTTCGAGTAACGGCAGCAGGCGCGGACCAAACTGATGTTGCAATGCGTTGCCGGTCGGGCAAGTGTTGAGGAACGCGTTTAGCGCTTCGTTGTACCACTGGAACAGGCGCTGTTGCGGGCTGGTTTCGAGGTAGGGAACGTGCAGTTCGATCACGTGCTTCTGGCCGATACGGTCCAGACGGCCGATCCGTTGTTCGAGCAAGTCGGGGTGCGATGGCAGGTCGAACAGCACCAGATGGTGGGCAAACTGGAAGTTGCGGCCCTCACTGCCGATTTCCGAGCAGATCAATACTTGCGCGCCGAACTCTTCGTCAGCGAAGTACGCCGCTGCACGGTCGCGCTCCAGAATGTTCATCCCTTCGTGGAACACCGTGGCCGGGATGCCGGAACGAACGCGCAGGGCGTCTTCCAGATCCATTGCGGTCTCGGCATGGGCGCAGATCACCAGCACTTTGGTGCGCTTGAGCATTTTGAGCGTGTCGATCAGCCACTCGACGCGCGGGTCAAAGTTCCACCAGCGTTGTTCTTCGCTGATGTCCGGCTGCGACTGGAAGCTGACTTCGGGGTACAGCTCGGGGTGATCACCCAGCGGTAGTTCAAGGTATTCGTCCGGGCAGGGCAGTGGATACGCGTGCAGCTTGCGCTCCGGAAAGCCTTGTACTGCGGCGCGGGTATTACGAAACAGCACGCGGCCGGTGCCGTGACGGTCCAACAGTTCGCGCACCAGACGGGCGCTGGCTTCAGCATCCCCGGCGTTGACTTCCGCCAACAGGGCATCGCCTTCGGCGCCGAGGAAACCGTGGATGGTTTTTTGGGCTTCTGGCGACAGCCGGCCCTTATCCAGCAGCTCTTGCACAGCCTGGGCTACCGGGCGGTAGTTTTCGCTTTCAGCACGGAAAGCCGCCAGATCGTGGAAGCGGTTTGGGTCAAGCAGGCGCAGACGGGCAAAGTGGCTGTCCTGGCCCAACTGTTCGGGGGTTGCTGTCAGTAACAGGACGCCGGGGATAGTTTCGGCCAGCTGTTCAACCAGCGCGTACTCGGGGCTGACATTGTCTTCGTGCCACACCAGGTGGTGAGCTTCGTCGACCACCAACAGGTCCCAACCGGCGGCGAACAGCGCGTCCTGGGCTTTTTCGTCGTCCACCAGCCATTCCAGCGCCACCAGCGCGAGCTGGGTGTCTTCGAACGGGTTGCTGGCATCGCTTTCAATAAAGCGTTCTTCATCAAACAGCGCGACTTCAAGGTTGAAGCGACGACGCATCTCAACCAGCCACTGATGCTGCAGGTTCTCGGGAACCACGATCAGCACGCGGCTGGCACGGCCACTGAGCAGTTGGCGATGAATCACCAGGCCGGCTTCGATGGTCTTGCCCAGGCCCACTTCGTCAGCCAGCAGTACGCGTGGCGCAATGCGGTCTGCGACTTCACGGGCGATGTGCAACTGGTGAGCAATCGGTTGCGCACGCACGCCACCCAGCCCCCACAGCGGCGATTGCAGCTGGCGGCTGGTGTGCTCGAGGGTGTGATAACGTAACGAAAACCAGGAAAGCGGGTCAATTTGCCCGGCGAACAGACGGTCGCTCGCCAAACGGAACTGAATGAAGTTCGACAGTTGGGTTTCTGGCAGGGTCACGACTTCGTTTTGCTCGTTGAGACCGTGATAGACCATGAGCCCGTCGACATCTTCGACTTCGCGCACGGTCATTTTCCAGCCTTCGAAGTGGATGATGGTGTCACCCGGCGAGAAACGTACGCGCGTGAGCGGTGCGTTGCGCAGCGAATATTGACGGGTTTCGCCAGTGGCCGGATAGAGCACGGTCAACAAGCGACCGTCCTGTGCCAGAACGGTGCCTAAACCTAGCTCAGCTTCGCTGTCACTAATCCAGCGTTGCCCCGGTTGATACTGCTGCGCCATGCTGCCTGACTCCCGCTTTGAAAAAGCCGAGTATATTAACGGAACGAGGGCCTGAGACCAAAGGTCTCTGATAAAAACCTGATCGACGTCGTTCAGGCTGCCGCCGGATTTAACGGGCATCTCAAGTCAATCTGCGTCGGGCCGACAGCCTGAAAACAGGAGAACAATAAATATGCTGCCGCCGATTCTTCCCATCAGTGTGGTGCCGGTCACCTCCCAACAGGATCCGGTGCGCCCGCGTCCGGATATTCCGCCTGTAGTGCCTGCGCAAGCTAGCTCAGGCGACAGCACGATCAACTTGAAGAATCAGGACCCCGATCAGGCCTCGCTGTTGTTGCGTGAAGAGCAGCGACGCCAGCAGGAAAAGCGGCGTCGTGAAGCACAGGATGCGCCGCACGAAGTGGTGATCGTGCCGGGGGACGAATTGAATGGGGACAATACTGTGCCTGTCTCACCGCTGATCGACGGTGCGCCGCGCCAGGGGCAGTGGGTGGACATAGAGGTGTGAAATTTTTCTGGCCAGCTCGGCTGGCGCGCCGCATTATTGGCCCTTGCCGACACATCGACAGTGATCCCATTCCGTATGAGCCAAGACAGCAAGCTGGTAGACCTCGGCGCCGAGCGTGCCAAGCGCGTGCATGACCTTAATGAAAAGCGCCTTAAAGAAGTGCGTCAGGCGTTTGAACAGGCTATGCCCCTGACAAGTGCCAAGAAAAAACCGAAAAAAAAGCCTAAAAAACGCTGAACTGCGGCGTTTTCCCTGATCTGCGTCAACTATTACCCCTAACGTCCTCGAAGCTGTGGCCACTATTGATCCCGGTCAAGTTCTCTGCCTGCGCGTCTGGTTATTCTGGTTACACACAAACAAACACGCGCAGGAGGCCGTCATGTTTCTCGATAATGTGGTTATCGCTGGAGTACTTACCGTCGGCCTCATGGTCCTGTTTTTCGCGGGTTTGGGGATTTTTATCTGGAAAGATTCCCAGAAGCGCAATAAGTAGCGCCGGGTCTTTTCGATACACGAGCACGCAAGGCATTTTGGGCGACTTCGGTCGCCTATTTTTTTGTGTGTGTGTTTTGTGCAAGTGTGTGAGGTGGTTGCCAGGTAATGAATTAAGTGCGCTGTGAGTGCCCGCATCAGACAAAAAAAAGGTACGCCCCGTCAGGAGCGTACCTTTTTAGTGCGTCTGTTATTTAGGCGAGGGCTTTGGAAGCCAGCCAGAATAACGCTGCAGAAAGTGCAATCGTTGCGGGCAACGTCAGGACCCAGGCCATCAGGATGGTCTTGATGGTGTTGCCTTGCAGGCCGCTTTTGTTCGCAACCATTGTGCCCGCCACACCCGACGACAGAATGTGGGTCGTGGAGACAGGCAAGGCGAAGATGTTGGCCAGGCCAATGGCAAAGGTCGTGGTGATCTGTGCCGCCATACCCTGTGCATAGGTCATGCCTTGTTTGCCGATCTTCTCACCGATGGTTTTGACCACGCGTTTCCAGCCCACCATGGTGCCCAGGCCCAAGGCCAGCGCGACAGCCAGAATGACCCAGAACGGAGCGTATTCCGTGGTGGCTGTCAGGTCTTTACGCAGTTTTTCGAGGTCTGCTTTCTCGCGCGGCTCCAGGACCGGCAATTTGCTGACTTTCTTTGCCGTGTCATCCAGGCAAAGCAGGTAACGGCGGATCTCGATACGTTTTTCGGCCGACAACGACTGGTAATTCTCGACCCCTTTCAACGAACTGAGCAAGGCTGCGATGGTCGGCTCGGTTTGTTGCGGGTTGCAGCGGAACTCACCTGGCAGGTCGTCTTTCACGCTTTTGCCCAAAGCCAGAAATTCGCTCAGGCTTGTGTGATTGCGCTGATAGAACTGACTCAAGTGCAGGGTCGCGTCCCGTGTGCGTTCGATCTGATAGGTCGTGCTGTTGAGGTCAAGTACGAAGGCACTCGGCACGATACCGATCAATACCAGCATGATCAGGCCGATTCCCTTCTGGCCATCGTTGGAGCCGTGCACGAAGCTGACGGTCATGGCCGAGATCACCAGTACCAGACGGTTCCAGAACGGCGGGTGCTTCTTGTCATCCAGCTTGCGACGCTGCTCGGGCGTCTTGTGCATCTTGGAGTTCGGACGCCACCATTTGAGGCCTACCAGCAGCAAACCTGCCACAACAAAGCCTGCCAGCGGCGAGAACACCAATGACGCACCAATGTCGATTGCCTTCTGCCAGTTCACGCCATCACTCACCGGGATACCGGTAATCAATGCGTTGGCCAGGCCGACGCCCAGGATCGAACCGATCAGGGTGTGGGAGCTGGAGGCCGGGATGCCGAAGTACCAGGTACCCAGGTTCCAGGTAATGGCTGCAGCAAGCAGTGAGAACACCATGGCCAGGCCATGTCCGGTATTCACATTGACCAGCAGTTCGACCGGCAGCAAGTGAACAATGGCGTACGCCACGCCCACACCGCCCAGCAAAACGCCGAGAAAATTGAACACACCGGAAAAGAACACCGCCAGGTGAGGCGGCATGGCTTTGGTGTAGATGACAGTCGCTACCGCATTCGCGGTGTCATGAAAGCCGTTGATGAACTCAAACGCGAGAACAAAGGCTAGGGCGAAGAAGAGGCTGACAAGAACCCAGGCATCCAATCCGCTTAATAGATCGATCATGAAGGTTTTCTGACACGGTCATAAAGGGGGCCGGATTATGCCAGAAAACCTTGGTAATCGATGCACTAGCTGCCCGTTGGTAACATCTGTAAATGAAAAAACCTGTCAGACCGGTCAGTTTCCGTTGGCAGTAAATACACTCCAAGCCGCTGATAACAAAGGCTATACGCGGTTTTCGGGGCAAACATTGAGCCAAGGGGCGTGTCTGAATCGGACGTATGAAATTTCTTTTCCGGGATGTTTTGCCGCAACGTCTCCTGCTGATGGCTGGAAAATAGCCCGTCGGATCGCTGAATATCCTCATCGAAGGAGCCACTTGCCTCGCGAACGCTCTGAACGATAACGCCCAGAAACTGACTGGGTGTACATCTCGTGTTTGAGGTGTTCACGAAGCAAGCCTGCTCCGGTACTGCACGTGACCTGTCAGGGCGCCTCGGGTTTCAGCTCTTTTTCAATTTTCTGGATTTCCTGCGTGAAGGCCTGATCAAGCAGGCTGGCGCGCTTGCGCCATGGCTTACGCTCGGGCTCGGGTTGAGCTGCATAAGTCGTCACTTCACCACCGTAAACGTCCTTGTAACGTTGCTCCTGACGCTCAAGTTCTGCGCGCAGTTCGTCTTTCGTCACAGTGTTACCTAATTAAGTAGAGTTTGAATCGGGATCAATGGCATGGCCAAGTACGGCGCTAATAAATATGCGCGAATGTAAATTTTCCATGTCACGCCGCAGGCGGTCGCTTCAACTATCGAATCAAAGTTGGTTGGTTCGCGTGCTTTAAAAGCAAGGCAATTATCCACCCTCCGACTACCCTTGCAACGCTGAGTTGGTCAGGAAAGGCGGTTGAAGAGGGGCTTTTTGCCTGCATCTAGACTGTTCTGTAATGCCCATGAACAGTGGCTGCTACTATCGCCCAAGCTGTTCGGCCGCGTCAACGCTCATGTGATAGTCAATACAGGGATGTCCGACGAAAGAATCAAGCGAATTGATGGCGTGCGCTCCTAATGACGTGGCTATAAGTGGCAGTGAATATAGAACGCTCGTTCTGTATTCACTGTCGAAAGTTGCACATCTGAACAAATAGTCACGGCGCTAATTGTGCAGATCGTTCATGCCGGGCGGCTCAAACTGTGGCAAGAATGAACACCCGCTTGAACGGAAACAATGTCTGGCCATTGGCTTCTTGTGGATAGTGCTCATGCACCAGACGCAGATAGTTTTCAATGAAGTGTTTGTTTTCGGCCTGATCCAGAGCCAGTAAAACTGGACGCAGGGCCGACACTTTGACCCAGTCAAAGATAGGGGATTTCCCTTCTACCACCTGCAAGTGTTCGGTTTCCCAAATATCCAGCTCCTGGGTCAGTGGCGCCAACAGTTGGTAATAGCTTTTAAGTGGAAGTACTGTGCGTTCGGCCATGAATTGACGCAGTTGAACAGTGCCTAGCGGTCGGCCATTCGGCCCGCCAGTATTGAGGGTTTCCAGCATTAGCTCGTACCACAACGCATCGCGCCAATTAGGCATGTGCGCCGCCAGACAACCGCCAGGGTTTAACTGGCTTAACAATTGCGGGATCAAGGTTTCATGGTCGCTGATAAAGTGCAGCACCGCAGCGGCAAATAATAAGTCTGCTTGGCGGTGAGCACGCCACTGCTGGACATCACACTTTTGCCATAACGCCTTGATGGGCAGGTAAGTGGCTTCTTCCAGCATCTCGGCAGAGCTATCGACGCCAGTCAGGTCAGCCATCGGCCAACGTTTGGCCAGCAGTTGCGTCGCAATGCCGGTTCCGCAACCCAAGTCGTAGATCCGTTGAGGGTGTTGCAGGTCAACATGATCCAGCAGCTCAAGCACGGGGCGCTCTCGCAGGCGGGCAAATTGTTGATAGGACGTGGCGTCCCATTGGGTGCTGGCAGTCCGTGCCAGTGAAGTCTGAACCTTGGTAAGCATGAGGTGGTCCTCCCGTGCATTTCAGAGTTGTCTTCCGATGACATTAAGGGTGCGCAATGCCACAGCGCAGCCGCGTCGGGTGTCTTCATGACGCAGCAGTGAAAGTAATTGGCTAAAGGTGGGTGCTTGGGAGTCGGCGGCAGTCTGGGCACTCGCCATGCGTACAGCGTTCCCTAATGACCAACTGACCGACGTGAGTTGCTCAAACAGCAGTGCCAGTTTTTCCACCATGGCCGGGTCCAGCAGGTCCACGACGTCCGACACCAGACTCAAGATATCTACCAGATTGTCCAGGCGACCGCTTTGAACCAGTGGCGTGATTTTGGCCAGTAGGTGTTCCAGATCCAGTGCAGGCTGATGAGTCGAACCCGCCGGGTGGCCCGAGTCGGTTAAAGGTGGCTGTTCAACGGTGTCCATACAGGTGCTCCTCCCGGTGTCGGGTCACAGCATTGCGCGGGCGACAGCCCAATAAATTCCCCGGTTAAATCCGTTTCTAAGTAACCCTCCCAGTTTGGTCGGCGGGGTGGGCAGGACATCGGTTTGGTAGTCGTACCAGAGTGGCATCCCTGCATGGAGGCCCATCTGGGCAATAGCTTGCACTCGGCCGTCATAGACGCTGACGTTGGTGCCAAGACGAATCTTGCCGGTAATGTTGTTGGCGATGACCGGCCCCTGGTTGTGGCAAGCGCCTCCCGCTTTGCTGATGGGTAGATCGACTGTGTCACCGATCACGTAGACGTTGTCGAGGCCGTACACTTCGAGGGTTTCATGGTTGGTCGGCAGCCACCCTTCATTGTTCTGCGCGTGCGATGCGCCGCTGTAGAGCACGGCGTCAACGGCGCGAATAGGCGGCGTGGCCATCAGGATGTCGAACGGTTGTTCGTCGCCTTCCTCGCTATAGGCAATACGGGCGTCGGGATCGACCTTGCTCAATGTAAAACCGCGCTGAAAATGAATGTTCTTTTGCTCAAAGAGATTTGGCAGCACCTCGGCGGTGGGGCGTTGCAGGAATAGACAGTTGCGCATCAGCTGCGCGGTTGTCGGATAGGTGTAGACGATCTCGACTTGATTGCGCACCCCGCGCCGACGCAGGAAGTCGTCGAGCATCAAGGTTGTCTCTACCGGTGCGATTCCGCACTGGTGAGGCACATTGGGGGTATGCGGGAAAGACACGGTAATGAAAATCCGGCCTTTTTTGAGGGTGCTCAACCGTTCTGCCAACTGACGGGCTGGCGCGTATTGATAGAAATGATCGCCAGCTTCCTTGAGTCCTTCAATCCGTTCGGGAGCGGGAATGCAGCCGGTAGCAATCACCAGGTAGTCATAGCCAAAACGCTTTCCACTTGCAGTTTCTAGCATTTGATCGTTGAAGTTGAAGCGGATGACCTCTTCAACCCGAAAATCAATTTCAGGTCTTAACAAGGAGCGCTCAGCGCGTTTGAGTTCGTCATTGAAAAACAGGTGGAATGCGACGTACATGAAGGCGGGCTTGTAGTAGTGATCGGGCGAGTTGGAGAGCAACGTCAATTGCACATCGCCGCGGAGTATTTCCGGGTAGAGCTTTGTGACCAGTTGATTGGCCAGTAATGTGCCTCCCACACCACCGCCTACGATGATGATCTTCTTAACCATTGCATGACCTCCGTGGTCGGGTCAGCCAAGCGGTTCGAATCACCTGAATCGCTGGCTGGCCTGTTGTAATAAACACGCATACAAAATCCGGTTATCGATGAAGACTGTATGCGCTGCCGCTGTTTTAGCCAGTGCCGACGGGGCGCAAAAAAACAGATGGATAATTGACTGGTACTCAGTGGCTGCCAATTAGCGTGTCCAACGCGTTACGGGCTAAGCAGTTTTTGCGGGAACAGTACAACGGCTGCAGCAGTGGCTGCGTATATAGAGAGAGGCTTGTGGCCTTAAATGATGGGTTTCATTCGGACGAGTGGGGCGCTTGATTCGCGTGTCCGTGCGTGTGCTTGAAGCGCTCTGTTGCCTAAAACGAACAAACCCGCCATCAGGCGGGTTTGTTATCTAACGGTGCCGTGATCAGGCTTTTGGCGGCTCGGACGAGATCGGGCGGTTTTGCCCGGTCTGTTCGTACCAGCCACCACCCAGCGCCTTGTACAGATTGACCTCGCTGGTCAGCTGCGAAAGACGGTCGCTGATCAATGATTGTTGCGCACTGAACAGCGAGCGTTGGGCATCGAGGAACGTCAGGTTGCTGTCGACCCCGATACGGTAACGGCGTTCGGCTAACCGGTAGTAATCCTGGTTGGCATTCACGAAGTCCGTTTGAGCTTGCAGCTGCTGGCTGTAGGTCTGGCGTGCTGCCAAACCGTCAGACACTTCCTGAAAAGCGGTCTGGATCGCCTTCTCATACTGCGAGACGGTAATGTCCTTCTGGATTTTCGAGTAGTCCAGGCTGGCACGCAAGGCCCCTGCGTTGAAGATCGGCAGGTTGATTTGCGGCGAGAACAGCCAGGTGCCCGAGCCTCCTTTAAACAGCCCCGACAGATCTGGGCTCAAGGTCCCGGCATTGGCGGTAAGGCTGATGCTTGGGAAGAACGCTGCACGGGCAGCGCCGATGTTGGCATTGGCGGCCAACAACTTGTGCTCGGCCTCCAGAATGTCCGGACGGCGTTGCAGCAAGTCAGAAGGCAGGCCAGCGGGTACTTCTGTCAGCAGATCTGCCGCGAGTGGTTTGCTCGCTGGCAGGTCCTGCGGAATGCTCGTGCCGAGCAGCAGTGCCAGGCTGTTCTGATCCTGAGCCACCTGACGCGTGTAGCGCGCCAGTTGCACCTTGGCGTTTTCCACCGAGGTGCGCGACTGGCTGACTTCCAGCGCTGAAGCCACACCGACTTCATTGCTGCGCAGGGTGAGCTTGTAGCTCTCGTCGAACGCTCTGAGTGTGTCTTCGGTCAGCTTGAGCAGCTCGTTGTCGGCCTGCCAGGTCAAGTAGGCATTCGCGACACTGGCAACCAGGCTGATCTGCGTAGTGCGACGGGCTTCTTCGGTTGCAAAGTAATTTTGCAGTGCCTGATCGCTCAGGCTGCGGATGCGGCCGAACAGATCCAGCTCATATGCGCTGACCGCAAGGGTCGCCGAGTATTGGCTGGTGATGCCGGACTCGCCGGTTTGCGACAGGCGCGCTGGTGTCCGCTGACGGCTGCCACTGGCATTTGCCGTGACTGCCGGAAACAGATCCGCACGCTGGATGCGGTACTGCGCGGCATACGCATCGATGTTCAGGGCCGCGACACGCAGGTCGCGGTTGTTCACCAGCGCTGTCTGGATCAACTGCTGCAGGGCCGGGTCATGGAAGAACTGACGCCAGCCTTGTTCCGCGGCGGCCTGAGCAGGTGCTTCATTAGGCTTGTAGGCCGGGCCTTGCGGGTACTGCGCTGCTACCGGCGCGTCAGGGCGCTGGTAGTCAGGGATCAGCGAGCAGCCGCCCAGCGTAAACGCTGCTACGGCGACTGCGAGAAGCGACTTGCTCATTGGCCAGCCTCTTGATTTGGAGTTTTAGTCAGGTCCACTTTCTGTTTCGCGTCTTTGTCCTTACCGCTGCCGAAAGACGAAACGGCTACGAAGAAGAGCGGCACCCAGAACACAGCCAGCACAGTTGCAGTGATCATGCCGCCGATCACGCCTGTACCAATGGCGTGCTGGCTGCCCGACCCTGCGCCGGAGGAAATGGCCAGCGGGATAACACCCAGTACGAATGCCAGCGACGTCATGATGATCGGACGCAGACGCATACGGCAGGCTTCAATGGCGGCTTCAGTCAGTGTTCGCCCTTGTTCGTGAAGCTCTTTGGCGAACTCGACGATCAGAATGGCGTTTTTTGAAGCCAGACCGATGGTCGTCAGCAAGCCCACTTGGAAGTACACGTCGTTGGACAGGCCCCGCAGGCTGGTGGCCAGCAATGCACCGATGATCCCCAGAGGCACAACCAGCATCACGGCAATCGGAATCGACCAACTTTCGTACAGCGCCGCAAGGCACAGGAAGACCATCAACAAGGAAATGGCGTACAAGGCAGGTGCTTGCGAACCTGACAGACGTTCCTCGTAAGACAAGCCGGTCCAGGAGATGCCCACGCCAGCTGGCAACTTCTTGGCCAGCGCTTCGACTTCAGCCATGGCTTCACCACTGCTGTAGCCGGGTGCCGGAGCACCGAGAATTTCCATCGCCTCTACGCCGTTGTAACGCGAGAGTTTCGGCGCACCGTAGATCCACTTGCCCTTGGCGAATGCCGAGAACGGCACCATGGTCCCTTCATCGTTGCGCACGTACCATTTTTTCAAGTCTTCCGGGTTCATCCGCGAGTCAGCTTCGCCTTGCAGATAGACCTTCTTCACACGACCACGGTCGATGAAGTCGTTGACGTAGCTGGCACCCAGACCGATGGACAAGGTGTTGTTGATGTCGCTCAGGCCTACACCCAGGGCGCGGGCCGCTTCATCATCGATTTCCAGTTGGTACTGAGGCTCATCGTTCAAGCCGTTAGGGCGCACGCCTGCCAGGATTTTGCTCTGCGAAGCCATACCCAAAAACTGGTTACGGGCTTGCATCAGTTTTTCGTGGCCGATACCGGCGCGGTCTTGCAGGTAAACGTCAAAACCGGTGGCGTTACCCAGCTCCATCACCGCGGGCGGGGCAAAAGCGAACACCATCGCATCGCGGAAGGTGGAGAAGTGCGCCTGAGCACGTGCAGCCAGGGCAAACACGCTGTTGTCGGCATCACGCTCGCCCCACGGTTTGAGCATGATGAACGCCAGACCGGAGCTTTGACCGCGGCCCGCAAAGTTAAAGCCGTTTACGGTAAAGACAGAGGATACCGCCGCCGATTCATCGGTCAGTAAGTACTCACGCATACGGTCAATGACCAGTTGAGTGCGTTCTGCAGTCGTGCCGGCCGGGGTTTGCACCTGGGCGAAGAGCACGCCCTGGTCTTCTTCCGGCAGGAACGAAGTCGGAATGCGCGTAAACAGGAACACCATGCCTACGACGATCAACACGTACGCCAGCAAATACGGCGCCTTGTGACGCAAGATGCTGCCCACGCCTTTCTCGTAGCGTTTTACGCCGCTGTCGAAAGTGCGGTTGAACCAGCCGAAGAAGCCGCGCTTGTTTTCGCCATGATCGCCTTTCTTGACCGGCTTGAGCATGGTGGCGCACAAGGCCGGGGTGAAGATCAGGGCAACCAGTACCGACAGCGCCATCGCCGAAACAATAGTGATCGAGAACTGTTTGTAAATCACACCGGTAGAGCCGCTGAAGAACGCCATAGGCAGCAGTACCGCCGACAGCACCAACGCAATACCGACCAGTGCACCCTGGATTTGCTCCATGGACTTTTTGGTGGCTTCTTTGGGCGGCAGCCCTTCTTCGCTCATGACCCGTTCGACGTTTTCCACCACCACGATGGCGTCGTCCACCAGCAAGCCGATGGCCAGTACCATGCCGAACATGGTCAATGTGTTGATACTGAAGCCGGCCGCAGCCAGGATCCCGAATGTACCGAGCAATACCACCGGCACTGTCATCGTGGTGATGATGGTGGCGCGGAAGTTTTGCAGGAACAGGAACATTACCAGGAACACCAGCGCAACTGCTTCAACCAGCGTTTCAACCACACCTTTGATCGAGGCCGATACCACGGGTGTAGTGTCGTACGGGTAAACCACTTTCATGCCAGGCGGGAAAAACGGAGCCAGGTCGTCGATGGTTTTGTGCAGTGCCTTGGCGGTGTCCAGGGCGTTGGCACCGGTCGCCAGCTTAATTGCAAGGCCAGAAGATGGCTTGCCGTTGTACTGTGCGCTGATGCTGTAGTTTTCGCCGCCCAGACCGACTTCGGCAACATCGTGCAGGCGCACTTGCGAGCCGTCGGTGTTGACCTTGAGCAGGATCTTTTTGAACTCTTCGGCTGTTTGCAGGCGCGTTTTGCCGATGATGGTGGCGTTCAGCTCCTGACCTTTGACCGCTGGCAGGCCGCCCAGTTGTCCGGAAGACACCTGTACGTTCTGCGAGGAAATGGCGGACTTAACATCCACCGGGGTCAGGTTGTACTTATTCAGCTTGGCCGGGTCGAGCCAGATACGCATGGCGTACTGGGCACCAAACACCTGAAAGTCACCCACACCTTCGGTACGGGAGATCGGGTCCTGCATGTTGGAGACAATGTAGTTGGACAAGTCATCCTTGTTCATGCTGCCGTCTTCAGACACCACACCGATAACCATCAGGAAGTTTTTCACTGCCTTGGTCACACGGATACCTTGCTGCTGAACTTCTTGAGGCAGCAGCGGGGTCGCCAGGTTGAGCTTGTTCTGCACCTGCACCTGAGCGGTGTCAGGGTCAGTGCCTTGCTCGAAGGTCGCGGTGATGGTCATGCTGCCGTCGGAGTTGCTTTCAGACGACACATAACGCAGGTGGTCAATACCGTTGAGCTGCTGCTCAATCACCTGAACCACGGTGTCCTGTACGGTTTGTGCCGAAGCACCCGGATAGGTCACGGAGATCGAGATGGCCGGTGGCGCAATGCTCGGGTACTGGTTAATTGGCAGTTTCAGTATCGAAAGTGCCCCGACCAACATGATCACCAGGGCGATTACCCAAGCGAAAATCGGACGGTCGATAAAAAATTTCGACATGGTTTACTCCCCTTTACTGCCTGCAGCTTTTTCTGTTGCCGGGGCAGATGCCGGGGTTGTGCCTTGTGGTTTTTCCAAGATTTTGACTTCAACGCCAGGCTTGATGAATTGCAGGCCGTCAGTAATCAGGCGGTCGCCCGGGTTCAGGCCTTTCTCGACCAACCAGTCGCTGCCCACGGTGCGGGATGCTTCAAGCACGCGCAACTCAACCTTGTTGTCCGGGCCGACGATCAATGCTGTCGGTTGGCCTTTAAGGTTATGGGTCACGCCCACTTGAGGCGCCAGGATCGCATTGCTGTCGATACCGGCTTCCAATTGTGCGTGCACGAACATGCCCGGCAACAGGATTTCATCAGGGTTCGGGAACACCGCGCGCAAGGTCACGGAACCAGTGGTTTCATCGACCGAGACTTCGCTGAATTCAAGGCGACCTTCACGACCATATTCACTGCCGTCCGGCAGTGTCAGCTTGACCTTGGCGGCGTTTTCGCCGGCTTTCTTGAGGCGGCCATCGGCCAAATCTTTGCGCAGCTCCAGCATTTCAACCGAAGACTGAGTCACGTCGACATAGATCGGGTCAAGTTGGGTGATCACTGCCAGCGCATTCGCCTGACCGCTGGTGACCAATGCACCTTCGGTATACAGCGAGCGGCCGATGCGCCCCGTCAGAGGTGCCAATACCTTGGTGTAACGCAGGTTGACCTGGGCTGTGTTCAGCGTGGCCTCCGCTTCAAGGCGCGCAGCTTCAGCGTTGTCGTATTCCTGACGGCTGACGGCTTGTTCTGCGACCAATTGCTTGTAGCGGTCAGCCAGGGATTTGGCCGATTGTAACGTCGCGCGTGCGCTCAAAACGGCACTTTCATAGATGGCCGGGTCAATTTGATACAGCTGTTGACCGACTTTGACGTCAGAGCCTTCCTTGAACAAACGCTTGAGAATAATCCCGTTTACCTGTGGGCGAACCTCCGCAGAACGGTAAGACGTCGTTCGGCCTGGAAGATCGGTGGTCAAGGTAAAGGGCTGAGCTTTCAGCGTGACAACACCGACCTGAGGGATTTGTGGGGCAGGTGCCGCTTCTTCCTTTTTGCATCCGCTGAGCAGCGATGCAAGGGCGACGGCGGCAACCAGAGCGGTAACAGCTGGCTTGAATTGCATGAAAATCCTCGGGTCAGGCACGCGAAAGCGCACAAGAATAGTGGAAGGGTAAAGAAAGCTGTTCCGGGTGGATAAGTAGCTTGCTAAGGAATATACTTACATTCGTGTCTGTTTGTAAATAGCGGGGTTGTGTCGTTAAAGGCATGCCGCAACCCCTTTCAATGCGTGAAGTGTAGGCCGGGATAAGGCACAACAAACGCCACCCGATATAGGTTTTGAGGGCTTTTCAGAGTCGTCAAGACCACCCTGATTGAGGTTTTTATTGCCATGGTGCGTCGTACCAAAGAAGAAGCTCAGGAAACCCGCAGTGCGATCCTCGAAGCGGCCGAAAGGGCTTTTTATGAGCGAGGCGTTGCGCGCACCACGCTGGCGGATATCGCAACGTTGGCCGGGGTGACCCGAGGCGCGATTTACTGGCACTTCAGCAATAAGGCTGATGTGGTTCAAGCCATGCTGGACAGCTTGCACGAGCCTTTGGATGCGCTGGCCGAGGCCTGTGAGAATCAGGACGAAGTCGACCCGCTTGGCTGCATGCGCAAGCTGTTGATCCATTTGTTTCACCAAGTGGCAATTGATCCAAAAACTCGGCGGATTAATGAGATTTTGTTTCATAAGTGCGAATTCACTGACGAAATGTGCGATTTGCGCCGTCAGCGCCAAGTGGCGATGATCGACTGCAATACTCGGATCGAGCTGACCTTGAGCAATGCGATTCATCGACAGCAACTCCCCAAAACACTCGACGTGCGCCGTGCTGCCATTTGTTTTCACGCCTATATCGACGGTCTTCTCGGGCAATGGCTGCTGGTTCCCGACAGTTTTGAGCTTCATAAAGAGGCAGAGTCCTGGGTCGACGTGGGTCTGGATATGTTGCGTCTGAACCCTGGCTTGCGAACATCAGACAAAACCGAATCTGAGTCTAGTTCTCTACAGCCATAAGGTGAGAGAAGATTTTGTCTGTAAGACTTTTAGAACCGCGGCGGTCTTTATATACGTCTAGGCCGTGGGTTTAAAGTTAGCGAGCTACGTATTTTGTAGGTCAATTGTTACCAGTTGGTTAACGGCTGTAGTCCTGAGCGGATTAGTCCGTCAAAGAGTTGTACCAGCGCGACACGCCCTGCATTTATTTCGATGCCATGGTCACTCATGGCTAGAGTTCCCGCGTCGCCTTCCCCTACACTCGGGCAACGCTCTGGCCAAAGGCCGGAGCAGCCAAGATCGGAGGGTCGGCAACAGCCGTTTTCAGCGGTGCCCGCCCTCGACTAAAGCAAGCAGGCCATCGGCGCCAGGCGCGCCGTGGTGAATTCGAGGAATAACAAGTGAATAAGATTTACTCGAGTGCTGAATCCGCCTTGCAGGGGCTCGTCGAAGACGGCATGACCCTGGCCGTGGGGGGGTTTGGACTGTGCGGGATTCCAGAGGCGTTGATCGCTGCATTGCGTGACACCGGCAAGCGCGAACTGACTGTCATCAGCAACAACGCCGGTGTTGACGGGTTTGGCTTGGGCCAGCTGTTGACCACGCGGCAAATCCGCAAAATGATTTCTTCTTACGTAGGCGAAAACAAGGAGTTCGAGCGTCAGTACCTGGCGGGCGAATTGGAACTTGAGTTCACCCCGCAAGGCACGCTGGCTGAAAAACTCCGTGCCGGTGGTGCAGGCATTCCGGCGTTCTTCACTAAAACCGGCTACGGAACCCTGGTGGCCGAAGGCAAGGAAACCCGCGAGTTCGATGGCGAGTGGTACGTTATGGAACGCTCATTGCGGGCAGACGTTGCGCTGGTTAAAGCCTGGAAAGCCGATAAATCAGGCAATCTGCTGTTCAATAAGACCGCGCGCAATTTCAATCCGCTGGCCGCGATGGCGGCCAAAGTGTGCGTGGTCGAGGTGGAAGAAATCGTTGAAATTGGCGAAATCGACCCCGATCAGGTTCATTTGCCCGGGATCTACGTGCAGCGGTTGATTCTCAATGCCGCCCCGGAGAAACGCATCGAACAACGCACTGTGCGGAGCGCCTGATCATGGCCTGGACTCGTGAAGAAATGGCGCACCGCGCCGCCCAAGAATTGCAGGATGGTTTTTACGTCAACCTGGGAATCGGTTTGCCGACACTGGTTGCCAACTATATTCCGCAAGGCATGGATGTGTGGCTACAAAGTGAGAACGGTTTGTTAGGTATCGGCCCGTTTCCCACTGAAGATGAAGTCGATGCCGACTTGATCAACGCCGGCAAGCAAACCATCACTACGCTACCCGGTAGCAGCTTCTTTAACAGTGCCGACTCTTTCGCGATGATTCGCGGTGGCCACATCAATCTGTCGATCCTGGGTGCGATGCAAGTGTCCGAGAACGGTGATCTGGCCAACTGGATGATTCCCGGCAAGATGGTCAAGGGCATGGGAGGTGCCATGGATCTGGTGGCTGGGGTAAAGCGCGTGGTGGTGCTGATGGAGCACACTGCCAAAGGCGGGGCCCATAAATTGCTCAAACAGTGCGATTTACCGCTGACCGGTGTGGGTGTAGTGGATCGTATCATCACCGATTTGGGGGTTCTGGATGTCACCGACCAAGGTCTTAAGCTGGTAGAGCTTGCGTCGGGCGTTACCCGTGAGCAATTGCAAGAAGCCACGGGGTGCGACATCGCAGGCTAAACCCTTTGGCCTGTTCGTCAGCGACAAGCCAGGCATGCGCTGCAGTCGCTGATGAGACACGAAGCTGCAACCTGGGATAGCGAGAAAACTGCAAGAAACGCTGAAACGTAAAAAGCCCCGGCTCATATGAGTCGGGGCTTTTTAGTGCAGCGTGAATCAGCGCTCTAGATCAGCGATCTTGCCTTTTTTGCCATCCCACTCGGCAGCGTCAGGCAGAGGGTCTTTACGCTCAGTGATGTTTGGCCAGATTTCCGCCAGCTCGACATTCAACTGAATGAAATTTTCCATACCCGCTGGCACTTCATCTTCCGAGAAGATGGCTTGCGCCGGGCATTCAGGCTCACAAAGCGCGCAGTCAATGCACTCGTCCGGGTGAATCACCAGGAAGTTCGGGCCTTCGTAAAAGCAGTCCACCGGACAGACTTCTACGCAGTCGGTGTACTTGCACTTGATGCAGTTGTCGGTGACGACGAAGGTCATTTCTAATTTTCTCCTCAGGCGGCGGCAGCGAAGCCCTTCCAGGTCGGGTTCGCCAGGTTCGGGAGTGGTATCTATTGACCAGGCTAAAAGGCCAGTAGCAACCCAAACCGCGCGCGATTCTATCGCATGGTTAGATGCGTGTCTTTAATGTGTAGAGCAAATCAAGGGCTTTGCGTGGCGTCATCTCGTCAAGATCAAGCTTGGCAAGGTCGTCCAGCACCGGATGCGCAAGGCTAGCAAACATATCGCTTTGCTGGGGCGCTGATTGTTTGCCAGGAGTCGGGGCAGGCACTTCATGGGGCAGGCTGGTGGTCTCCAGGCGGCTCAAATGCTCGCGGGCGCGGGTGATGACATTCGCCGGAACCCCCGCCAGCTGGGCGACCGCCAGGCCGTAGCTTTGACTCGCGGGGCCGGGTAATACGTGGTGCAAGAAAACAATGCGTTCGTTGTGCTCGGTGGCACTCAAATGCACGTTGGCCACCAGCGGCTCGCTTTCTGGCAGTACTGTCAGTTCGAAATAGTGCGTGGCGAATAGCGTATAGGCGCGTAATTGAGCGAGACGTTCTGCCGCAGCCCAAGCCAGCGACAAACCGTCGAAGGTGCTTGTGCCTCGTCCCACTTCATCCATCAGCACCAAACTGCGCTCAGTGGCGTTGTGCAGAATATTGGCAGTTTCGCTCATTTCCACCATAAAGGTAGAACGGCCACCGGCCAGGTCGTCGCTGGAACCAATGCGCGTGAAAATCCTGTCGACCAGCGACAGTTCGCAGCTGGCGGCGGGCACAAAACTGCCAATGTGCGCCAGCAGCACGATCAATGCGGTTTGCCGCATGTAAGTGGATTTACCACCCATGTTCGGCCCGGTAATGACCAGCATGCGTGTGATGTCATCCAGCGCCAAGTCGTTGGCCACAAAAGGGGTGGTCAATACTTGCTCCACCACCGGATGACGGCCTTGTTGAATACGCATGCACGGTTCTTCAACAAACCGCGGGCAATTGAGGTCGAGGTTCAGTGCTCGCTCGGCCAAGTTGCTCAGCACGTCCAGTTCGGCCAGTGCGGCGGCGGTGTCTTGCAGCGGCGGCAGCTCCCCGATCAAAGTCTCGAGAAGTGCTTCGTAGAGCATTTTTTCGCGAGCCAGCGCCCGGCTTTTGGCTGACAGGGCCTTGTCTTCGAAGGCTTTCAGTTCGGGGGTGATAAACCGCTCGGCACCTTTGAGGGTCTGACGGCGGATGTAATCCGCAGGCGCCTGTTCCGCCTGTTTGCTAGGTAGTTCGATGAAATAACCGTGCACGCGGTTGTAGCCGACCTTGAGGTTGGCCAACCCGGTGCGGGCTTTTTCACGGGCTTCCAGATCAATCAGGAATTGACCGGCGTTTTCACTGAGGGCTTGGAGTTCATCCAGCTCGGCATCGTAGCCGGTTTTCAGCACGCCGCCGTCGCGAATGACCGCAGGCGGATTATCAATAATCGCTTTGTCGAGCAGCGCTGCCAATTCGGGGTACGTGCTGGTGGTAACAGCCAGTTGCTGCAAGTGCGGCGCGTGCAGATCGAGCAAGGCGTCTTGCAGTTCAGGCAGTGCGGCCAGCGCGTCACGCAGACGCGCCAAATCGCGGGGCCTAGCGTTACGCAGGCCGATACGCGCCAGAATGCGCTCCAGATCGCCTATCTCCTTGAGCTGAGGCTGCAGGCGCTCGAAGCGATAGCCGTCCAGCAGGCAAGTAATCGAGGTCTGGCGTGCCAGCAACACCGGCAAATCGCGCAATGGACGATTCAGCCAGCGCGTCAGCAAGCGGCTGCCCATGGACGTCTGACAACGATCGACTACCGATTGCAGTGTATTGTCGCGGCCGCCCGCAAGGTTGGTGTCCAGCTCAAGATTACGGCGGCTGGCGCCATCCAGCACCACGGTGTCGTCCAGGCGCTCATGACGCAGACTGCGTAAATGGGGCAGGGCAGTGCGTTGGGTCTCCTTGGCGTAGCTGAGCAAGCAACCGGCCGCGCCGATGGCCAAGGTCAGGTTTTCGCAGCCAAAACCCTTGAGATCTTGGGTGGAGAACTGCTGACACAGGCTTTTGAGTGCCGAATCGCGTTCAAAATCCCACGGTGCACGACGACGAACACCGCGGCGCTTCTCGGCAGGCAGGCCTTGAGGCCAGTCATCCGGGATCATCAGCTCCACCGGATTGATGCGCTCCAGCTCAGCCAGCAGGTTTTCCCAGCCCTTGATTTCCACCACCGAAAAATTGCCGCTGGTGATATCCAGGACGGCCAGTCCAAACAAACGTTCATCGCCTAGCACTGCGGCAATCAAATTGTCACGGCGCTCGTCTAGCAGCGCCTCATCGCTGACAGTTCCCGGCGTGATGATCCGCACCACTTGACGCTCGACCGGCCCTTTGCTGGTGGCTGGGTCGCCAACCTGTTCGCAAATCACCACTGACTCGCCAAGCTTGACCAGTTTGGCCAGATAACCTTCAGCCGCGTGGTAAGGAATGCCGCACATCGGAATCGCCTGCCCCGCCGACTGCCCACGTGCCGTGAGGGTGATGTCCAGTAGCTTGGCGGCCTTCTTCGCATCTTCGTAGAAGATCTCGTAAAAGTCGCCCATGCGATAGAACATCAGCTGATCAGGGTGCTGGTTTTTCAGGCGCCAGTACTGCTGCATCATCGGTGTGTGAGAGGACAGGTCGGAAGTATTTTTACTCATCAGGGCTTAGGCGGATTCATTTATAGAGAGGAGTGAAAAGCGGGTGCCAGGCACAGCTTTATGGCAATGGGCGCAAGGTTAACATGCCAGCGCCTTGCATCTACAGGCATGCTGGGGTCAGTCCGGCGTGTTGCTATAAAGAGAAGAATTAGGATTTGCCAACCGGGTGCTTGCCCAGCAATATTCCGCGCATGCCTAAACGTACTGTTTCAATCGTCCTTAAAGAGTTGCTCGCGCGGCACCACATCAGTGCCATGGCGTTGCACCGCATCACGGGTGTCCCGCAATCCACGTTGTCCAGAATTTTGAGTGGCAAGATTGCCGAACCGTCTGACCGTCATCTTTCAAAAATAGCCGCTTATTTCAATATCAGCACCGACCGTCTGCGCGGTCGTGAGGACCCTGCGCCTTACGCCGAGCCGCTGCATCCGGAGCTGCGTGATATTTGCCTGTGGGATGACGATACCCCCGTGGCTGACGATGAGGTGTCGATTCCGTTCTTGCGCCAAGTTGAGCTCGCGGCAGGCTCGGGGCGTTTTGCCATCGAGGAAAGTGAGCGGGCCAAATTGCGTTTTGGGAAGCGCAGCCTGCGCCACAATGGCGTGCAGTTCGATCAAGCGAAATGTGTAACGGTTCGCGGCGACAGTATGCTGCCGGTCCTGCGTGACGGCGCAACAGTTGGGGTCAACGCCGGGAAACGTTCAATGGACGATGTCGTGGATGGCGATCTTTATGCAATCAACCACAATGGCGAGCTTCGAGTAAAACAGCTGTACCGCCTGGCATCAGGTCTGCGTTTGCGCAGCTTTAACCGCGACGAGTATCCGGATGAGGATTATCACTATGCCGACCTTGAGGACGAGCAACTGGTGATTCTCGGTCATGTGTTTTGGTGGGGCATGTACGCCCGTTAGACCTGTTTCCCCGCCAAGGCCTACTGTCAATAGGCCTTTTCTATCCTAAGGATATTTCCTGCCCGTCCAGCGATTCGTGCTGACTCAGATAAGTGAAAACAAGAAATATGCATCAGTGCATTGACTGTATATTCATACAGGCATAGTCTTGGTTTCTGGCTGCAGAGGTCGACCTTACGCAAGGATGTGGTGCGAGAGGAGCGTCAAGTGTTCAGCCTAAAAGTCAGACATTGACGCTTTTCGATAAGGACTCAGGAGTGATGAAGCGATGAATGATCCGCAAGTTTTGTTGGATATGCCGGTGTTGCTGGTCATTCTTCTGGCACTGGTAGGCGGTATTTTTGGAGAAATGTGGCGCGCAGACAAAGAAGGCGCCAGCGGTTGGCCGCTGGTGCGCCGCCTGGCGTTGCGCTCTGGAGCTTGCATGGTGTGCGGTGTCTCGACGTTCATGCTGCTTTATTCGGCAGGCATGTCGGTGTGGGCGGCAGGCGCCTTGGGATGTTTGACCGCGTTGGCGGGTGCAGATGCTGCCATCAGCCTGTATCAGCGTTGGGCCGCAAAGCGTTTGGGGGTTGACGGCTAGCCTTGGCGAGCTGTGTGACATTCACTTCCTGAGGTCATGCCCGGCCCGTGGCGAGCCGAATGTGGGTCGTGTAGCTTAGTGGCCCGAGTGAGCGCTTAAAAGGAGGCGATCGTGGACGAATTAACTCAGCTTGCGGCTGAACTTGGGCGTCAGTTGCAGGTTCTTAATGCGCAGGTCACGACGGCCGAATCATGCACCGGTGGTGCAATTGCAGAAGCCATTACCCGTATCGCAGGCAGTTCGGCCTGGTTTGAAGCCGGGTTTGTGACCTATTCCAATCAGCAGAAAACCAGGCAATTGCAAGTGCCCGAGCCATTATTCGGCCAAGTCGGCGCTGTCAGCCGTGAAGTGGTAGAGGCCATGGCACGTGGCGCACAAGCGCAGAGTGGCGCGCGTTTTTCCGTTGCGGTCAGCGGTGTTGCCGGGCCGGGCGGCGGTTCTCCGGACAAACCGGTAGGCACCGTCTGGTTGGCGTGGGGGGTTGGCAGTGAAGTTTCTGCCGAGTGCAGGCACTTCCCGGGAGATCGCGACGACGTCCGCCGACAAACTGTTAAAGCGGCTCTGGAAGGGTTAATACGCCGAACGGTAAGCGAAATAAAAAATCAGGGGTAGGCGATCCTGAAACCCTGTGGAATAATACTGGCTACTTATACAGTTATCGGCCGCTAGGCCTTATTGATTACGAGAGGACTTTAATGGACGACAACAAGAAGAAAGCCTTGGCTGCGGCCTTGGGTCAGATCGAACGTCAATTCGGCAAAGGCGCCGTGATGCTGATGGGCGATCAGGACCGCCAGGCCATTCCGGCTATCTCTACCGGTTCGCTGGGTCTAGACATCGCGCTGGGCATTGGCGGTCTGCCAAAGGGCCGTATTGTTGAGATCTACGGTCCGGAGTCTTCCGGTAAAACGACCTTGACCCTGTCCGTTATCGCACAAGCTCAAAAAGCGGGCGCCACCTGCGCATTCGTCGATGCCGAGCATGCACTGGACCCTGAGTATGCCGCCAAGCTTGGTGTGAACGTTGACGATCTGCTGGTTTCGCAGCCTGATACCGGCGAACAGGCACTGGAAATCACCGACATGCTGGTGCGCTCCAATGCGGTTGACGTGATCATTATCGACTCCGTGGCGGCACTGACACCTAAAGCAGAAATTGAAGGCGACATGGGCGATACCCACGTGGGTCTGCAAGCCCGCTTGATGTCGCAAGCCCTGCGCAAAATTACCGGCAACATCAAAAACGCCAACTGCCTGGTGATCTTCATCAACCAGATCCGTATGAAAATCGGTGTGATGTTTGGTAGCCCGGAAACCACTACCGGTGGTAACGCCCTGAAGTTCTACGCTTCGGTTCGACTGGACATCCGTCGTACTGGTGCGGTGAAAGAAGGCGACGTGGTAGTCGGTAGCGAAACCCGGGTCAAAGTGGTCAAGAACAAAGTGGCGCCACCCTTCCGCCAGGCAGAATTCCAGATTCTGTATGGCAAGGGTATCTACCTCAATGGCGAGATGATCGAGCTGGGCGTATTGCACGGTTTCGTTGAAAAAGCCGGTGCCTGGTACAGCTACCAGGGCAGCAAAATCGGTCAGGGCAAGGCCAACTCGGCCAAGTTCCTCGATGAGAACCCGGACATCAAGGCCACTCTTGAGAAACAACTGCGGGACAAGCTGCTTGGCCCTAAGACTGAAAGCGAACTGGCTGAAATGAAAGTCATGCCAAAAATGAGCAAGGCGGCCAAGCAAGCGGCTGCGGAGCAGGAAGCGGCCGAGATGGAGCTTGAAAACACCGGTTCGGACGACGACAGCAACTGATTGAGCCATGACAGCTGTTCTGGAAGACCTCACCGCCATTCGGCGATCCGCAATGGACCTGCTCGCCCGCCGCGAGCACGGTCGAGTTGAGCTGACGCGCAAGTTGCGTCAGCGCGGCGCTTGTCCTGAGATGATCGACATCGCCCTCGACCGTTTAACGGAAGAGGGGCTGTTGTCAGAGTCGCGTTACCTCGAAAGCTATATCCGCTATCGCGCCCGTTCCGGTTACGGCCCTTTACGTATTCGTGAAGAGCTTAACCAGCGGGGGTTATCGCGTGGGGATGTGGAAGAAGCATTACGTGAGTCTGAAATCAACTGGCAGGAGCAGCTAAAGGATACGTGGCAGCGAAAGTTTTCAGGGTGCATGCCCGAAGACCTCAAGGAGCGCGCTCGTCAGGGGCGTTTCTTGAGCTATCGCGGCTATTCGCTTGAAATGATTAGCCGACTGCTTAGCGGTCGGGAGTGTGATGATTAGCACGCGTCCCCCCCCCTTGCCAGCGACAGATAACAGCTGCTGTCGCTGGCAAAGGCAGTGTTGAGCGGTAAGTCCCCCGGTTCCACTGCATTGCGTTAAATGCAGGTTGTTCCCATCCCTTGGCTACAGTCAGCATTCCGTTGTTCAGCCCAGTTGCGTGACAGGTTTATAAAATCAACCAATTCACGCAGGCGGCCTTGATTGCGGCCACTGAACGCAAAACTTAAACGAGTCAAATGGTTGAAGTCCGGCTCATCGTCAATCTGCTGGTGGAAACCATCGCTCAGGCAAATGTCTGCAAACGCTTGTTGAACTTCATGCAACGCCTCTTCTGTAAGCGGACGTTTCATGCGCACGGCAAATATTTTGTTCAGCCAGCGGGTGGAGTGGAAGTTGTTATAGAACTGATTGATCTCCGCCACGGCTTCTTCAGGGGTGTGAACCAGTCGCATCAGTTTGAGATCGTTGGGCAAGATGTAATGATTGGCTTCGAGATGGTCGCGAACGAAGTCCAGCGCGCTTTGCCAGAAGGTTCCGCCTGGTATGTCCAGCAGCACCACAGGTACAAGCGGCGTCTTTCCCGTTTGAATCAGCGTCAGCACTTCCAGCACTTCATCCAGCGTGCCGAAACCTCCGGGGCACATTACCAGCCCGTCTGCCTCTTTGATGAAGAACAGTTTGCGCGTGAAGAAGAAGTGAAACGCCAGCAGATTGGGCGTGCCGAGAATGGTGGGGTTGGCGCGCTGTTCGAAGGGCAGGGTGATGTTGAAGCCCAGGCTGTGATCAGCGCCTGCGCCTTCATGGGCGGCTGCCATGATGCCAGCACCGCCGCCGGTGATGACCATGAAGTCTGATCGGGCAAGCGTGGCCCCTACTTCTCGGGCTAATGCATACAGCGGATCTTCAATGGGGGTTCGCGCAGAACCAAAGACTGTCACTTTGCGTCGGCCCCGGAACTGCTCCAGTACCCGGAAAGTCTTTTCCAGTTCGCGTATGGCTTGCAGTGTGATTTTGGCATTCCAGCGATCAAGGTCGTCGTGTGCCATGCGCAACACGGTCATCAGCATTTCGCGATAGAGCGCGCGGTTTGGGCTCTCAGGGGCTATCAACTGCAGTTGAGCGTCTACTTGCGCCGCAATTTCAAGGCTCAAGTGCTCAGATTCGAAAGGCAGGGGCTCATGGGATTGATCAGGCATGTACGACTCCTTCAGCACAACATCCTTTGGGCGCTGCGAATGAGACAGCGCAGACACACAGTGTCAAAAGTGATGGCCTGATGATGGTCTTGCACCGCTGAGGCTGGCAACCGCTAATTACTTGAAGCGCATGAAGAATCGTTAAAAACGCAGGGAGTGATCACGCCGTATCGGAGTACGGCGTGCGGGGATACAGTGCTAAACCGTTATTTCTTGCGCTGACAGTTGTCGGCGCCGATGTCCTGAACCAACACGGGCTTGTTGGTTTTATATTCCCTGATGTTGAAACGCATGATTGCCCCCTTGGCCATCAGCTTGCGGAAGCCTGGATTGCTGCAAACACTGCGGCCCAGTTGGGGGATGGCCGCTTCAGGTGCGGAGCGCATCTGGGCTGCGAGGTTCGGACTTGCTTCAAGGTTGTTGATCAGTACCTTGCCTTCAACGGTGAAACCTTTGTCCAGCAAGTCGGCGTTGATCGCCCGTGGTTTGCCTTCGTTATTTTTTTCGGCAACTTTGAGCAGGTTTTTGTTCAGGTTGAATTCTGCAAGAGAGGCCGCTTGTGCGCCTAAAGGCAGTGCGAGCAATAGAGCAACGGTCGGAATGATATAGCGCAGCATGAAACTCTCCTGATTCAGTGACGCAGGCTTTGACCCGCCACAGGTCTATGCGTTCAGTGGCGCGGGAGTATAGGTCAGCCTGCGCTGTCAGGAAATGCCTCACGTCATGGGCGGCTCCGTCAGGGCATGGCCTCTGTTAGACTGCGCGCCTTTGTTCAGCGAATCGGTTCCTGCGCTCACCCGAGGCGACGGACGATCTGCCCCCCTAAGTAAAAAACATGACCCTGATGACTTTTTCCCCGAATGCAGTCGCCCGTTTACGAGACGAGCGAGAAGAGGAAAGCACCAAACCCTACTTGTCACGCGGCTCTCGCGCGCCCCGTTGCCCTACCTGCCGCGTGATCGCGAGTCATTGCTTGTGCCGTTGGCGACCGCAGGTCAGCACGCGGGCGGGCGTGTGCCTGATCATGACCAAAAAGGAAGTGTTCAAGCCGAGTAATACCGGGTGGTTGATTGCGGATGTGGTGAGCGATAACTATGCCTTCATTTGGTCGCGCACTGACACCGATCCAGGCTTGCTGGCATTACTGTCCGACCCGCAATGGCAACCTTATCTGGTGTTTCCTGGGGAATATGTAGAGCCTGAACGCGTGACCCACAGCGTTAAACTCGACACTGCCAAGCGTCCGTTGTTTATCCTGCTGGATGCTACCTGGACGGAAGCGCGCAAGATCTTTCGCAAAAGCCCTTACTTTGATCGGTTGCCGATCCTGAGCCTGTTGCCCGAACGTTTGTCGCGCTATCGGCTGCGCCGCTCTACCCGCAGCGAGCATTTATGCACCGCCGAAGTCGCGAGTCTGTGCCTTGATCTGGCCGGCGACACCCAGGCCTCCACTGCGCTTGACGCTTACTTCGATGTGTTCAGTCAGCACTATCTCGATGCCCGCAATCAGTTGCCGATCAACGAAAGCAGCGCAGCGCATCGTGAGCTGGACGTTTTCTGTAAAAGACCTTCGTCAGAATCGCTCTCAATAGACTAAAGAAGTAGCGCTACAATTTTCGGCAATGACAGGGTGTGTCAAAGAGTCGCGGCCTTGCAGGTGTGCTGAATGTCTGACAGGGCTCAAAGACGACATCGGTTTTATCCTTGACCCTCTTGCATTCGCTGGGCATGCTTGGCGCCGATTCGGGCGCTGTTGCTGTTCAAACCCTTATATTTCGCGACGTTTAGCGTAAAACGCGCCCTTTGACGCACTGTGTTGACACTGTTGCTCAAGTTGCCTTAGCGGATACTGGAATGACTCAGTACTCGCCTGAAACGGGATCATTTAAAAAATGGCCACATACGAAATCCTGATTGCCGACGACCATCCCTTGTTCCGCAGCGCCTTGCATCAGGCGGTGACATTGGGGCTGGGACCGGATGTTCGTCTGGTAGAGGTCGCCAGTATTGCCGAGCTGGAAAAACAGCTGGCCATCAAGGCGGATTGGGATCTGGTGCTACTCGATTTGAACATGCCGGGTGCCTACGGGTTTTCCGGGTTGGTACTGTTGCGCGGGCAATACCCGCAAATCCCTGTGGTCATGGTTTCTGCCCAGGAAGATGCGTCGGTGATGGTACGCTCCCGAGAGTTCGGTGCCAGCGGATTTATTCCGAAGTCCAGCTCTCTGGAACAGATTCAACAAGCCGTGCGCGTGGTGCTGGATGGCGATGTGTCGTGGCCGCCCCAGGCATTTGAAGAGGTTCAAGTGTCTGCTGAAGCCAAAGCGGCCAGCGAAGGGTTAGCCAGTTTGACACCGCAGCAGTTTCGAGTGCTGACCATGGTCTGTGAAGGTTTGTTGAACAAGCAGATTGCTTATGAGCTGAGCGTGTCGGAAGCGACCATCAAGGCTCACGTGACGGCGATTTTCCGCAAACTGGGGGTACGAACTCGCACCCAGGCGGCGTTGCTTTTGCAACAACTGGAGTCAATTTCGAGCCATTAATCGGCCGCTCTTCACGCTTTTTTGACGATGCGTGATCTAGCGTCCTTTTCTCATTTCTTACGCAGTTACTTATCTATGTCGCCTTTTAAAGGGAAAACCGGTTTTAAACGGATTTTGAACGCTGGCGGCTATTCGTTGGACGGCCTGCGTGCGGCCTTTACCGGCGAAGCAGCGTTTCGTCAGTTGGTGTTGCTCAACGTGGTGCTGATCCCGTTGACGTTTTTCCTAAGTGTCAGTCGGGTAGAGCGCGCGTTATTAATTGCGGTTTGCTTGTTGGCCCTGATTGTTGAGTTGATTAACTCGGCCATCGAAGCGGCGATCGACCGTATCTCCCTCGACTTGCACCCGCTGTCGAAAAACGCCAAAGACATGGGCAGCGCCGCGCAGTTTGTGGTGCTGACCCTGATTGCAGTGGTGTGGGCGGTGATCCTGCTTTAAGCAATATTAGGCAGTACGATCTCGTCGCTGCGGTGTACGCCGGCGGTGAATGCGCGGCACAGGTCCAAAAACTCGCGCATGGCAGAGGTCTGGTACTTCTTTTTATGCCAGATGAAGTAAAACTGCCGCGCAAGGTCCAGTTCGGGGGTTTCAACCGCAACCAAACTGCCACGTCGAAAGGCGTCGCGCAGTGCCAGGCGGGAGATGCAACCAATGCCTAGCCCCGATTCGACGGCGCGCTTGATCGCTTCGGTGTGCTCCAGCTCAAGGCGAATGTTGAGCGCACTTTGGTGATGGCGCATCGCCTGATCGAAGGTGAGGCGCGTGCCGGACCCTTGCTCACGCAGGATCCATGCTTCGCGGGTCAGCTCCTGCAGGGTGGCATGACCCCGGGTAGCCAACGGATGCTGCGGTGCACAAAACACCACCAGTTCATCTTCCACCCAGCTCTGTACTTCGATGTCCGGATGGCTACAGTCGCCTTCAATTAGACCCAGATCAATTTCATAGTGGGTTACTTGCTGCACGATATGCGCCGTGTTTTGTACGATCAGTTTCACTTGGCTCTCGGGATGGGCCTGCATGAAGCTGCCGATCAGCAACGTGGCCAAATAGTTACCAATGGTCAGGGTTGCGCCCACAGTCAGTGAGCCAAAACCGGATTTGCCGTTGAGCAAGTCTTCGATTTCTTTGGCCTGATCCAGCAGCGCGACCGCTTGGGGCAGCAACTGGCGCCCCAATGCGTTGAGGCTCAAGCGCTTGCCGGCGCGGTCGAACAGTTGGCAACTGGTCTGGCGCTCCAGTTCGGTAATCGAGGTACTGGCAGCCGATTGTGAAAGGGCCAACAAGCCAGCAGCGCGCGACACGCTCTCTTGTTGGGCGACTGTGACGAACACTTGGAGTTGTCTGAGAGTAAATCGCATATCGATATAACCGATAACCCTTATCTTGATAATTCAGTTAACAGATATTGTCCTCGCCATTAGAATGCTATGCAATCGCGCCCATAATCAGCGCAGGCGAAATTAGGAGCCCCGTAGATGAGCAACATGAACCACGAACGTGTCCTCAGTGTTCACCACTGGAACGACACCCTGTTCAGCTTTAAGTGCACCCGCGACCCGGGCCTGCGCTTTGAGAACGGTCAGTTCGTGATGATCGGCCTGATGCAACCCAACGGCCGTCCGCTGATGCGCGCCTATTCGATCGCCAGCCCCAATTGGGAAGAGCATCTGGAATTCTTCAGCATCAAGGTGCCGGATGGCCCGCTGACCTCCCAGTTGCAGCACTTGAAGGAAGGCGATGAGATCATCATCAGCAAAAAGCCTACCGGTACGCTGGTGCTGGACGATTTGAAGCCGGGCAAGCATCTTTACCTGCTGAGCACCGGCACCGGCCTTGCGCCCTTCATGAGTGTGATTCAAGACCCGGAAACCTACGAGCGTTTTGAAAAGGTCATTCTGTGCCACGGTGTGCGCTATGTGAACGAAGTCGCTTACCGCGAATTCATCACCGAGCACTTGCCACAGAACGAGTTTTTCGGTGAGGCAGTACGCGAAAAGTTGATCTACTACCCGACGGTTACTCGCGAGCCGTTTGAAAACCAGGGCCGTCTGACTGACCTAATGCGCAGTGGCAAACTGTTCAGTGACATCGGCCTGCCGCCAATCAATCCGCAGGACGACCGCGCCATGCTGTGCGGCAGCCCGAGCATGCTGGACGAAACCAGTGAAGTGCTGAACAGCTTCGGCCTGACAGTCTCGCCGCGCATGCGCGAGCCGGGTGATTACCTGATCGAGCGTGCCTTCGTCGAGAAGTAACCCGTTTCGTTCAACAAAAAGCCCGCGGGGTCCAAAAGACTGCGCGGGCTTTTTGCTGTCTGGCGCTTAACCGGCGGCAATGACCTCTAGCACACATATTTTGCCGGGCTCGGGATAGTGCCAGCGCACATCCAGGTCCCAAAACTGTGCACCGTATTCACGTTGCGCTGTTGGCGTCTGGTAAGCCGGACGCGGGTCTTGGGCCAGGCACTGTTCAATCAGTTCCACCAGCGGTTCCTGAAGACGTAGACCATGGGTATGCGCCTGCTGCAGCGCGGTGTCGGTCCAGATCACAGGAATCAGCACCGGCGCAGCACTGGCCATGCAGTTACTGGCGCTGGCGATGATGTCTGCGTATGGGACATAGGGTTTGATATCGAGAATCGGTGTGCCATCAAGCAGGTCGATGCCCGAGATATGCAGCCGGTCAGCCTCGACCTTGTCCAGCTTGACCACGGACTGGCCAATACCATTCGGACGATGCGTAGCGCGGGTCGCGAAGACCCCCATCGAGGTGTTGCCCCCCAGGCGCGGCGGGCGCACCTTGAGTCGTGGCTTATCCTCCAGGGCCTGATGGAACACGAACAGTAACCAGACGTGGCTGACCTGTTCGAGACCTTGTACAGCCTCACCCTGATTGAACGGGGCGACCAGCTCCAGTACGCCGCGCGCAGCAGGCGCCAGTTGCGGCTGGCGCGGGATGGCGAATTTCTCCTTGAAGCAGGAGCGCACATAGCCGATGGGGGAAACGCTGTAGGTCATGAAGTTGAAACCCTGGGCAACGATGACATGGGCTGTTTCAACACGTCAGTGTTTAGCCGCGCACACGCAAGGTCAGGCCCTTGAGGAAGTTGCGCAGCAACTGATCGCCACAGGTGCGGTAATTGGTGTGACCAAACTTGCGGAACAGCGCGCTCAGTTCTGGTTTGGACACCGGGAAACCGGCTGACTTCAAGATAGCGTGCATGTCGTCTTCTTTCAGTTCGAAGGCCACGCGCAGCTTTTTCAAAATCGTGTTGTTGGTCACGGGCAGTTCCACCGGTACTGGCGGGCGGCTTTCATCCTTACCGCGCTTGAAGATCACCAAGCCATCCAGAAAATGCGCCATGACGTTGTCCGGGCAACGCACAAAACCTTCTTCTTCGTCTTTCTTCAGGTAAGTCAGCACGTCTTCTTTGGTGACGTCCAGACCACCCAACTTGATGATGTCGACCACCTTGTTGTCGCTGATGTCGAGCATGTAGCGCACGCTGCGCAGTACGTCGTTATGAATCATGTGGGCAATCCTGATATTCAGCAGTGAGCACCGCAGGCGTGCTGCGGTGTCGAAATGTGGGGCTTTAGCAGTATTTAAAACTTTTCTTTGGCTGTCATGTAGCGCCATTGCCCGACGGGCAGCTTGCCCATGGACACTCCACCAATACGGATGCGCCGCATTGAAATCACGGTCAGGCCCACGGCCTGGCAAAACAGGGCGATCACCCCCGGCTGCGGGTTTTTCATCGCAAAGCGCAGGCGGTTTTCACTTTGCCAGCTGGCTTTGACGGCAGGCAGCTCGCGACCCTTGTAGGTCATGCCATGGTTGAGACGATTCAAGCCATGAGGCGCCATTTCACCCGAGACTTCGACCACGTATTCCTGCTCGATCTTGCTCGCGTCGGCAGTCAGTTTGCGGACGATTTTCCAGTCCTGAGTGAACACCAGAAGACCACTGGCATTGGCCTGTAGCTCATTGCCAACGCTCAGGCGCAGGAAGTGCCCCTTGAGCGGGCGCTTGCCATACCGGTGTTCTTCGCTCAGTGAGTCCGGGCCAATCAGGGCCATGGCACTGTCAGTGTCGAGACCGGCGGGGGCATTCAGCAGGATGGTTACGGGCTCCGGCGCGGTCGCCTTGGCTTGCGGATCCAGCTCGACTTTTTGGTTGTCGACTTTGAACTGCGGTTCGTCGATGACTTCGCCATCTACCGTGACCCAGCCACCTTCAATGAACAGTTCGGCCTCACGGCGGGAGCAGCCGACGAGTTCGATGAGGCGTTTGGAGAGACGTATCGGTTCAGACATGACAAGGGCCGTAATGTAATTGGGCGACTATTGTACCCGCCTCGGGCCGGTTAAGCCCGGCAACATTTGTTCTGGGTCCGGGTTGCGCGCTTATATCGCAGGTGCAGCAGTGGATAAGGTTCGCCCAGACCGTCCGTTTCACTGCGGCCGATGATTTCAAAGCCCTGATTCAGGTAAAAACCGAGGGCCTGCGGATTTTGCTCATTCACGTCGAGTTCGGACGCGTTCAGTTCATTGATGGCATACATCAACAGGCTTTTTCCCACGCCGAGCCCCCGATAATCCGGGTGAATAAACAGCATTTCGACCTTGCGTGCAGCTACCCCGGCAAACCCCGCAATGCGTTTATGCACTGGGTCGCGGCAGCAAATGAGCATCACCGCATCCAGGTAACGATGCTCCACCAGTTCTCTGAGTTCTTGAATGTAGCTGCGGGGCAAAAAGTCATGGGTAGCGCGAACGGATGCTTCCCATACAGTGGCAAGTTCGTTGAAATCTTTAAGCCCCGGTGTTTGAACGACCCAAGTCGGCTTCATTCTGCGCGTGTCTCCCATCCATGATGAAGTTGATCACTAAACAATAGTCGTAAAAAAAGCCCTGACGCGAGCGCGGCAGGGCTTTTTGAGGGCTGATTGCGTGTTACAGCGCTTCAGCCCACAAGTCATATTCGTCCGCATCCGTGACGCGGCACATGATCTTGTCACCCGGCTTGATGTCTTTTTCGGTGGCAATAAACACATTGCCGTCGATTTCCGGTGCATCGAAGAAGCAGCGGCCAACCGCGCCTTGCTCATCCACTTCGTCGATCAGGACTTCAATGTCCTTGCCGATTTTCATCTGCAGGCGTGCAGCGCTAATGGCTTGCTGGTGCGCCATGAAACGATCCCATCGATCCTGCTTGATCTCGTCCGGCACGACGTCCAGGTCCAGATCATTGGCCGGTGCGCCTTCTACCGGCGAGTACTGGAAGCAACCTACGCGGTCCAGTTGTGCTTCAGTCAGCCAGTTCAGCAAGTACTGGAAGTCTTCTTCGGTCTCGCCTGGGAAGCCGACAATAAAGGTAGAGCGGATAATGAGGTCCGGGCAGATTTCGCGCCAGTTCTTGATGCGTGCCAGGGTCTTGTCTTCGAACGCCGGGCGCTTCATCGACTTGAGCACTTTAGGGCTGGCGTGCTGAAACGGAATGTCCAGATACGGCAGGATTTTGCCCGCCGCCATTAAAGGAATCAGCTCGTCCACGTGCGGGTACGGGTAGACGTAGTGCAAGCGCACCCAGACACCCAGCGTGCTCAAGGCCTCGCACAGCTCGGTCATGCGGGTTTTGACGGGAGCGCCATTCCAGAAGCCGGTGCGGTATTTCACGTCCACGCCGTATGCGCTGGTGTCTTGGGAGATGACCAGCAACTCTTTAACCCCGGACTTGACCAGGCGCTGAGCTTCGTCCAGTACGTCGCCGACCGGACGGCTGACCAGTTTGCCGCGCATCGAGGGAATGATGCAGAAGCTGCAGCTATGGTTGCAGCCTTCGGAAATCTTCAGGTACGCATAATGACGCGGGGTCAGCTTGATGCCTTGTGGCGGCACCAGATCGATCAGCGGGTTGTGATCCTGACGCGGTGGCACGACTTCGTGCACGGCGTTGACCACTTGCTCGTACTGTTGAGGGCCCGTTACGGCCAGCACGCTTGGGTGCACGTTACGGATGTTGCCTTCTTCGACGCCCATGCAGCCGGTCACGATGACCTTGCCGTTTTCCTTGATGGCTTCGCCGATGACTTCCAGCGATTCAGCCTTCGCGCTGTCGATGAAGCCGCAGGTGTTGACCACCACGACGTCGGCGTCTTGGTAAGTTGAAACGACATCGTAGCCTTCCATACGCAGCTGCGTCAGGATGCGCTCGGAGTCGACCAGCGCTTTCGGGCAACCCAGAGAGACGAAGCCAACCTTGGGGTTGGCTGGCGTGGTAACGGTGGACATGGCGAACCTCGGTATGTAGTGACGTTACATGCCCGTAAAGGCTGCACGACGAACGGACGCTTGATGCGCCTCTAGTGAAAAAAGTGCGCAATTTTAGCTATGGTCTACGCAGTTGACCAGCGTTATACGGGGATTTACGACGAGTGCTGCGCTATGCTGCGCGCCGTTGCGAAAGTAGGGTTTTTAACCTGCGATTTTTCGTAGATAACAGTCAGACAATCAGCGCATGCTGCCGATCAAGCGTAGCGCTCGCCATTAAGAAACGTAGACCAGAGTTGTAGGAGTGGTTGATGGGGCAGGCAAGTAGTCAGGCGGCAGAAGGCGGGCACTCAGCTGCCCGGCCGATTGGGATGCTGGTTGCGGCAGTCGGGGTGGTGTACGGCGACATCGGTACCAGCCCGTTGTATACCCTCAAAGAGGTGTTTTCGGGTGCTTACGGGGTTCAAGTCAACCACGACGGCGTATTCGGAATTTTGGCGCTGATCCTCTGGTCGCTGATCTGGGTGGTGTCGATCAAGTACGTGCTGTTCATTTTGCGCGCCGACAACCAGGGCGAGGGCGGCATCATGGCCCTGACAGCACTGGCGCGTCGGGCCGCATCGCCCTATCCGAAACTGCGCACGATGCTGGTGATCCTTGGGCTGATCGGTGCGTCGCTGTTTTACGGCGACAGCATGATCACCCCGGCCATTTCCGTATTGTCGGCGGTCGAGGGCCTTGAATTGGCATTTGACGGGCTGGAGCACTGGGTGGTGCCGCTGGCCTTGATTGTGCTGGTGTTACTGTTTTTGATTCAGCGCCATGGCACGGCCAGTATCGGCAAGCTGTTTGGTCCGGTGATGGTGGTGTGGTTTGTGGTGCTGGGCGGGCTGGGCATCCACGGAATCGCGCAACACCCTGAAGTACTCCACGCGCTTAACCCGATATGGGGCGTGCGTTTCTTTGTGTCGCACCCGGGCATGGGCGTGGCCATTCTGGGCGCGGTGGTACTGGCCTTGACCGGTGCCGAAGCACTGTATGCCGACATGGGGCACTTCGGGCGCAAGCCGATTGCCCGGGCCTGGTTCATTCTGGTGTTGCCCGCGCTGGCGCTGAACTACTTCGGTCAGGGAGCGCTACTGTTGGAAAACCCGGAAGCTGCGCGTAACCCGTTTTATCTGCTGGCCCCGAGTTGGGCGCTGATTCCTTTGGTGGTGCTGTCCACGCTGGCCACGGTGATCGCGTCGCAAGCGGTGATTTCCGGGGCGTTCTCCTTGACCCGGCAGGCCATTCAGTTGGGTTACATCCCGCGCATGCATATCCAGCACACGTCGAGTGACGAACAGGGCCAAATTTACATTGGCGCCGTGAACTGGTCGTTGATGGTCGGTGTGATTCTGCTGGTGCTGGGCTTTGAGTCCTCGGGCGCGCTGGCGTCAGCTTATGGCGTGGCGGTGACCGGCACCATGCTGATTACCAGCATTCTGGTGTCGGCAGTGATGCTGTTGCTGTGGAAGTGGTCACCGATCCTCACGGTGCCGATTCTGGTCGGTTTTCTGTTGGTGGACGGCCTGTTTTTCGCTGCCAACGTGCCGAAAATCGTACAGGGCGGGGCCTTTCCGGTGTTGGCCGGTATCGTATTGTTCGTGCTCATGACCACGTGGCGGCGCGGCAAACAATTGCTGGTGGACCGGCTGGACGAAAACGCGTTGCCGTTGCCGCTGTTCATCAGCAGCATTCGCGTGCAGCCGCCGCACCGCGTGCAAGGCACGGCAGTGTTCCTGACTGCCCGGCCGGACGCAGTGCCCCACGCGCTACTGCACAACCTGCTGCATAACCAGGTATTGCATGAGCAAGTGGTGCTGCTGACGGTGGTCAACGAAGACTCGCCGCGAGTGCCAGCAGAACGGCGTTTTGAAGTGGACGCGTATGGCGATGGTTTTTTTCGGGTGATCCTGCATTTTGGGTTCATGGACGAGCCCGATGTGCCGCAAGCATTGAAGCTGTGTCATCTCGATGAGCTGGATTTCAGCCCGATGCGCACCACTTACTTCCTCAGTCGCGAGACCGTTATTCCCTCCAAACTGGTGGGCATGGCGCGCTGGCGCGAAGGGTTGTTTGCGTTCATGTTGAAAAACGCCAACGGAAATCTGAGGTTTTTCAAGCTGCCGGTTAACCGGGTGATCGAACTGGGCACCCAGGTCGAGATCTAGCCTGACAAAAAAAGCCCGACCTCGTAAGCGGTCGGGCTTTTTTGTGTGCGGCTGTCGGCGTTATTAACGTTATTGCGCGGCGGTCTGATGTTTCTTGATCAGGTTCACCAGGCGTTGGGCCAGAGCCGGGTAGTTTTCATCAAAGTGATGCCCGCCGGGCAGCTTCAGGCCCTCGCCCACGGTCGTTTTGGCCGTACAGCCGCTTTCGTCTACTTCCTCTTCGCCATAGATGCACACCACTTTGGCCGCGGGCAGTTTGGCCATCTCCGGGCCGGTATCGGCTTCTGCGCCTGCTTTACCTAGCCAGCCATCGACATGGATTTCGAAACTGCCGCTGCGCGCGAAAGCCAGCAACATAATGGCATCGACACGATTCTGCTCGGCTTGCGGTAAACGGTTGTAAGTGGCGGGCAGTACGTCAGCGCCGAAGGAGTAGCCGACCAATACAAAGCGTTGTGTGCCCCATTTCTGACGATAGTGCTGCATCAGTTCTGTCAGATCGGTGGCGCTTTGCTCCGGAGTTTTGTGCTGCCAGTAGTAGCGCAGCATGTCGATGCCCACCACCGGGTAACCGATTTTGGCCATTTCGCCCGCCACGTCGCGGTCCAGGTCACGCCAACCGCCGTCACCGGACAGAAACAGGGTCACGGTGTTGTTTTGTTGACCTGCAGGCACCTCAACCACGGGCATGTTCAGGCCGCCATTTTGGTTGCCGACGAGAAGCTTGCGCAGTTCGTTGCTCAATACCTGCGGGAAGTGGATGTCGTAATCGCTGATGCTGGTCTGGGCGTTCGGTTGATCGCGTACAAACGCAGCGCTCGGGTCATCGGGATTATCGTTCCAGGCGACCAGCCAGTTGCCATGGGCCGCTGAGGTGGGTAATGGCTGAGGGCATCCCGGCTGCTCCAATTTGAAGTCCACTGACACCGCCCGGGCATTGTCACTGGTTTGCCCGGCCAACCAACGCCACGCCAGGCTGGCACCGGGACCAATGCCGCTGACCAGCGTGGCAGGCCCTTTGAGTTGGCTCAGCGCGCGTTGCAGGGCTTGCTGTTGCAGTGTGCAGTCATCCTTGGGCAGGATCACCTGAACCAGCTGTGCGGCACCACCACGGCTCAATGCCAGCAGTTGTTTGTCATTCAGTGCTTCGTCAGCGGGCGTGGCGATAACGACGTGCGCCTTGGCCTTTTCGCCCGGCATGACGTTCGTTAGTGTGGATCCATCCGTTTGACTGACGTGCTCGATTGTCGGTTCAGGCGCAGGGCGGTTCCACCACGCATAACCGCTTGCAGCCAGTGCTACAACGACCACTAGAGTTACCAGCAAAAACCGCCAGGAACGATGTTTCATTAACGTTTCACCAATCCAGTCAAGCCGCCCGCAATCAGGGCGGCGGTATCAGCCAGTGCCACCAGCGGATCAAGCCCGGCAGGCACGGCCATATATCGAGGTTCCCAGTCGGGCTGGAATTTGTCTTTAAAGCGGCGCAATCCCTGGAAGTTGTACAGGTGCTCGCCGCGCTGAAACAGCATTGAGCCCAGGCGTTGGGTCAAGGGCGCGCCGCGCCGGGGCTGCAGGCCGGACAACGGCACCATGCCCAGGCTGAAGCGGGCGTATCCGTGCTTCTTATAGTGCTGAATCAGGCCGACCATCATGAATTCCATGGTCAGCTTCGGTGCGTCCGGGTGCGCGCGCATCAGGTCAAGGCTCGACAGCTCATGGCTGTGGGTTTCGAGCAGGTTGGCGAAGGCCACCGGTTTGCCTTCGAAACGAATGATCGCCACCCGAAAGTGGCGGATGTAGTCCTCGCTGAAACGCCCCAGCGAGAAGCCTTTCTCGCGCACATTTTTGCCGGTGAGCCAAGCATCAGAAATCACCTTCAGCTCGGCCATTGGCGCCTCTCCTGGCTCGTGGATCTCCAGTGACAGCCCGTCGCGGGTGCCGCGGTTCCAGGTGTAGCGCAGGTCCTTCATCTCTTTGCCTTTAGCCTCGAGATCGAAGCGATGCAGGTCGACCCGGGCTTCTTCGCCGAGCTTGATCGCCGTCAGGCCGATGTCCATGTAGAAGGGCAGGTTTTCAGCGCGCACCTGATAAAACACCGGTCGGGCGTGGAAGGTGTCGCACAGGTCGCGGAACTGCCAGATCAACTCGGCGCGTTGCTGATTGGGACCGATAGGGTCATACAGGGCAACAAGGCTGCGACCGCGTCGGGCATACATCAGGAAAGCATTGTTGTCCGGGTGGAACAGCAGCGCTTTATCGCCGGTCAGGGCCAGGCCGCCGTCTGGCTGGTCGGAGGCGAGGAGGATTTTCTCTGCGCGTTCCAGCTCGCTGGCATCCGGCAGGTGGATCACCGGCCGGGCCGTGCGCAACAACCAGGTCAGCGACACAATGACCAGCACCACAGCGGCGCCCAACAGCGAGCGCAACCCGCGAGGCGCATCGGCGTCCAGCGTGAACTGCCACCACAGTTGATGGCTATAGGGCACGTCTTGATAAGCAAACAGCAGCAACCAGATCGAAGCCGCCAATACGCAGACGCTGGCGACCAGATAAAGCGGTGAGAAGGGCAATTCGGTCAAACGGCTCGGGCGGTAGAACGAGCGGCGAAACAGGGCCAGCAAACTGGCAGTCAGGGTCAGGATGCAGGCTTCTTCCCAGTCGAAGCCTTTAAGCAGTGACAGCACGGCACCGACCAGCAGCAAAATGGTGGTCAGCATCCAGGCCGCCGACAGGCGTCGGCGCAGGCCCTGAGCCAGCAATAAACAAAGCACGCCAATCAGGCTGGCACCAAAGTGCGAGGCGTCAATCAGGCGATGGGGAATCAGAAAACCGATATGCTCCAGACGCGTGTCGATTTCAGGTGTGGCGCCAGAGAAGAGCAGCACCACGCCGGACATAAACACCAGAATCGCCAGAATGGGTGCTGCAAGTCCAGAGGCTACACGCAGGCTTTGACGGGTCTGGATCAGGCGTTGGGCTTCATTGATCAACAGCAGCAAGCAGGCAATCAACAGCGGCAAAATCACATAGATCATGCGATACAGCAGCAAGGCCGCCGCCAGTGGGGCAGCACCGAGTTGATTGGCAAAGGCAGCGAGCAGAATCGCTTCGAATACGCCGACACCGCCCGGCACGTGGCTGAGCACGCCTGCCGCGAGGGCCAGCAGGTAAACCAGCAGGAAGGCGCCGAAGGGCGGTGCTTCTGGCAATAACAGATAAAGCACCGTGGCGGCGGTAACTACGTCCAGTGCGGTGATCACCAGTTGAAGCAGCGTCAGGCGCGGGCTGGGCAGGCGCAGGGTGCGTCGGCCGGCTTTGACCAGCAGATTGTCCGGGATTGGTTGCTCGGGCAGGCGCCGGCGATAAATACCCAGCGCCAGCAAGCCGAACAACGCCAGCACTGCTGCGGCAATCGCCCCTAGCACAGAGGCAGGAAGGTGCAAGGCGGCAGAGGCGGCGGGCAAGTTGCTCAATGTTGCCAACGCTGCCAGCGGCGGCAACGCGCACCCCAGTGACAAGCTGGCGAACAGTGTCATGTGCGCGACTTCTGAAGCGCCCACGCCTTCGCGGGCATATAAACGGTAGCGAACCGATCCGCCGGAGAGTAGCGACAGCCCGATGGCATTGCCGATTGCAAAGGCCGTGAACCCGCCTAGCGCCAAGGTCTTGGGTGGCAGTTTGACACCTGCGTAGCGGCTGGCTGACCACTCGTACCCCAGCAGGATAAAAAAGCCGACGGCTGTCGCGGTCACGGCGCCAAACAGGGCGGGTTTGGGGACTTCCAGAATCGAGTCGTGCAATGCGTTCAGGTCAAGCTCACTGAGCAAGTGTCGACACGCGATCAGGGCGATTGCGAATAACAGCAGGGTGAGCGCAAGTCCAATGGGCTGGCGGTATTTGCTCAGCAAATCCAGCCAGCGCAAACGTGCCGCAGCAATGGGCTGGGCTGCAGTAACGGAGTCTTTTGGGAGTGGCGAGTTATCGAGCATCAATCACCTCGTGGATCGTGCGCGACAGGATGGATGCATCGACTCAAGTTACCAATCCTTTTGGTTAAAATATTTTGAAATACTTTCAGCCGTTTGCCTGAGGTTCAGGTTGAGAGGTTGAAAAGAGGAGGAGTTGTTGGTGCCGAGTATAGGCGGCCGAACTTTCAGAAATATGTCGTTTCATGTCAATGAACGTCTGTTGCTCACTTTTTGAGCGCACACAAAAAAGGCCACTCTTTCAAGTGGCCTTCTTCGATGTTTGGTTGCGGGAGCCGGATTTGAACCGACGACCTTCGGGTTATGAGCCCGACGAGCTACCAGACTGCTCCATCCCGCGTCTGTGTGGGCGCATTCTACAGAGGAACTCAAATGTGTCAACGCCTAATTGACTCGGCGGTCGAAATAGCCGGGTTTGCGTGAAAAAAGGGGTAAAAACATACGCGCACAAAAAAGGCCACTTTTCCAAGTGGCCTTCTTCGATATTTGGTTGCGGGAGCCGGATTTGAACCGACGACCTTCGGGTTATGAGCCCGACGAGCTACCAGACTGCTCCATCCCGCGTCTGTGGGGCGCACTCTACAGTGATGAGCTGAGGAGTCAACCTTTAATGCATAAATGCAGGCAATTAGCTGAAATGCGGCAGGTTTTCTGCGTGAATGAAAGGCGGCAATGAAACGTGCGGTGCCAGAGCGCGGCAGCGTACACAAAACTGACGCGCACAAAAAAGGCCACTTTTTCAAGTGGCCTTCTTCGATGTTTGGTTGCGGGAGCCGGATTTGAACCGACGACCTTCGGGTTATGAGCCCGACGAGCTACCAGACTGCTCCATCCCGCGTCTGTGTGGCGGATTCTACAGTGATACGCGAGTGTGTCAAATGTTAATTTAGAAAAAAGTGTTCTGGTTCAATTGGTTAGCCTGGTAGGGAGGTGGTGCGAGGCAGTGTAGGCCGCGTGGAATGGGCGATGCGCTATTAAAGAGGGTGGTTCGATTGGAAAAACAAATAGGCAGGGCTCTCTAGCCACGCTGGTCGGGGATGCAGAAGACTACTGGTGCTATATACAGTTGCGGATGACATACTGGCGACCCGCTTTCAACCTTAGATAGAACGCCGCCCTACATGACGCAGCGAAAAATCATTCATGTCGACTGTGACTGCTTCTACGCCGCCATTGAGATGCGTGATGATCCGAGCCTGGCAAACAAGCCCATGGCGGTCGGAGGCTCAGCGGATCGGCGGGGAGTGATCTCTACGTGCAACTATGAAGCGCGGGCGTATGGGGTGCGATCGGCCATGTCATCGCGGCATGCGCTGAAGTTGTGCCCGGACCTGGTAATCGTGCATGGGCGGATGGACGCTTATAAAGAAGCCTCCCGTGAGATTCACGGCATTCTGCGCGATTACACCGAGTTGATTGAGCCGTTATCGCTGGACGAGGCTTATCTGGATGTTTCGGACAGCCCGCACTTTGCCGGCAGCGCCACGCGCATTGCCCAGGACATTCGGCGTCGGGTATCCAATCAGTTGCACATCACGGTATCGGCTGGGGTAGCGCCCAACAAATTTCTGGCAAAAATCGCCAGTGACTGGCGCAAGCCCAACGGGCTGTTCGTGATTACGCCGGACCAAGTAGACGATTTTGTTTCTGCGCTTACGGTCAACAAACTGCATGGTGTGGGTAAGGTGACCGCCGACAAGCTGGCACGGCTGGGGATCGAGACCTGCCTGCAATTGCGCGACTGGAGCAAGCTGGCGCTGGTTCGTGAGTTCGGCAGCTTTGGTGAGCGGTTGTGGGGGCTGGCGCGGGGCATTGATGAGCGTTTGGTACACAGCGACAGTCGCCGTCAGTCCGTGAGTGTTGAAAATACCTACGACGTCGACTTGCCGGATCTGGCGACCTGTCTTGAAAAACTCCCCGAACTTCTCGACACCCTGAATGGGCGTATCGGGCGGCTGGATGCGAGTTACCGTCCCGGCAAGCCGTTCGTCAAAGTGAAGTTTCACGATTTCACCCAAACCACATTGGAGCAGTCAGGGGCCGGGAGGGATCTGGAAAGTTATCAGGGCCTGTTGAGTCAGGCCTTTGCACGCGGCGCCAAGCCCGTTCGATTGCTCGGGCTTGGCGTGCGCTTGCAGGATTTGAGTACCGGGTTTGAGCAGTTGGAGCTGTTTGGCGGGCGCTCGTAGCGCGCCCCTCAACTTACGCCGGGGTCTGCGACCAGTCGGCCCGCATTTTTGGTCAGGGACTGAAGGAATTCACGTTGCAACTCGGGATCGTTGCGGGTGAGTTCGATCAGGCTCTGTTCGAGTTCGCTGGCTTCCTCTTCAAGGCCCAGTTCAGACAAGCGTTTAACCCGATGAACCCATTGGTTGACGTCGTCACCCTCAAGGTCGTCGAAGATCAGGTTATGCGCTTCCAGCAATTTGCCGCGCAAGTTGCTGCTGATTGAGAGGGTCGAGTCGGAGTGGGTCTCGTCCTGTGCGTCCTCGACCGTGATCGTCAACTTGCCGACATGGTTGAGATCCTGTCCGGCAAAAGGGCCGTCCAGCAGGTTGAGGCGTAACACGCCGTTGCGGTCCGTGGTCAATTCATGGGTCTGTTTACCAGCCGTCACCGCCACGGGGCGTTCAGCCCACGGCAGGCTCGAATACTCCAGGCGCGAATCGCGCTGGACGTCTTCAATCCCGGCCAGGCTCTGTTGGGCACGGCCATTGGATTGCACGTTCATGGCCGGATTCAGCCCGTCAACGCCATAGCTCAGCCAATCTCGGGTCACGCTGTCCGGTAATTGCCCGAACATGAAGATGTTCAGCACATTGGCGCCAACCCCGGCAACCACTGCCACGGCCCCCAATGGCACCTCGTAGATTTCTCTCCAGGGTTGATAGGGGGTGTAGCGGTCGTAACGACGGGTGACATCGAACTCGGTGACTTCGAAAGTCTTTTGCTCATTGATGCGCACACGGCGTTGCGGTAACTCCAGCACAGCTGGCGACCCCACATCGATTAGCAGGCTGTGGGAAAGCAGTTTGCGCTCGATGCGCTCCTCGTGCTCGCTGCGTTGCGACATGTGGTTGGCACAGCCACTCAACAGCAGGGCGCCGCACATGGCGGCGCCCCCGAGGGTTAAGGTACGTCGATTGAACATGGCGTCTCTATATTCGGGTTCAGCGACGGATGCGTGCCTGAAGGAATGCCAGGACGTCAGCCACGGGCAGTGCTTGCGGCTCTGCTTCGGTGCGACTCTTGTACTCCAGGTTACCTTCGGCCAGGCCTCGGTCACTGACCACGATGCGGTGCGGGATGCCGATCAGCTCCATGTCAGCGAACTTGATGCCGGGGCTGGTTTTCTTATCGCGATCGTCCAGCAGTACTTCAAAGCCTGCGGCTGTCAGCTGGGCGTACAAGGCGTCCGTGGCTTCGCGCACTGCTTCGGTTTCATAACGCAGTGGCACCAGTGCCACCTGGAACGGCGCCAACGCATCGCTCCAGATAATGCCGCGCTCGTCGTTGTTCTGTTCGATGGCAGCAGCAACCACGCGGGAAACACCAATGCCGTAGCAGCCCATGCTCAACGTGACCGGCTTGCCGTTCTCGCCCAGTACCTGGCACTTCATGGCTTCGCTGTACTTGGTGCCCAGTTGGAAAATGTGGCCCACTTCGATGCCGCGCTTGATTTCCAGTGTGCCTTTGCCGTCCGGGCTAGGGTCGCCAGCGACGACATTACGTAGATCGGCAACGGTTGGTACGGGCAGGTCACGCTCCCAGTTCACACCGAAGTAATGCTTGTCGTCGATGTTCGCACCCACGGCGAAGTCGCTCATCATCTCGACCGAGCGATCAATGATGCAAGGCAATGGCAGGTTCAACGGGCCCAGCGAGCCTGCGCCGGCACCGATGGCATCGCGCAGCTCGGCATCGCCGGCCATGACCAGCGGGCTGGCGACCAACGGGTGGTTGGCGGCTTTGATTTCGTTCAGCTCGTGGTCACCACGAATCACCAGCGCGATCAGCTTGCCTTCTTCGGCGGCGTGAACGATCAGGGTCTTGACGGTTTTTTCGATTGGCAGGCTGTGACCTTCTACCAACTGCTGAATGGTTTTGGCGTCCGGGGTGTCGACCAGGCGTAGCGCTTCGGTGGCCGCAGGACGTGAGGTTTCAGTCGGTACGGCTTCGGCTTTTTCAATGTTGGCCGCGTAGTCGGAACCGTTGCTGAAAACGATGTCGTCTTCGCCCGATTCTGCCAGCACGTGGAATTCGTGGGAGCCAGCGCCGCCAATTGAGCCGTTGTCGGCTTCGACCGGGCGGAAGTTCAGGCCAAGACGGGTGAACACGTTGCAGTATGCCTGGTGCATGCGGTCGTAAGTGACCTGCAGCGAGGCTTCGTCGGCGTGGAAGGAATACGCGTCCTTCATGATGAATTCACGGCCGCGCATCAAACCGAAACGGGGACGGATCTCGTCACGGAACTTGGTCTGGATCTGATACAGGTTGATAGGCAGCTGCTTGTAGCTGTTCAACTCGTTGCGGCACAGGTCGGTGATCACTTCTTCATGGGTCGGGCCCACGCAGAATTCACGACCATGACGGTCTTTAAGGCGCAGCAGTTCAGGGCCGTATTCTTCCCAGCGCCCGGATTCCTGCCACAGCTCGGCCGGCTGGATGCTCGGCATCAGCACTTCCAGAGCGCCTGCAGCGTTCATTTCTTCACGAACAATGGCTTCGGCCTTGCGCATGATGCGCAGGCCCATGGGCAGCCAGGTGTACAGGCCGGAAGCAAGTTTGCGAATCATGCCTGCGCGCAGCATCAGCTGATGGCTGATAACGACCGCGTCCGATGGCGTTTCTTTTTGTGTGGCGAGCAAATATTGACTGGTGCGCATGGTTAGCCGGTGCCGTTGCTGATGACTAGAAATGACTGGGCATTGTACGGGCGAGATGTGCTTGCGTACAGGCCAGGCGGGGGAGGTTGGGTCCCCCGTGTGTTTACGGCGCTTTTTCGAGATCGACAGGGGGCTTTTGTCGTGCGCGGCGGCTCTCTTGATACCAGTGCAGGCTGATCAACAGCAGCGTGGGAATACCCATCACCGCTGTAATGATGAAGAAGTTGTGATAGCCGAACTTCTCGACCAGTACGCCGGAGTACCCACCCATCAGGCGCGGCAGCAGCAGCATGATGGAACTGAGCAGGGCGTATTGAGTGGCGGAAAACTTGAGGTTGGTCAGGCTCGACAGGTAGGCCACGAAGGCCGACGTGGCGAGGCCGGAGCTGAAGTTGTCGAGTGAAATCGTGACAATCAGCATCTGCACGTTCGGGCCCATGTCGGCCAGCAGCATGAACAGCAGGTTGGTCCCGGCCGAAGCAGCACCGCCAATGAGCAGGATCGGCAGGATGCCGAAGCGCACGATCAGCAGGCCGCCCATGCCTGCACCGACCAAGGTCATGATCAGGCCGAAAATCTTGCTGACACCGGCAATCTGGTCTTTGGTGAAGCCTTGGTCGATGTAGAACACATTGGCCATGACGCCCATGACAGTGTCAGACATCCGGTAGGTGGCGATCAGGCCGAGCAGCAACAGGGCTTGCCACCGGTAGCGCACGATAAAGTCGTTCACGGGTGTGAGAACGGGCGCCAGCCCGCGTCGTCCAATTGAAGACAGGCACAGTACGGTGAGCAAGGTGTACAAGATCGCACGCAGGAACGCCCGGTCTTCCAGCAGCAAATTCAGAAGTGTCTGGTCACCAAAGAGCACACTTGCGAAATCGGTGTCGTAGAGCTGGGTAAACATCGCGGGGACAGAGACCAGCAGCACAATCAGCACAAACACCGATGCCAGTTGATGGCCGAAGGTGTATCGCCCGGCTGACAACTGAGTGCGCAGGGGCACGGGCGGTTCGCGCATGAAAAAGGTGGTCAGCAGGGCCGGAACCATCAGTAACCCGAACAGCACGAAGGTACCGGTCCAGGCCGAGTGTTTGTAGTTGAATCCGGTGGAGCCGAAACCTTCCGCGAAAAACAGGGCTCCGGCCGTGGCCAGCAAAGCGGCTACCCGATAACCGGACATGTAGCTGGCGGCGAGTGCGGCCTGACGGCTGTCTTCTGCAATCTCCAAGCGGTAAGCGTCGACAGCAATGTCTTGGGTGGCCGAGGCAAAAGACACGATGACGGCAATGGCAATCAGCCAGGAAAGATGCTTTTGCGGGTCACAGAACCCCATGCCGATCAGGCCCAGAATGACCAGGGACTGCGCGAGCACCAGCCAGGAGCGACGGCGGCCGAGTCTACCCAGCAAAGGCAGGCGCCATTGGTCGAGCAGTGGTGACCACACCCATTTAAACGCGTAGGCCAGACCGATCAGGCTGGCGTAGCCAATGGTTTGGAGGGCCACACCGGCCTCGCGCAACCAGACGGAAAGCGTTGAGACCATCAGCATGTACGGCAAGCCGGCGGCAAAACCGAGCAGCAACAGCACTAGAGTCGAGGGGCTGGCATAGGCAGCGAGCGCGGCGCGCCAGGTTTTACGGGGCATGGGCTGGAGTCTGCCTCAGGTTACGGAAACAAAGGCCGCACTCTAACCGCAGTGCTCTATCGGGCGCCAGCTATGGCGTTGTATATCCACGCGATTATTCAAAATACTCAGCCCTTCGCTGCGAAGTCGCGCGCGCTGCTCATCTCCCGATGGCGACCCTGCTGGCAAACTGATACGCCCGCCCGCTGCAATCACGCGATGCCACGGCAAGCGTGAGCCTTCCGGTAGCTGGCTGAGCGTGCGCCCGACCCACCGTGCCGCCCGGCCCAGGCCCGCCAGCTCGGCGAGCTGGCCATAAGTGACCACATACCCGGCGGGCACCTGCATCAGCGTTGAATAGAGCGCTTCGCGGCGAATATCGGCGGGCGTTTGAACAGGAGATGGGTCGCAATTCACGGCACGTTTCTACAGGTAGATGGCTTGGGTGGAGGGCTGAAGGCGTTTCTGTCAATTGGACTAATGAAGGAACTACATCCTTTTCAGCCGGTCTTTCTTTGCCTGGGGCGTGTCCATCTGGATAATGCCGGCATTCTTTCGCAAACCTGAGTTTCGCATCTGCTTATGTTGTCCAGAACCCTGTTATGCCTCGCTGTGTTGAATGTGTCCACGCCTTTGCTTGCTGATACGGTCTGGTTAAAAAACGGCGACCGCCTGAGCGGCAAAATTAAAGTGTTCGATGGCGGCAAGTTACTCATTCAAACCAAGTACGCGGGGGCCATTCCAATTGATTGGAAAGAGGTCAAAACCCTTGAGAGCGATCAGGAATTATTGGTCAAACAGGATGCGTATGCTGGCGAAAAAGCCAAATCGCTAAAAGCAGCCGAGGACGGGAAGGTCACGCTGGCCAATGGCGACGAACCCAAGACGGTCGATCTGGCAAGTATTCAACAGATCATCAAACCCAAGCCTGTGATTGAAGATCTGGTCTGGAAGGGCAATATAGATGTAGCGCTCGACTACAAACGCGCCGACAAAGACACCGACGATTACGACATCGACTTTAAAACCACTGCCCGTCACGGTGCGTGGCGTCATCATGCCGAAGGCGAGTACAACCGCGAGTTCCAGAACGATGTGGTCACCACTGACAACTGGAGTGCTGAATATGCCCTCGACCACTTCCTTGATGAAAAGTGGTACTGGCAAGGTCGCCTGACTTACAAGCGTGACAGGGTCGAAGACATCTCCCGTCAGCGCACCGTGGGTACGGGGCCTGGTTATCAGTTTTGGGATGACGAACTTGGCGCGTTCTCGCTCGGTTCACTGGTGAACCGCACGGATTACGAATACTCGGACGGCAAGAAGGACAACTTCTACTCCTTGGCCATGCGTTGGGACTACAACCGTTATTTGCTGGGCAAGACGGTGTCGCTTTTCACCAATGGCGAAGTCGGCAAGCCGTTGGCCAGTGCCTCGGATTACAGCCTTGAGGCCGAAATTGGCCTGCGTTACAAAGTCACTGAGTGGGCTTCGCTCAATCTTAAGGCGGAGAAAGACTTGGTAGGCAGTGGCAGCGGTACTGACAACACCCTCAACAAAACCCGCTACACCGCAGGGTTTGGTGTGACCTGGTAACCGATGCGAATCGGCTGCCGAAAGCCGCATATGCATGCAGTCTCGGCGCCAATGGCAGTGGTTTCAGGGCTAATGATTGCCGCTTAAAAGGCATTGCCTGAAACGACTGCCCCAGTGTTGGTTGCGCTACGCCGGGTTAGATCCGCAGCCCGCCATCGAGCTCCAGGATTCGTCCGCTGTAGTAGTCGTTCTCAAGGATATAAGCCGCCGAATGAGCAATTTCTTCGACTTTGCCCATGCGCTTAAGCGGGATAAACGAGGTCATTTTCTCCAGCGCTTCAGGTTTCATGCCCAGGGTCATTTCAGTTTCGATGAAGCCCGGCGCAATCCCCGCGACCCGAATACCATAGCGTGCCAGCTCCTTGGCCCAGGTTACGGTCGCAGCGGCTACGCCCGCCTTGGCCGCCGAGTAGTTGGTCTGGCCCACGTTACCGGCCCGCGAAATAGACGAGATATTAATAATCGCGCCCTGATTGTTCAGCTCAACCATTTTGGCTGCCACTTCACGGGTGCACAGGAACACGCCGGTCAGGTTCACATCAATCACTGCCTGCCACTGCGCCAGGCTCATCTTGGTGATCTCGCCGTCTTTAACCTTGAGCAACATGCCATCGCGCAGAATACCGGCGTTATTGATCAGGCCGTGGATCGCTCCAAAGTCATCGGCAATCTGTGACACCGTTTGTGTGACCTGCTCTTCATCCGCCACATTGCATAAATACGCGCGTGCCTCGACGCCGTGTGCCTGACAGGCTGTCACAGCCAGCTCGAGTTTTTCCGGATTGAGGTCAACCAGCGCCAGTTTGGCGCCCTTGGCAGCCAGATACTCGGCCATGGCACGCCCTAGTCCTTGGCAACCGCCAGTGATAATGATTACTTTGTCTTTAAGTTGCATGACAGCCCTCGGCAGCAATTTATCGGAGTGATTCCTTACACAGCCTTGATCTACGCCGGGGGAGCGGTCGTCTATCAAATACAGCCCTGAGTGCGGGTGTACTGCATGCCCTGAACTCGTCCGTTTTCGACGGATTTTTTATAAGGAGTCACACGTTGAGCGTTGAAGCTGCCAAGCATGCCCGAGAATTACTGCTCAAGGAATACCGTGGAGCACTGGCGACGCAGTCCAAAGCGATGCCGGGTTTCCCGTTCGGGTCGGTTGTACCCTATTGCCTGGATGATCAAGGCCGCCCCTTGATTCTCATCAGTCGCATTGCCCAACACACCCATAACCTGCGTCAAGATCCCAAATGCTCTTTGATGGTCGGCGAGCGCGGGGCGGAGGATGTACAGGCTGTAGGGCGTTTAACGGTGATGGCTGAAGCCGAACAATTGAGCGATGCCACGGCCATTGAAGCGGCTGCCGAGCGTTATTACCGCTACTTCCCCGAGTCTCGGAGCTACCACACGGCTCACGATTTTGACTTTTGGGTGCTTAAACCTGTGCGGCATCGTTATATCGGCGGGTTTGGCGCCATTCACTGGCTGGATCAGGTGACCTTGGCTAACCCGTTTGCCGGGCAAGCCGAGCGGCGCATGGTCGAACACATGAATGATGATCACGCCAATGCGATACAGCATTACGTGCAATTAGCGCGATTGTCACAAACCGCACCTGCCGTGCTGGTCGCAATAGACAGTGAAGGTATGCATTTACGCATCGGAGCGGGCCTTTATTGGCTAGGCTTTCCGCAGGTTTGTAACACTCCGATACAAGCGCGCGAAGCCTTGGTTTTTCTGGCCCGCGCCAGTGAGTGGCCGAAAAAACAGCCAGCCTGACCTTGAATTCAGCGCCAAGCGCCGTCATCTAAGCTGGGTTGGAAGATATTCTTCCGGAGAGGAATCATTTGATGCGCGCTTTTCTATTGCTCTTTCTGTTGTTTCCCGTGCTAGAGCTGTACGTCTTTTTCAAGGTCAGCACCGCGATCGGTTTTTTCCCCGCGTTGCTGCTGATCATTGCCGGCTCCATGCTGGGGATTCTTGTGGTGCGGGTCGCCGGGTTGGCGACGGCACTCAGCGCGCGCGAAAGCTTGAATCGCGGCGAGTTGCCTGCCGAGCAAATGCTCCACGGTTTGATGATGGCGTTGGGCGGTGGCTTGCTGGTGCTTCCCGGTTTCATCAGCGACATCGCAGGTTTGCTGTTGCTATTGCCTCCCGTGCGGGGGCTGCTGGTCAAGCGCCTGCGCAAACGCGCTGAAGAACAGGCCATGCGCCAGCGTGCCTTTGCCGATGAATTCGATGCGCCTGTGCGTCCGGGCACTCATCAGCCCCTGGGCCGCGAACCGAACGTGATCGAGGGTGAGTTTGAGCACCGCGACAAGTAAAGCGATTCAGCGTTTAAAGCACGGCACTTCGGTGCCGTGTTCGTTTTTGAGTGGCTGATCTTCGCAAAAAAAATCATGGGTCGGCCCTTGTAATCACTACGGCCGCCCTCATGTAACGGACACCGCAGGGTTTTGCTGGCAACAGCAAGCACTTATCCGCGAAACACCCCCGGCAATTCCGGACTTGTAAACCCAGCCGGTATGAAACCGGCCGATGAACACCACAATTAGGAGAGATCGACAATGAAGCTTCGTCCTCTGCATGACCGCGTCGTAATCCGTCGCAGCGAAGAAGAAAAGAAAACCGCTGGCGGTATCGTTCTGCCTGGTTCGGCTGCTGAAAAAGCCAACAGCGGTGAAGTGATCGCTGTGGGCACGGGTCGCGTTCTGGACAACGGTGAAGTGCGTGCGCTGGCCGTGAAAGTGGGTGACAAAGTTGTGTTCGGCCCTTACTCCGGCAGCAACACCGTGAAGGTAGACGGCGAAGACCTGTTGGTAATGGCTGAGAACGAGATTCTCGCTGTTATCGAAGGCTGATTTCCCGCTCATTTTCCCGTTACTACACAGTATTTAAGGAAGAACGATCATGGCTGCTAAAGAAGTTAAATTCGGCGATTCCGCCCGTAAAAAAATGCTCGCCGGTGTAAACGTCCTGGCTGACGCAGTAAAAGCGACCCTGGGCCCTAAAGGCCGTAACGTGATCATCGAGAAGAGCTTCGGCGCTCCGACCATCACCAAGGACGGCGTGTCCGTTGCCAAAGAAATCGAGCTGAAAGACCGCTTCGAAAACATGGGCGCGCAACTGGTTAAAGACGTTGCTTCCCGTGCCAACGATGACGCCGGTGACGGTACTACGACTGCAACCGTACTGGCTCAATCGATCGTCAACGAAGGCCTGAAAGCCGTCGCTGCCGGCATGAACCCGATGGACCTCAAGCGCGGTATCGACAAAGCGACCATCGCTATCGTCAAAGAGCTGCGTGAACTGGCCAAGCCATGCGCTGACAGCAAGGCGATCGCTCAGGTAGGTACTATCTCTGCCAACTCCGACAACTCCATCGGCGACATCATTGCCGAAGCCATGGAAAAAGTCGGTAAAGAAGGCGTGATCACCGTTGAAGAAGGCTCGGGCCTGGAAAACGAACTGTCTGTGGTTGAAGGCATGCAGTTTGACCGCGGCTACCTGTCCCCTTACTTCGTGAACAAGCCAGACACCATGGTGGCTGAGCTGGACGGTCCGCTGATCCTGTTGGTTGACAAAAAGATCTCCAACATCCGCGAAATGCTGCCAGTACTGGAAGCCGTAGCCAAAGCCGGCCGTCCACTGCTGATCGTGGCCGAAGACGTTGAAGGCGAAGCCTTGGCGACGCTGGTTGTGAACAACATGCGCGGTATCGTGAAAGTGGCTGCTGTTAAAGCACCTGGCTTCGGCGACCGTCGCAAAGCCATGCTGCAGGACATCGCTGTTCTGACTGGCGGTACTGTGATCTCCGAAGAGATCGGCCTGAGCCTGGAAAGCACAACCCTGGAGCACCTGGGTAACGCCAAGCGCGTGATCCTGTCCAAAGAAAACACCACCATCATCGATGGTGCTGGCAACGATGCGGACATCCAGGCACGTGTGACTCAGATCCGTGCACAAGTGGCTGATACCACCTCTGATTACGACCGTGAAAAACTGCAAGAGCGTCTGGCCAAACTGTCCGGCGGTGTTGCTGTGATCAAGGTTGGCGCCGGTTCTGAAGTTGAAATGAAAGAGAAGAAAGCCCGCGTTGAAGACGCCCTGCACGCTACCCGTGCAGCCGTTGAAGAAGGCGTGGTACCTGGCGGTGGCGTGGCACTGGTTCGCGCTCTGCAAGCTATCTCTGAATTGAAAGGCGACAACGCTGATCAAAACGTCGGTATCGCGCTGCTGCGTCGTGCAGTTGAAGCGCCTCTGCGTCAGATCGTTGCCAACTCCGGTGACGAGCCAAGCGTAGTGGTCGACAAAGTGAAGCAGGGTTCGGGTAACTACGGTTACAACGCTGCCACTGGCGAATACGGCGACATGATCGAAATGGGTATCCTTGACCCGGCTAAAGTGACTCGTTCGGCTCTGCAAGCGGCTTCGTCGATTGCCAGCCTGATGATCACCACTGAAGCGATGATCGCCGAGATCCAGGAAGACAAACCAGCTGGCGGCGGCATGCCAGACATGGGCGGCATGGGTGGTATGGGCGGCATGATGTAAGCCAGCCTTACCCCGATACGCAAAAGCCCCGCCTGAGTAATCAGGCGGGGCTTTTTATTGCCTCGCGTTTGGGCATGTGGCACACCACGTTGGCCAAGCGGGTGAGTGGCAAACGATGTCGTGCCACTCAAGCCCACCGCTGCGGTCCTTCACCAAGACCGCAGTTATCCGTCGAGTTCAGCGTTTCGTGATCTGCTCAGGCACTGCCTGCACGGGTTTCCAGCTCAATAACTGCTGTTTGTAGCCATAACTGGCAGTTTGGTAGTAGGTGATCGCCCGCTCAATTAACGCATCGGTTGCCGGAGCGCGGGATTCAATACTGTCGGTCAGCGCCTGATCGTGGCGACGCAGGCCCTGACGCGGGCTCAGAATGGCCAGATCTTTGCCATCGAATAAACCTAAATGCTGGTAGTTGCCCACCACCACCCGTGGCGGCAGCGGGTTGTCTTGCAGCAAGTTGCGGCCAAAAAAGGTGGACTGATAATCCAGGTTCAACAGGCCCAGCAACGTCGGAGCCAAGTCAATCTGGCTGGCCAATTGTGCGCTTTCCCGTGCCTGGATCAGCTTTGGGGCATAGATGAACAAGGGAATCTGGTAATTGCTGATTGGCAGATCTTCTTTACCTGCGCTGCCGGCAGTGTGATCGGCCACAAAGACAAAGATCGTGTTGTCGAACCATGGTTTCTTCCGAGCATCGTTCAGGAATTGGCCGATAGCGTAGTCGGTGTATTTCACCGCACCGTCACGGCCATTGCCTGACTTGATATCGATGCGGTTGTCAGGGTAGGTGTAGGGACGATGGTTTGACGTCGTCATCAATTGCAGCAAGAACGGCTTGTTCTTGGCGAAGTCGGCGTCTGCCAGTTTCAGGGTTTCACGGTACAGATCTTCATCGGCCATGCCCCAAGCATTTTTGAAGTGAATGTCAGCTTCGTTCACACTGCTTTGGTCCACCACGCGGTAGCCGTTACCGCTGAAAAACGCGTTCATGTTGTCAAAGTAACCACGGCCGCCATACACAAACACACTGTCATAACCGACGGCGTTGAGTTGCCGGCCCAGGCTGGCGAAGCCGCTTTCCCGTCCTATGCGCTTGACGATGGAACGTCCTGGGGTAGGGGGAATGGCCAAGGTAATGGCTTCCAGGCCGCGATCGGTGCGGGTGCCGGTGGCGTAAAAGTTGTTGAAGTACAGGCTCTCTTTGCGCAATTGATCAAGGTTCGGCGTGAGATTGCGATCATCACCGTTGCTGCCCAGGTATTTGGCACTCAAGCTTTCAATGGTCACCAGCACGATATTGGGCTGGATGGGCGAACCGGGGTTGTCGATAGTGCGGCGGATATCCAACGGGTCCTGGCCCACGAAAGTTGCGTTGGGCTCCGTCAACTCGGCGCGTATCTGTTTGGCCACGACCTCGGTAGGCAGGCTGGCATAGAACTGCTGGTAATCGAGTTCGTTGTTGCGAAATGCCGCGAAGAATTGATACGGCCCGTTGCTTGCCAGTTCATGCTGGTAAGCATTGCCACCTTGGCCGCGGGGGCTGTCCTGATTGAGCAGTTGCAGGCTTAGCCCTGCGATTAACAACAAACCGGCCAGGCTAACCGCGCGATCGCGTAAAGCAGGTAATGGCGCATTCATGGCTGCCTTGAAGGGCTTGCGCAGGGCAACGCTCAGGGCGATGGCCACGGCTGCGATGGTGCTGAGCAGGGCGCCAATCGGGTAGGACTCCAGCACGTTATTAAGCACTTCGTCCGAATAAACCAGATAGTCGACGGCGATGAAATTGAAGCGCACGCCGAACTCATCCCAGAACAACCACTCCGCCACGGCGGTGAACAGCATGGCGAATAAACTGACACTCAACAGCCCTTGCAGGAACCAGCGATGTCCGCGTCGGCGCCACAGCGCAGGCGGGCAGAGCAACAGGTAAAGGCCCAGCGGCAACGCGGCATAAGCTAAAAAGCCCAGGTCGTAGAGCAGTCCGATGCCGAATACGGGCAGCCAGTGATTGCCCGCCTCACCCACGTGAGTGGCCAGTAAAACGCCACGAGTGATGAGAAAGGTCGCCAGCCAACAGCCAGTCAACAGAAGGAGATAGCGCATTGGCGCAGTGTGCAGCAGACGCATGGTCGGTTTTCCTTAAACCCGTGGGGTGCGCAAGTCTGCTCAGAGGGCTGTCGGCCACTTGTGAACCGTAAGTGAAAAAAATGTTAAGGGCGTCAGCCGTCCAACTAAATCCTTCGAACGCCTTGTGGCGCTAGCCCTGCGGCGTTGTTCGCACTAAGCTGCGCGGGCCAAGACGGCCGTAACTGCGTACGGAGATAGTGCCCATGCGAATTCTATTGGTTGAAGACAACCGCGATATCCTCGCCAATCTGGCCGATTATCTGGGCCTTAAGGGCTATACCGTCGATTGTGCGCAAGACGGCTTGTCGGGGTTGCACCTGGCGGCCACCGAGCATTACGACCTGATCGTGCTCGACATCATGTTGCCCGGTATCGACGGCTACACTTTGTGCAAACGCCTACGTGAAGATGCCCGTCGTGATACGCCGGTGATCATGCTTACCGCGCGCGATCAACTGGACGACCGTTTGCAAGGTTTCAAGTCGGGAGCCGACGATTACCTGCTCAAGCCGTTCGCACTGTCTGAGTTGGCGGCCCGCATTGAAGCGGTGCTGCGCCGTGCGCAGGGCGGAGGGCGCCGCGAGTTGCAAGTAGCGGATTTGAAATACGACCTCGACACCCTGGAAGTCACCCGTGACGGGCGTTTGCTTAAGCTCAACCCTGTGGGCCTGAAGTTGTTGGCCGTGCTGATGCAGAAAAGCCCCCATGTGTTGCGCCGTGAAGTGCTGGAAGAAGCGTTGTGGGGCGATGATTGCCCGGACAGCGACAGCTTGCGCAGCCATGTTCATCAATTGCGCCAAGTGATCGACAAACCGTTCGACAAGCCGCTGCTGCAAACCGTGCATGGCGTGGGCTACCGCCTCGCCGAGGCGCGCGATGGAGTTTAAGCAAAGCCTCGCCCAGCGAATCATCATTGCTTTTGCGCTGATGAGCGCGCTGGTGGCGGGTACCTTCGCCATGGGCATCGTGGCCACTGTGCATTTGGTGGAAGAGAAGCTCATCTCGGCCGGCCTTGGCGGCGACTTGCAGCGCCTGTTGCTGATGGACAACGTCGCGGACTGGAACCACCGCCCCGAACCCGATCAGCTGTTTTATTACAGTGGCGGTCGCGGCGACTTTGCCTTGCCCAAGGACTTGCGCCATCTGGAACCCGGCTTCCACGAGGTATTCCGCGATCAGCTGTCGTATCACGCCATGGTGGAAGTGGTGGACGGTCGTCGCTACGTGTTGCTGCAAGACCAGAGTGACTTTGAAGAGCGCGAACGGGTGCTGTTTGCCGTGGTGCTGGTGGGCTTTGTGCTGGCACTGGCGCTGGCAGTGTTTCTGGGGTGGGTGCTGGCTCGGCGGGTGATGGCTCCCGTGGTGAGGCTGGCGCGGCAGGTGCGTCATCGCGACCAGCTCCTTGGGCTGGCGCCGCCGCTGGCGCCCGATTACGCGGCTGACGAAGTGGGTGAGCTGGCCGTGGCCTTTGACGCCACGTTGGGCCGACTGCGTGCCACCCTGACGCGTGAGCGGTTGTTTACCAGTGACGTCAGCCATGAGTTGCGTACGCCATTGATGGTGCTGGCCAGTTCCTGCGAGCTGTTGCTCGAAAGTCCGGGCCTGGATCAGCGCAGCCGCTCGCAGGTTGAGCGAATTTCCCGTGCCTGTGAAGAAATGCGTGAACTGGTGCAAACCTTCCTGATGCTGGCGCGTGCGCAGCATGAGGACGCCAGCATGTCGCCAAAGGTCAACCTCTCGACGGTGGCTGAAGGCTTGATCAGTCTGTGGCGCGGGCCAATCGAAGCCAAAGGGCTGGAATTGATCTATCAGCCGGGCGAACCACTCGATACGCTCTACAACGCGACTTTTCTGCATGCGGTGATGGGCAACCTGCTGCGCAATGCCTTGCACTACACCGACACGGGTTTCATTCGCCTCACCCTGGAACCCGCCGGGTTTGTGGTGGAAGACAGTGGCGTAGGCATCCCGGAAGAGAAACGTCAGGCGATGTTCCAGCCTTTCGTGCGCGGCAGTGAAAAACGCGGAGAAGGGCTCGGCCTGGGGCTATCCCTGGTGCAGCGAATCTGTGACAGCCAGGGCTGGCGCGTGACGCTGACGACCATGGAGCCCAATGGATGCCGCTTCCGCGTAGAACTTAATCCTTCAGACTAATCCTTCTTTTACGACAGCCTGCGCCCGGCAGGTTGTCGTAAAACGAGCGTTTTTAGTCGTGAAGTGGCCCTGCGCCACCATTTCTAGCCTGTAAAACCTCGCAAACATTGCCGGGTTTACACCACATTTTTTTCACTCGTTGATGACCTGAAGCTCACAGCTGCCTGATTAAGGTGATGGCTACACGCTTCAGGAGAGCCATCATGAGCCCCGCGATCAAACTCAAGTTTTCTGAAAAGTACGACCAGCAGCACGCCTCGGATTATCTGTTAAAGCACCAGAACGGTTTGGCACGCCGCTTGTCCCATGCCCGGGATGAGCAACTGGCTCGCCATGCGCTGGCGTTGGCCGGTGAGCCTGCTGTGGTGCTGGATTTGCCGTGCGGTGCGGGGCGTTTCTGGCCGCTGCTGGCACAAAGACATAATCGCGAAATCATTGGCGCGGACAATTCGGCGTCTATGCTTGATGTGGCTTCAAATGCGCAGCCCGCCTCGGTGGTAAAACGGGTACGCCGTTTGCAGACCTCTGCTTTTGATATCGACCTGCCCGATAACGCAGTCGACAGCATTTTTTGCATGCGCCTGCTCCACCATATCGATGACGCAAGTCACCGGATGGCTCTATTGCGGGAGTTTCATCGTGTCAGCCGCGACAGTGTGATTATTTCCCTGTGGGTCGATGGCAATTTCAAGGCGTGGAAACGTAAGCGCCTTGAGCATCGGCGCGGCGCTTCAACTGTGCAGGAGGGTTACCAAAATCGGTTTGTGTTACCCGTTGTTACGGTTGAGCAAGAGTTTAAAAAGGCTGGTTTCACCATTCAGAAACATCTGGATTTTATTCCGCTGTACGCGATGTGGCGGGTTTACGTACTACGCAAGAGATAACTCATGACTGTTGATTTTGTACAGCAACCCCCGATGTCCACTGAAGATTGTTTTGAACATTACTGGCGCCAGGAAGGTGAATGGGTTGAAGAGCCCAACCAGCGGCGGGGCGGGGAAAGTGGCGTACAAAGGATTTATGAAGGCGGCAAGTTGCTCTATGCCAAGCGTCAAGTGGGTCATATTTACCGCAGCTGGCGGTACCCGCAGGGACGGCCGACAGTGCTGCGAGAACGTGATGCATTGCTCGGGCTGCGCGAACTTAATGTAAACGTGCCCGAGTTGGTGTTTTGCGGCGCGAAACAGGCGGGCGACAAACAATGGCGTGCCTTGTTGGTCACGGCGTCATTGGACGGCTATATCGAAATTGAAAAATGGTACGCCGCGGGCGGTCGTGAACGGTTCGGTGAAGCCGTACATGAGCGTGTACTGGAAGCAGTCGCACAGAACCTTGCGCGTATGCACCTGGGGCGCTGGCAGCATGGCTGTCTGTATATCAAACACGTTTTTGTGCGGGTCACTGGCACCGCCCAGGCTGCACAGGTAGATGTCGCTCTGCTTGATCTGGAGAAATGCAGGCAACGTCTGACACCTTATAAAGCTGCCTCACACGATCTGAAACAGTTACGACGCCATTCGTCGTGGAGCGATACCGACTGGCGCAAACTCATCTACTTTTACGAAACGGTGTTTGGCAGCGCCATCAAAGGGTTACGGTGATGAAGCGAGAAATTGCACGAGGTTTGTTTTTGCTGGCGGCACTGGCCATTGCGTCAGTGGCGCTGGCCGCCTGGGAGCAGCCCAGGCCACAGGTATTGAGCGCTACCCTCAGTGGCAATCATTGCCCGTTGCCGAGGGTGGCCAAGGTTCAAAACGTGGCCACGCCCGATCATGACCTGCTGTTGTTCATGTTTGGTATGTCCCAGGGTTTACGTCCACAGGGTTGAAAACATGTCAGAGGGCTTGATAGCAGTCGCCGGACCGGCCTTCGGCGACGCTCTCTCCGACAGTTGCTACACCGGGCCTGCGTTACATCACGTGCAGGTGGTTGTCCCAAAGCCCGGCCGGTAGATCCAGCGGTTTGGCAGTCAATTGGGGTTGTCGGCAATCATAGAACCGGCACCGTCCTTGCCCCGAGGTCACTACAAACCCGTCCTTCACAGCCGCTACACCCGCGCAATCCGCTAACGGTGCATCCAGCCGCACCGTGCCACTGTCCAGATCCCAGACAAAGAATCTATTGCCCCTCGGCGCCGTCAATGCCACCAGCCGCAGATCACTGTGCACCGCCACACTGGCCGTGTAATGGCCCATCGCGCGTAGCTGTTGCTCAGCCACAGGGAAAGGCTCAAATGGCTGGCCCGGGCGCTTGATTGCCAGTAACTCCGACAACTCGTGGGCATCACCCATGAACTGCTGGCAGGCCACCACGGTGCCATCGCTGGCAATACCCAAGTGCCGCACACTGTTCATCTGCTGGCTCAAAGTCTCTTTGCTTAGGAGGGTGCCGTCGCGGTGCATCAGCACCAGGCTGGGTTCCATGGCGTTGAGGTTCATTTCGACACGGCTTTCGGCTTCGGTACGAATTCCGCCGTTGGCCACTACCAGGGTTTCGCCGTCAGGCATCCACGACACTTGATGCGGGCCGACGCCATGGGTCGGGATCTCGCCGCTGTGAATCAGGCGGTCGCCTGCAAAGCGGTAAACCCCCAGCAACCCGCGGCCCGGATCGGTTGTGTCGTTTTCAGTGGCGTAGAGCCATTCACCGTCCTTGTGAATCACGGCGTGGCCATAAAAGTGGCGGTTGGGCAGCGACGTGACGGTTTGCAGCAGTGCCCCGTCCTTGAGGCTGATCAGGTAGCTTTCGGTGCCGGGCCGACGGGCGACGAACAGCGCAATGGGTAACGTCGGGTGGTTGATGATGTCGTGACAGCGTTGCTTGACCTGGGTATTGAACACCTGCGTGCCGTCGAGCATGTAGCCGACAGCGAAGTGATTGCCGTCCACATCGTCCCGGGCGCTGAGCAACAGCGGGCTTTGGCCTTTCTGTTTGAACAGCGACCAACCGCCCAGCGTGACGGCGCTGAGCAGTAACCCGCCAAGTTTCAGAGCTTGCCTGCGCATCATCGAACCTTCCTTCATTAATCGCCGTCGTTGGCGTTAAAGCCCAATTGGATGCCCAGTGCTTTGGCCAGCTCACCTTCATGCAAGCGGTGAACCACGTTCAAGCTGTCGTAGATCGCATCCAGTTGAGCGCGACCGGCGTCGTCAGCGAGCAGCTCATTGAGCGACCGGGTGTTGTCATTGAACAGTTTGAGCGAGGCGGCGTAGGCGGCGTCGATCTTGTCAGCCAGCGGCTTTTGATCGGCAGGCAGCAGGCCGCGCAGGCCCTTGTTATCGACACCGACCCACACCGTCTGCGCCGCAGCGAGGCTGGCGGCCAGGCTCTTGAGCGACGACTCGCTGCGCCATGCGTCTGCCTGGAAGGGCTGCGGGATGCCTTTGCTCTGACGGCCCATCGGGGTGCCGAGTTTTTTCTTCAAGGTGTCGAGTGCCGTGACCTGAACCCGCAACAGGTCAGCGATGGCCTCGTGGGAGTCGGCATAGCGCTGGTTCGGGAACTTGCTCATTTGCGCCAGCATGCCGTCGGTGCTGTTCCAGCTCGCGAGAATCTCTTCGGCCAGTTGCTTCTGACGTTCGCCAATGGCGGTCAACAGGGGGCAGTAACGGGCTTTGGTGGTCTCGTCTGCGAGGTCGATCTTGCTGTCGAACAGGATGTACTCATAAGCGGACAACCCTTGCACCACAACGCTCGACTTGGCCAGCGCAGCCGCATCGATCTGCGGCTGGGCGATCACCAACTGCTCGACCTGACGGCCAACCAGGTTCTTTTTATCGGGCCAGAACTGCACTTGCCACGAGCGGTTGCCTTCAGCCAGCGGCCCGATCAGCAAGGGTTGCAGTTCGGCCCAGGCTTTCTGAGCGTGCAGGAAGTCGGCACGCGCGGTGTCCAGGCTTTCCTTGCCTTGGCAATAAGCCAGAGCACTGACGGCCAGTTGACGGTCAGCGTCTACCCAACGGCTATACGTGGGCAGGATCACCTGTTTGGCGATCGCAGCCGAGGTGACAGCCTGCGGGTCTTGGGGCGCACACGCACCCAAGGCAAGGGCGGCAAGGCTGGTGAACAACAACTTGGGTCGAAACATGTCGGGGTCCCCGATCGTGTAGGCGTTTAAAGAGAATTCAGGAACGCCAGCAACGCAGCGCGCTGCTCGGCATTGAACTGTAAAACCTGCTGGCGCGCCGGTTCGGCCTCGCCGCCATGCCACAGCACGGCCTCGAGCAGATTGCGGGCACGACCGTCATGCAAAAACTGTGTATGGCCACTGACTTTTTGCGTCAAACCAATCCCCCACAGGGGCGGTGTGCGCCACTCGCGACCACTGGCTGTGAACTCGGTCCGGTGGTCGGCCAGGCCTTCGCCCATGTCGTGAAGCAGCAGGTCGCTGTAGGGGTGAATGACCTGATTGGCCAGTTCAGGCTCGGCGGCGTCGTGTGCGGTGGTGAATGTTGGGGTATGGCACGCCACACAGCCAGCTTTGTAGAACAGGTTCTTCCCGGCCAGCACCTGGGGCGCACCGACATCGCGCCGCGCAGGCACGGCGAGGTTGCGGGTATAGAACTCGACCAGACGCAGTATGTTGTCGCTGACTTCGGGCTCGCCATCCGGGCCGTTGCCGTTGGGCGCTTCAAGGCATGCCGTTTGCGACCGGGTGCAATCATCGAAGGGTCTCAACGAGGTGGTGAGCCCCATATCACCCGAAAAGGCGTGAACATTTTGTTGATTGAGGTTCGGTTGGCCGGCTTTCCAGCCGAATCGGCCCAACACCGTTTTTTGTTGCGCGTCATCCCAGACCCAATTGGGACGCCCGGACACTCCGCCCGCCGTGTCGTCTTTGACATTGGCCAGGATCGCCGCTTCGGGAATGGCCTCGAGCAGTCCGAGGCCGATCATGGGCGGGGCAATCCGTGCAGAAAAGCGTGTGTCGGGGTGCATCGGGCCATAACCCAACTGGGTGATCTGCAGGGTGGGCTTGCGCAGCTCGACGTGGGTGCCGTCCTTGAACCGGACGGGTACTGTCGTGTATTCGACCCGTACTTTGCCTTCCGGTACGACGCCCGGAACCGACATGTCTTGCAACTGGCCGCCGTAAGTGGGCTCGGGCACGATCCCGGCTTGCTCGATCATCGTGGCAAACGTCGGCTCATTCGGGATCGACAGGCGAACCAGCATCGACACTGAGTTTTTGGCGCCGGGAGCTGGCGGATGGCCGCGACCGTCCTTGATGTGGCAGTTTTGGCAGGCATTGGTGTTGAACAGCGGCCCAAGCCCGTCGCGCGCCGTGGTGGTAGACGGGGCGATTACCCACGGGCTGCGGAAGAAGCTGTTGCCGACACTAAAATCCAGACGCCGACTGGGCGCCAGATTGGCGGATGGCATGGAGAAGGCGTTGTGGTCGGTTTTGCGCACTGTCGTGGTCCCGCCGGAGCGGGCTTCGCCAGGCTCGGGTTTGGTAAAGCGCGGGGCATCATCACAACCGCCCAGGCTCAGGGCCACGAGCAGCAGTGACAGGCGAAGAGGCAACGAAGGCATCAGCGTCCAGTTCTACGAGCAAAATCGAGGGCGCAAAGTTTAGCAGGGAAGGAGAATTGAAATAAGAGGAATTAGCGTTTGGTTTGACGTGCGGCAGTCAATGCGTCTTCTAGCTGGAAAAGGGAGCGGCATAAAGCGTTTCAAAGGTCTGGCGGACAGTAAAAAGGCGACCCGAAGGTCGCCTTATGTCTTGCGCGCAAAGCCTTCGGATCAGAAGTCGTGATCGGCGTTGTCCGGGTTCAGGTCGCTGATGCCCAGTTTGCCTGCTGCCTGTTCGATGGCACCGGTCTGCTTGACCAGAGCGGCGATGGCATCACGCACCACCTGATTGCCGGACTCATTGCCTGCCGCGATCAACTGGTCGTAGTGCTCGCCCTTGGCAGCACGATCCACCATGACCTGAATTTTGGCTTCAGTGTCAGCCAGGTCTGATTTCAGTGTCGCGTCAGCCGCAGGGTCAACCACGACCACCAGTGACGACAGGCTTGGGCCGGTCATTTTAGTGCCGTCGGCGCGCACGTACTCACCCAAGTAGACGTTACGAATGCCTTTGGCATCGTAGAAGTGCGAGTTGTGGGTGTTGTCGCTGAAGCAGTCTTGCTCGTCTTCAGGGGAGTTGGCTTCCAGCGACACTTTCATGCGCTCGCCCGCCAATTCGCCCAACGACAGGCTGCCCATACCGAACAGCATCTTGCGCAAGCCGTTCTGTACTGGCTCGGCTTCCAGCGAGGCGCGGTAGTTGTCGGGCACGTTGGGTGCCCAGTTGCCGACCATTTCGTCCAGGTCGTTAACCAGCAGTTGGGTCACGGCTTTGAGGTAAGCGCGACGACGGTCGTTGTGGCCGCCGGTGGCGCCTTCGCCTTCCAGGTAGTCAGAGGCAGGACGGTTGCCAGCACCAGGGCCGGTGCCGTTCAGGTCCTGGCCCCACAGCAGGAACTCAATGGCGTGGTAGCCGGTGGCCACGTTGGCTTCCGAGCCGCCCAGTTCATTCAGGCTGGCCAATACTTCAGGGGTGATTTCGGTGACGTCGACCTTGTCTTCGCCAACCTGAATTTGGGTGTTGGCGATGATGTTGGCGTTGGCGCCCGGGTTGCCCAGTGCGTGTGCGTAGCTGGCGTCAACGTAGTCGATCAGGCCTTCGTCCAACGGCCAGGCGTTCACCTGACCTTCCCAGTCGTCAATGATGGTATTACCGAAACGGAAGACTTCACTCTGCAAGTAAGGCACGCGCGATTCTACCCACGCGGCCTTGGCGGCTTTCAGGGTGTCGTCGTTAGGGTTGGCGAGGAAGGCATCAATGGCGGTTTGCAGTTTTTTTGCGGTGCTTTGAGCGTCGCTGTACACGGCGTGAACCATGTCGGCGTAATGGGCAACCACGGCCTTGGCGGCCGCTTCGTCGATTTTCACAGCGCTGATGTCAGCCGCGGGAGTTGCCTGAGTCGTCGCCGCGGCAGGGGCTGGGGCTGCTGTGTTTTTTTCTTGGTCTTTGTCGCCACAACCGGCGAGTGAAATAGCAATGGCCAGCAAACTGGCGGAGGCCAGAGGCAAACGAATCATGGCGAACATCCTGCTTCGAGAGGTGGGACACGTGTGCGAGTGCACAAAACAATGGCGACATGATGCGAAAGATTTGCATTTTGTGTAAAGGGTTAGCGTTGTAAATATTTCCTATTTACGTCTATCTAACCCGGTTACACCGCGAATCCTGAAATATGGATTTACATAATGGCGGCATTGTTGCGCTGGCCCTGCTTCAGAAAAATGCTCAACTCCCGCGCTGGCAGAGGTTTGCTGTACAGGTAGCCCTGGCCCTCGTGACAGCCTTCGTTGATGACATACATTTCCTGCTCAACGGTTTCGACACCTTCGGCAATTACCTGCATGCCCAGGCTTCTGCCGAGCTGGATGATGGCCCGCACGATGGTGGCATCGTCGTCGTCGTCAATCAGGTCCTGCACGAAACTCTTGTCGATCTTGATTTTGTCCAGTGGCAAGCTTTTGAGGTAACTGAGCGATGAATACCCGGTACCGAAGTCATCAATGGCGATCAGGGCGCCGGAGCGACGCAGGCTGAGCAGGTGTTGCGCGGCCGTGCTGATGTCTTCCATCAGGCCGGTTTCAGTGACTTCCAGTTCAAGGCTGCGGGGTGGCAAACGATAGATTTGCAGCAGGTTGTTGACCATTCGCGGCAGGTCAGCGTGGTGCAGCTGCACGGTCGACAGATTGACCGCCATGCGCAGCTCGGTGAACCCCTGATCGTGCCATTCGCGCAATTGGCGACAGGCTTGATCCAGTACCCATTCACCAATAGCGATAATGCTGCCGTTTTGCTCGGCCAGCGGGATAAACAAATCCGGCGGCACCATGCCGTGAATGGGGTGCTGCCAGCGCAAGAGCGCTTCAACACCCACGACCTCATGGTCGCTGTAGCGGATCTGCGGCTGGTAAACCAGGTACAACTGGTTACTTTGCAAGGCGTCACGCAGGTCTTTTTCCAGCTCGCGTCGACGGCGCATCTCAGTGTCGACACTGGCGATGTAGAACTGATAGCGGCTGCGCGAACGCGACTTGGCCAGGGTCATGGTTTGTTCGGCTTTTTGCAGCAGTTTTTCGCTGGAGTCGCCGTCTTCAGGGAAGAGCGTGATACCGATGGTTGCCCTCAGCCGGATCGATTGCTCTGCCAGCAGGAACGGGGTTTCGAGGTCGTCGAGAATACTCTGCGCCAGCTCCGCGACCTGATAGGGCTGATCGATATCGGCCTGCACCAGGGCAAATTGGTCACCGCCAAGGCGGGCGAGCGCGCCCAGCCGACCGCTGTGTGCACGCAGCCGGTCAGCCACAGCCATCAGCAGTTGGTCGCCGGTTTGATACCCGTGTTGTTCGTTGATGCTTTTGAAGTCATCCAGCCCCACGCACAACACCGCCACCCGGCGTTGCAGGCGACCGGCATCGAACAGGATCTTGGCGAGCTGGGTTTGCAATTGCTGGCGATTGGGCAGCCCGGTGAGAAAGTCGTACTGCGACATGCGCAGCAACGTGTTTTCGGCTTCGTGGCGCAGGTGGGTATTGCGTTCTATCGACGTCAGTAACTGGTTGGCAGTGTTGATCCAGATGCCCAATTCGTTTTTCTCATGGCCTTTGAGCAACGGCAGCAAATGCTGGCTGGGGCGGTCCGGGTTGATGGTACTCAGGTGCTCGATCATGCGAGACAAGGGCTTGGTCAGCAGCCAGTGATAGATCAGGTACAGCACCAGCCCCATCAACAAGGCGCGCAGGACGCCCGAAATGAAAATAATGCCCGAATTGATCAGAAACCCGTCGCCATAGTTGGCGGTGTCGAGGGTGATGGTCAGGTCGCCGTAGTACTCGCTGTACTGCCCGCGACCCACCAGTGGTGTGACAAATGTGCGCTCCTTGTCCAGGAACACGTCCGTCAGCCAACGACTGGTTGCTTCTCGCAAGGGCCGGGTTTTCTCGGCCAGCGTGGTTTCTTTGGGGTGGCCGATGGAGGCCTGCCGTACCGCGTCGTCCTGAAACAAACCTTCGATGACCTGCATCGCCATCTCCCGGTCCAGGCTGTAGACGGCCTGGGTGGAGGGGGCGCGAAACATGTCGAGGATGCGCTCGGCGTCGTTGTTGATCGACTGCCGGGTCTTGTAGGCGTCGAACACAATTTGCGCGCAGCTCAATACCACCCCGACGATCAGTGCCGAGAGCAACACGATCCGGAGCAACTTGACTGACAAGCTGTTTTTGAGTTCCAGCTTCAAAGAGCGCTTCCTTGTTTCTGGCGGATGATATCAAGTAGCCATGACTGTGGGTAATCCCTCGCGGACACTCTTCGCCTTTAAAACGTTAATCGGTAACGCTGTGCACACTGTGTCGGTCTTGCCGGTGCGGAACTTGAGCACGGAGCGAAGATAATTTCTGTGGTGTGAGTCTAGCTGGCGTGCGCTTTGGGGCCAGCGACGTCGCAACTTTCGCGTGGCGAAAAAAAACCCGGCAATGCCGGGTTTTTTTGTCTGGCGACGTGGTTACGCAGTGAAGGTTTTGCCTTCGAACTGCTCGGCCACGAACGTCCAGTTAACGAGGTTCCAGAACGCTTCAACATACTTAGGACGTACGTTGCGGTAGTCGATGTAGTAAGCGTGTTCCCAAACGTCGCAGGTCAGCAGCGGGGTGTCGCCGCTGGTCAGCGGGTTGCCGGCGCCGATGGTGCTGGCCAGGGCCAGGGAACCGTCAGCTTTTTTCACCAGCCAGCCCCAGCCGGAACCGAAGGTGCCGATGGAGGTTTTGCTGAACTCTTCTTTGAACTTGTCGAACGAGCCAAACGAAGCGTTGATCGCGTCAGCCAGTGCGCCGGTTGGCTGGCCGCCACCGTTTGGCGTCATGCAGTTCCAGTAGAACGTGTGGTTCCACACTTGAGCTGCGTTGTTGAAGATGCCGCCCGAAGAGGTCTTGACGATCTCTTCCAGGGTTTTACCTTCGAATTCTGTACCTGGTACCAGGTTGTTCAGGTTCACGACGTAGGTGTTGTGGTGCTTGTCGTGGTGATATTCCAGGGTTTCTTTGGAGATGTGCGGCTGCAGGGCATCGTGTGCGTACGGCAGTGGCGGCAATTCGAAAGCCATGGTGATTCTCCTAATCAGGTCAGTTGCGATGAGCGCAAGGCCGATCACGGGCGGCCAAACACGCGCCGATGAGTTTTTTACTCTTTGCGGCGCAGGGGCAGGATCATAGCACCGGGGTGGCGGCTTAACCACGCAACAACTGTGTGGAATAGAGGTTCCGGCGCGATTGATGAAAAAACTCGATGGTTCTTGCCCGGCCTTGTTTGCCGGGCATTTGATCACCCGACCACGATCAATTGCACGGCCACGGCGTACATCATTACCGCCACCAGCAGGTCGAGAAGACGCCAGGTTCCGGGACGTGCCAGCCACGGTGCCAGCCAGGCCGCGCCAAGGGCCAGGGTGAAAAACCACAACAACGAGGCACTGGCGGCGCCAATCACATAGGCACCGGGCACGCTTTGTTGTGCGCCAAGCGAGCCGATCAGCAGCACGGTGTCGAGGTACACGTGCGGGTTGAGCAATGTGACCGCCAAAGCACTGAGCATCACGGCTTTGAGCGAACGGGCGGTCTGGTTGGCCGAGTGTTCAAGGCTGGAACTCGAAAAAGCGCGACGCAATGCCTGGTTGCCGTACCACAATAGGAACACCGCGCCCCCCCAGCGGGCGACGCTGAGCAGCAGCGGGTTTTGCGCCAGAATCGTGGCCAGCCCAAACACCCCGGCGGCGACGAGCAGGGCGTCGCAGATCACACAGAAGGCGGCGACGGGCAAGTGGTGTTCACGGCGCAGGCTTTGCGCCAGTACAAATGCATTTTGAGTGCCGATGGCCATAATCAGGCCGAACGCGACCAGCAGGCCGTTGAGGTAGCTTTGCCACATAAGAATTACTCATCGAACTACAGCGGGAGAAGAGGTGTGCTGCTGGCTATTCTCGGGGTGTTAGCTGTATAAGAAAAACCAATATTGCTGATCGCTCATTAGGAAAACTGATGTTCGACTATAAATTACTCTCCGCCCTGGCAGCGGTGGTGGAGCAGGCGGGATTTGAACGGGCTGCACAGGTGTTGGGGCTGTCACAATCGGCCATCTCCCAGCGCATCAAACTGCTTGAGGCGCGTATTGGTCAGCCCGTACTAGTGCGTGCCACACCGCCCAGTCCGACTGAAATCGGCCGCCGTTTGCTTAACCATGTCCAGCAAGTGCGCTTGCTGGAGCGCGACCTGCAAAGCAGTGTGCCGGCGCTGGACGACGAAGGGCTGCCGGAGCGTCTACGCATCGCCTTGAATGCTGACAGCCTGGCGACCTGGTGGGCGCCGGCGGTGGGGGATTTTTGCGCGGAGCACCATCTGCTGCTGGATTTGGTGGTCGAGGATCAGACCGTGGGCCTCAAACGCATGCGCGCAGGTGAAGTGGCCGCCTGTTTGTGTGCCAGCGAACGGCCAGTGGCAGGGGCCCGAAGTGTGTTATTGGGGGCCATGCGTTACCGCGCGCTGGCCAGCCCTGCATTCATTGCCCGGCATTTTGTCGATGGCGTACGTGCCGCATTGCTGCCCAAGACCCCGGCCTTGGTGTTTGGCCCGGACGATTTCCTGCAACACCGTTATCTGGCTTTATTGGGCGTAGACGGCGGTTTCGAACACCACTTGTGCCCGTCCTCCGAAGGCTTTATCCGCCTGGCCGAAGCTGGGCTCGGGTGGGGATTGGTGCCTGAATTACAGGTGCGTGAACAACTTGAAAGCGGAACACTGGTAGAGCTTTTGCCAGATAAACCGATCGACGTGCCACTGTACTGGCATCATTGGCGTAATGGTGGACAACTGCTGGGGCAACTGACCGAACATTTATCGCGGTCGGCGTCACGCTGGTTAGTGCCTTTGGCCTGACACCAGGCGTTCAAACAGCAGGCAGCACGCATTAGAGCATTTGGAGCGATTCATGAAGATTCTGGTCACCGGCGCAAGCGGCTTCATTGGCGGACGCTTTGCGCGTTTTGCCCTGGAGCAGGGCTTTGACGTACGGGTCAGCGGGCGTCGTGCCGACGGTGTTGAACACCTGGTGCGGCGTGGGGCTGAATTTATCCCGGGTGATTTGACCGATGGCTTGCTGGTGCGTGACCTGTGCGTCGACATTGACGCCGTGGTGCACTGCGCGGGCGCCGTCAGTGCCTGGGGGCGCACGCAAGACTTGCAGCGTGACAATGTGCTGGTCACCGAAAACGTGGTCGAAGCCTGTTTGAAACAACGTGTGCGGCGGCTGGTGCACTTGTCTTCGGGGTCGCTGTATTTCGACGGTCGCTCGCATGTGGGCCTGACGGAAGAGCAGGTGCCCAAGCGCTTCAGTCATACCTATGCCGCGACCAAACACCTGGCCGAGCAAAAAGTCTTTGGCGCCCAGGAGTTCGGACTGGAAGTGATTGCCTTGCGCGCGCGCATGGTCACGGGTGCTGGCGACATGAGCCTGTTCCCGCGTTTGCTGCAACAGCAGCGCAAAGGGCGTCTGGCGATCATTGGCAACGGCCTGAACAAAGTGGATTTCACCAGCGTGCAAAATCTCAATGAAGCGTTGCTCAGCAGCCTGCTGGCCGCCGGATCTGCCTTGGGCAAGGCGTACAACATCAGTAATGGCGCGCCGATTCCCTTCTGGGACGTGGTCAATTACGTGATGCGGCAAATGAACGTGGCTCAGGTGACGCGGTATCGGGGCTACGCGGCGGCCTACAGCATGAGTGCGCTCAGTGAAGTCGCCTGTAAACTGTGGCCCGGCCAGCCCGAGCCAACGCGCACGCGCCTGCGCACCCAGGAAATGAACAAAGATTTCACCCTCGATATCAGCCGCGCCCGGCATTACCTGGACTACGACCCCAAAGTCTCGCTGTGGGCGGCACTCGATGAATTCTGTGGCTGGTGGAAGGCCCAGGAATCGCCTTACCGTTAACTACCCGTAATACCGATGAACCTGACGAAGGTTCAAGGACGATCAGGGCGCGAGTCTGAGGTTTATACTCGCGCCATTCAGCTTTCACTCAGGTTTTAAATAAGGTTTGCCATGCGTAACGATGCCCGCGACGACTTCGATGATGTCCCGACCCTGCGAGCCACGGTCGACGACCACGATCAACTGCCCCCGACCGCAGCCGCCCGTGAACGCACCACGGTGTATTCGCGCGACACGCCCGTGATCCAAGTCAAAGCCCCCACAACCGCCCCGCTATGGGCACTGCTCGGAGCCGTTCTGCTGGCGTTCGCCGGGCTGGCGTGGTGGAGCTTTCAGCAGTTGTCGATGATGGAGCAACAGCTGGTGGCGACTCAGGAGAGTTTTGCCCGCATCAGCGAAGAAGCCGCAGGCCGTTTGCAGGACATATCGGGCAAAGTGGTGGCCAGTGAGTCCACGATCAACAGCGGCAGCGAAGCCCTGAAATTGCAGATCAAGCAACTCGAAGACAAACTCCTTGAACAGCACCAGCAACAGCAAGGCGCGGTGGCCGGTCAGCAAGGGGAACTGGACAAACGCTTTGAACAGATCAATGCGGCCCTGTTGGCGCAGGTCTCGGCCCAGCAGGCGAGCAACACCCAGTTAAGTACCGAGGTGAAGGCACTGGGCACGGAACTGGCGACCCTTAAAGCCACCGTGGCCGAGCAGGGCAAGCTGGACGCGCAGCTCAAAAGCGTGAGCGCCGACGTGGCCACACTGAAAAAGCAGGGCAATCCGGCTGCTGCCATCCAGCGCCTGGAGCAGGATTTGCTAGTCCTTAAAAGTGAGTTGGAAACCCGCCCGGCCGCCGCCCCGGCTCAAGGCAGCACTGCCGAGTTTGACCTGTTCCGCGGGCAAGTGACGCGCAACATCAACACGTTGCAAAGCCAGATCCAGAACCTGCAAAAGCAAATCAGCGCTAAATAACGCAAGGGCTGCGGGTGCTACGTTGCTTTGTCTTCGCGCCCGCGCAGCACCTGATTGGGCATTGCCAGCGCCGCGCCCAGGCCCAGCAGCGAAAACGCGGCGCTGATGCTTAGCAGATGGCGAAAAGTGATTTGCAGCTCGGCACGCAGGTTGTCCAGCGCCGGGCCTTGCACCGCGTTCAGGCCATCGAGCAGCACATTCCCCGAACTGCCTTCCCCCAGTAGCGGGCGTCCCATGATCGGGGTGCTTAGCGAGCCATGCAGCAACGCCAGCAGCAGTGCTGACATCAAGGCCACTCCCACGGCGCCCCCCAGCGAACGAAACAGGTTGGTGGTACTGGTGGCCACGCCGATATCCTGTTGCGTCACGGAATTTTGCGCGCCCACCAATGAGGTAGGAAATTGCATGCCTGAAGCGATCCCGCTCAATAGCATGAACACCCCGCTCACGGTTTCTGCGCCCGGCGGGCTGTAAGCCATGCCCAAAATGGCGAGCGGCATCAGCGCTGCGCCGCCGAGAATCATCGGTTTGTAATACCCGGTCACGGAGGTCATGCGCCCGGCAACATACGCGCCAATGGGCAAACCCATTGCCAGCGGCAACAAGTGCAGTGCCGCACTGTCTGCCCCGGCGCCGGTGATGCTTTGGTAACGCAACGGCATCAACACCACCAGCGAGATGGCCTGAAAGCTCGTGAAAAACACCGTGCACCAGCACAACACGGCAGTGCGATTGGCAAACAAATGCATCGGTAGCAACGGCTCGCGCGCACGGCGTTCGTGCCAGACAAACAACAGCAGGGCAAACACGGCCACGCCCAGCAACATCAACACGTGGTCGCCGCGCCAGCTGTGCCCCTGACCGATAAACGTAATGCCCAGCAGCAGTGAGGTCAGGCCGACAATCATCAACACCGTGCCCAGGTAATCAATAATTGGCTTGCGCTGCCCAATGGGTAGGCCCACGAGGGTGCGATAGGCAATCCACCACGACACCAGCCCCAGCGGCAGGTTGATCCAAAACACCCAGCGCCACGACAGGTATTGCGTCATGAAGCCGCCCAGCACGGGCCCGGCGACACTGGCTAAGGCGTACATGCCGCTGAAGTAACCCTGATAACGGCCGCGTTCGCGCGGTGGCACGATGTCACCGATGATTGCCTGACTCACCGAGATCATGCCGCCCGCACCAATGCCCTGAATGATCCGCGCCAGTACCAGTTGCTCCATGTTCTGCGCCACTGCGCAAAACAACGACGCCAGGGTGAAGAGCCCCATGCCGAACAGCATCAGGCGGCGTCTGCCGTACAAGTCCCCGAGCTTGCCGTAAATCGGCACGGCCACGGTCATGGCCACCATATAGCCGGAAATCACCCACGCCAGTTGGCTGACATCCTTGAACTGGGCCGAGATGGCAGGCATGGACACGGCAACGATGGTTTGATCCAACGCGCCAAGGAAAATGGCCAGCATCAAGGCCACAAGGATGCTGCGAATGGCGGGTTTGGACGTGGCGGGTTGGTTGAGGCTGGTCATCAATACACCTGTGGGCGCAAAGGCACAGGCGCAGCGGCCTGTGGCGGAATGCCGCCCAGTGTACTGGATAGCTCGCTAACGAACAGGCGCAAAAAAAGGCGCAGTCGTCAGTTCATGAACGGCTGCACCGATTTTTTATCTCAACGCGCTGAATGCTGCATTCAACGAATTGCAATGCTCGCCCTGGCAACTGGCGGTAAATCGAGGGGAGAGGCGGGTTTGCTCAGCGCGGTAACAAGCACTGGCAAACAGTACAGCGGCAGCAAATACAACAAACGCGGTCATGCATCTGGTTTTTGTTTTCGTGGTCATGGCAGTCATCTCCTGATACCTAGACGTCACACTTTTCAGGCTAGTTCAGACCCTCGGACTTGCCACACCAGTTGTACGACTGCACCTGTAAGCCTTCATCCCTCAAACGGACTACTTCTTACAGTCCTTTGTCCCACGATGGCTCGGGGGTAAAGCGCGCCGCCAGAAAGTCCAGCATGCTGCGCAACGCGCTGGGCATGTGTTTGCGCGAGGCGTAGACCGCGTAAATAGTCATCACCCGGGGTTCGGCGTCGGGCAACAAGCGCACCAGATCCCCGCGAAGCACGTGCTCCCCGGCCTGATAGCTGGGCAGCAGTGAAACCCCTGCGCCAGACAGTGTGGCGCTGAGCAGGGTGCTGGCTTCGTTGGCGCTGATGTTGCCTTGCACCGGCACCGACACCTCATCGCCATCACAGGTGAAATGCCACAGGCTTTTGCCGAAATAGGTATGGGTCAGGCAATTGTGCTGGCTCAAGTCATCCACCTGTACGGGCGCTGGATGCTCGCGCAGATACGCGGGCGAAGCACACAGCAGCGAGCGACAAACGGTCAACTTGCGGGCAATCAGGCTGGGGTCCAGCTCCCTGCTGGTGCGAATGGCGAGGTCAATGCGCTCGTCCACCAAGTTTACCGTGCGGTCAAGCATTTGCAGGTCAATGGTCACGCCGGGGTTGAGGCGCACATAGTCGGTCACGGCGGCTGCCAGTTGCGCTTGCCCGAATGACGTACTGACGCTGATGCGCAACAGGCCCCGAGGCGCATCCCCGGCCGTGGTCACGGCGGCCTGCAAATCCTCGGACAGTGTCAGCATCTGTCGACAGCGCGGCAGCGTTTCATTACCGGCGGCAGTGAGGCTCAGTTTGCGCGTGGTGCGATGCAGCAGACGTGCGCCCACCCACGCTTCAAGCTCGGCCAAATAGCGCGACACCACCGGCCGCGACAGGTCCAGGTGATCAGCGGCGGCTGACTGACTGCCGAGGTCGACCACGGTGACAAACACGCGCATTGCATTAAGACGGTCCATGATCTGCCCGGTTTCTGAAACAAACTATGTCGCAGCATCGCATTTTTTAACGCTGATCGGGCTACTAAGCTGTGTTCATCGCCTATAACGGCCTCTTATTCAGGAAACAGCCTATGAATGGATTTTCAACCTTGCGTCGCCTGTTCCTTGGCGTCGTTGCGCTGGGCTTTGCTGCGCAAGCCGCTGCAGCGCCTGCACCCCTCACGCTGGACGTGTACAACCCGGGCGCCGCGGCGATTTTCCCGGTGTCGTCGGTGCTGGTGAGCGGCGACAAAGACGCCATTCTGATCGATGCGCAATTCGGCAAAGCTCAGGCGCAGCACGTGGTGGACAAGATCCGCGCCAGCGGCAAGCACCTGACCACCATCTACATCAGCCACGGCGACCCGGACTACTACTTCGGTCTGCAAACACTGACAGATGCCTTCCCCGACGCCACCGTGCTGGCCTCCGCCCCTACGGTGGAACACATCAACAAAACCAAGGATGCCAAACTGGCATTCTGGGGCCCGCAAATGGGCGTTGATGCCCCCGTAAAATTGATTGTGCCGCAGGTGCTCAACGGCAATAGCTTGCAACTGGAAGGCCGCGATCTGGAGGTGATCGGGCTGAACGGCAAGCAGCCGGACCGCAGCTTTGTGTGGATTCCGTCGCTCAAGGCCGTGGTGGGCGGGGTGGTAGTGGCTGACAACATTCACGTGTGGATGGCTGACACGCAAACGCCTCAGTCCCACAAACAGTGGTTGTCCACCCTCAAGCGCATCGACAGCCTGCAACCCGGCGTTGTGGTGCCTGGCCATTACCTGGGCGAGAACGATCGTTCGATCGATGCCGTGCACTTCACCCGCGATTACATCAAGGCGTTTGATGAAGAGACCCTCAAAGCCAAGGACTCGGCTGAACTGATCGCAGCAATGAAAAAGCGTTACCCGGATCTGGCTGAAGAGTCTTCGCTGGAACTGAGCGCCAAAGTGGCCAAAGGCGAAATGAAGTGGTGATTGAAGCCTTTAGTGAAATCTGTCCATTCCACAGGAGAACCTCATGAGCAAAATTGCAATTATCGGTGCCACCGGACGTGCAGGCAGCCAACTGCTGGAAGAAGCCCTGCGCCGTGGTCATAGCGTGATCGCCATTGCGCGTCACGCCTCAAAAATCGGCCACCGTGCAAACGTGGTCACCCTGGATGTGGATGTCAATGATGCCCATGCCCTGCAAGAAGCGGTTGCAGGCAGTGATGGGGTGTTAAGCGCCGCGCATTTTTCGACCTTGCCCGCTCAGGCCATCATCGAACCGGTGAAAAAGGCAGGCGTGAAGCGCTTGTTGTTTGTGGGGGGCGCGGGTTCGCTGTTACTGCCGGATAACACCCGGGTCATCGACAGCAAGGACTTCCCGGAGGCCTACAAGCCAGAGGCCAGTGCGGGGGGTGTGTATCTGGAAACCTTGCGCAAGGAACAGGACCTGGACTGGACCTTCCTGTCGCCATCGGCCGAATTTGTAGAGGGTCCGCGCACCGGAACATTCCGCTTGGGCAACGACCACCTGCTGATCGGCGATGACGGCAAAAGCTGGATTAGTTTCGCGGACTTCGCCATCGCCATGCTCGATGAAGTCGAGCATCCCGCCCATTCCCGTCAACGTTTCACCGTCGGCTATTGAAGCCGAGGGTACTGGGCCGACGGTGATCGGCATCGACGCGAATCAGTGGCAGCGAACGATGGCCCTATAGGCTCATGCGCAAGCGCGCCAGATCCCGCACCGGCGGCGCGCCAAATTGACGGCTGTACTCGCGACTGAACTGCGACGGGCTTTCATACCCCACGCGATATCCTGCCGCCGACGCGTCGAGCCCTTCGCAGAGCATCAGGCGCCGGGCCTCGTTGAGGCGCAGCTGCTTCTGGTATTGCAGCGGGCTCATGGCGGTCATGGCTTTGAAACGGTGGTGCAGGGTCGACACGCTCAGGTTGGCTTCACGGGCCAGGTCGTCAATGCGCAACGGTTGCTGGAAATTGCCGTTGAGCCATGAGATCGCACGGCTCACCCGGTGGGTTTGACTGTTTTCGGTAGCAATTTCGTACAGTCGGTAGCCCAAAGGACTGCGCAGCAAGCGGTACAAGATCTCGCGTCGAATCAGCGGCGCGAGCATGGCGATATCGCGGGGCGAGTCCAGTAATCGGGTCAGGCGCAGCAGGGCATCGAGCATGACTTGATCGATGGGTTCGACATACACCCCGCGCCCGGCAGGCCGCGACGGCACGCCAATCGGCCCGGCCTCGCTGATCAGGGTGGAGATTTCCATCGGATCAATATCCAGGCGCAACGCCAGCACCGGACGTTCCGGGGATATTTCCACCACACGGCCACTGATCGGCATTGACACCGACACCACCAGATAATGAAGCGGATCGTAGGCGAAATATTCATCTGCCAGGCGCACCTCCTTGCGCCCTTGGGCGAGGATGCACAGGGCCGGTTGCGGCAAGCTCGGGGAGAAGTCGCTGGACTCGCTGTAACGCGACATGAACAGCGCGTCGACCCCCGTGGCGCAGGTGCCGTCTTCGCGGGTGTGGCGATAAATGAGGTCAGCCAGTTCTACGCGTTTTTCTTCCAGCGCGGCATCGAGTGCGGCCATGGGCGGTTGCAGCGTTGACATGGGGGCGTGTCCTCGTGGCGGCGGCGATGGGGCCATAGCTTAGATTTGTGCAAGCCCAAGGGGTAGCTGATTTCTGCCGCAGCCTTGCCTGATCCTGTCGCAGCCTTCACGGCGGGCGACGAAAGCGTTGTAAACAAGGCGCGGGTTTGCTTGAAACCGGTATACCTGACGCGGTTGCGCAGGATGGCGTGAGGCGGTTGGAACGCAAAGGTTATGCAGAATCGTGCAAGGCCGGGGCAGGAATCGACTAACCGTGCGGCACAGACCCACCGTAAGCTTTGAGCCTCCCCTCACGCCCCTCAGATTTTTGGAGGTCACCATGCCCCAGTCCACTGTTGCCAGTCACACGACCTGGGTTCGTGCCCACGCGGGTTGTTCGGCCCGCGTCGAGGCCTGCCTGAGCCAACTGATTGAGCCCACGCTGCAGATGCCTGGCTGCCTGCACGTTGCGTTGCAGCAATCGCGCAGCGAACCGTTGCTTTGGCATGTCGCAGGGTATTGGCAGGATGAGGCGTCGATGTTGGCGTACTTTAAGTCCCCGCTGATGGAGGTCTACAGCGTGCTGGTGCACACCCGGGTGATCGACCGTCTCGATTTCCAGAGCGGCTGTGACGAGGTCTGGAGCCGTGTGCAGAAACGCGCCGGGTAAGCGGGTAGAATGCCGCCTTTTCACAGGCCGGAATTACACACATGGCGCGTAAAGCATTTGAAAAATTTGAGGCGGTATCGGCGGTGGTGCCTGTAGAACCGGGGGTTTACCACGCAGCGATTGCGGTCAAAGCCTTGTATGAAGGTGGAGCCCCTCGCTTTCACAAAATCTTGCTCGAGCAGACCTTTACCACCGCGACCGCGGCCGATGCCGCCGCCGAGCAACAACTTGCAGCCCTGCAGGGCGTCAATGAAGACGCCGAGCTGGTTTGGTAATCAGGTTGGGCGGTGCATTTTGAACAGGGCTTCGGCGCCTAACTGGAAGTAATCTGCCGGGCCGCCACCACGCAAAATCGGTTCGGCGGCGGCGGTGTCATAGATCCCGTCTTTGAGCAGGTGTTTGGCGATATGCACCGCCACCACCTCGCCGAGAATCAGCCAGCTCGGGACCAATTGCTGGTCGGCGCGTTGCAGTTGCACGATCTGCGTCACTTTGCATTCAAACGACACCGGCGTTTGCGCCACGCGCGGCACGCTCACCACCCGTGAAGCAGCGGTGCTCAGGCCTGCCAATTCAAACTCATTGACGTCGGGCCCGACCATCGCACAGCTCTGGTTCATGGCTTCGGCCAGTGGGCGCGTGGCCAGGTTCCAGACGAATTCACCGGTTTGCTCAATGTTGTTGAGGCTGTCTTTGCGCCCCACGCTGCAAAACCCGATGATCGGAGGAATGTAATTAAAGGCGTTGAAGAAGCTGTAGGGCGCCAGATTGAGACGACCTTCGGCGTCCTGCGATGAAATCCAGCCAATCGGACGCGGCCCGACAATGGCATTGAACGGATCGTGGGGCAGGCCGTGGCCTTTGGAGGGTTCGTAGAAATGGATATCGTCAGGCATCACAAGCATCCGCAAACGGCTGAGTTAGAGAGCCCCTATAGTGCTAGGCATTGGCCTCAATGACAAAGCTTGAATCCATTCTCGGGCGTCCCTTTTCAGGGACGCGCCTCGTGCGCTCGTCATCGGCGAGCGCTGATCAACTAAAGCGCGCGCCTTGAGTGCGGTCATAACCATCTTCGGCAAAGCTGGCGGAGTGGGTACGGTCATAGCCATCTGCGGCAAACGTGGCCGAACCGGTGCGGCTGTAACCGTCCTCAGCAAAGCTTGAGGAGTGGGTGCGGTCGTAGCCATCTGCTGCAACAGCGGCCGAGCCGGTGCGGCTGTAGCCGTCTTCAGCAAAGCTCGAAGAGTGGGTACGGTCGTAACCGTCTGCTGCAAACGCATTCAAAGCCAGTACAGAGAGGGTGGTGGCGAGGATCATTCGGGTTTTCATGGTTGTGCTCCTTGTTGCGTGTCTGGGTTGTTGTGTTTCGATAGGTTCAGATTACTCCCATCAAATAGATTAAAAAGCGCAAAAAATAGCGCTTAAATATCTATTTGTTAGATGTATTTGGGCGTTCCTCGAGAATGTCGAGCGCGGCTTCAGGGTCGATTAACCCAAGGCGCCTCAATCATCGGAGCAGAGCTGAATGTAGGAAGGAGTGTGTCGCGTGGGAATTAACTGACAATTAATACGTTTAATTCTTATTTGTGGATGCCTTTTTCATTTGCGCATTACCTATTTTTCACGTGCTGCCGCTCAGGCTTCTCCGGGCATAAAAAGCAGACTCAATAATTGCTTTGTCCCCCTGGAGCGTTGACCCGAATGAATAAACTTCCACAGATCACCCTCGCGTTCTGGGTGATGAAAATCTGCGCCACCACGTTGGGCGAAACCGCCGGTGACTTGCTGTCGATGACCTTGAATGTGGGGTATGCCGTCAGTTCAATGCTGTTGCTCAGTGTGTTTGTCCTGACCTTGCTGACTCAGTTGTTCTCCAAAACCTACAACCCTGTGCTGTATTGGCTGGTGATTCTGTCCACCAGCACGGCAGGCACCACCCTGTCCGACTTCATGGACCGCACATTGGGCCTGGGCTACGCCTCGGGGTCATTGATCCTGGTGTCGATCCTGGTGGCGATTTTTGCGTTGTGGAAATGGAGTGGTGAGTCCCTCAACGTCAACAACGTGCAGACGCCACGGGGTGAGTTGTTCTACTGGATGGCGATTTTGCTCTCCAACACGTTGGGCACTGCATTGGGCGATTACTTGGCAGACGATTCCGGGCTGGGATTTGCGGGCGGAGCGCTGTTTATCGGTGCAACCATCGGGCTGGTGGTACTGGCACGCTACTTCACCCGTATCTCTTCGGTGGTGCTGTTTTGGGTGGCGTTCGTGTTGACGCGGCCGTTCGGCGCGACGTTGGGCGACTTCCTGACCAAACCCCATGAAAAGGGCGGTCTCGATTTCGGTACAGTCGGATCATCGTTGGTGTTGGCGGGGATTTTGGTGGCAATGATTGCCGGTGCTGCCTACGCGAAAAACCGACAAACCCGGCCTGCGGTGGCCGAGTTGTCTTGACCTGAACTCCCCTTGCAGGCGCGCACGTGCGCCTGCAAGGGGGAACAGCTTTTAGTCGGTCTCGATCCGCGAGTGTTTACGCGTGTCTTTCATGGTGGCGTAAACGAACAGCGAGCAAGCGATACAGGCGGTGACGTACCAGTAATAGCCGGTCTCCATGCCCGCGCTTTTGAACCACAGCGCGATGTATTCAGCGGTGCCGCCGAAGATCGACACGGTCAGTGCGTACGGCAGGCCGACGCCTAATGCGCGAATTTCAGTCGGGAACAGTTCCGCTTTCACCACGGCGTTGATCGAGGTGTAGCCACTGACGATGATCAGCGCGGCCATGATCAGGAAGAACGCGCCCCACCAGGTGGTGATGGTGTGCAGCGTGGTCAGGATCGGCACAGTAAACAGGGTGCCCAATACACCGAATGCGATCAGGATCGGACGGCGCCCGACTTTATCCGAGAGCCCGCCTACCAGTGGTTGCAGGCACATGAACAGGAACAGCGTAGCGGCTGAAATAGTGGTGGAGTCGGAGATGCTCATGCCCACCGTGTTCACCAGGTATTTCTGCATGTACGTGGTGTAGGTGTAGAACGCCAGTGTGCCGCCCATGGTCAGGCCAACCACGGTCATCAGCTCTTTTGGGTGACGCAGTAAGGTGCGCATGGCGCTTTCTTTGGGCTTGACCTTGACCTTGTTGAACGACTCGGTCTCTTCCATGCCGCGACGCAAGAACAACGCAACCACCGCACACAGAGCGCCGATCACGAACGGGATGCGCCAGCCCCAGCTGTACAGTTGCTCTTCAGTCAGGGTTTGTTGCAGCACGATCAAAACGCCCAGCGCGATGAGCTGGCCCGAGATCAGGGTCACGTACTGGAAGCTGGAGAAGAAGCCGCGACGTTCCTTGGTGGCCATCTCGCTGAGGTAAGTGGCCGAGGTGCCGTATTCACCACCCACCGACAACCCTTGCAGCAAGCGGGCGAACACCAGCAGGATCGGCGCGCCGACGCCAATGGTTTCATAACCCGGGGACAGGGCGATGATCAGCGAGCCGAAACACATCAGCAGCACCGAGGCCATCAACGCGGCTTTACGGCCTTTGCGGTCCGCGTACAGGCCCATCAGCCAGCCGCCGATCGGGCGCATCAGGAAGCCCACGGCAAAAATCGCGGCGGTGTTGAGCAATTGAGCGGTGGTGTCACCTTTCGGGAAAAACGCCTTGGCGAAGTACAGCGAAAAGGCGGCGTACACGTACCAGTCGTACCACTCGACCATGTTGCCGACGGAACCGCTGAAAATGGATTTGATACGGCTGGAAGTGGTCTTTTCTTTCGGGGTCGCAGGAACCGACCCGGCAGGCAAGGTGCTGGAGTTATCCATTAACTGGATCCTTCTTTTTTTGGTTTTGTTATAGCGCGTCAAAACGCGTGCTTACCGGGACGTAGCAGGAGTTGTGCCAAGATGTAAAGACCCGGTTTACAAGGGCGAAACCCAAGCGGGTGAGCGGAATCTCGCTCAAAACCCAAACGCGATAAGCGGAAATCTGCCTATCGGTGGACGCCTTGGCGCCGCGCTGTTCGAAGCATGTGCAGCGGGTTAGTCGGTGTTTAAGAATGCTTCGCGCACCAGCCCATGACGCTGCATTTTTTCGTTTAGGGTGCGGCGCGGCAGTTGCAACTCGGCCATCACCGCTTTGATATCGCCTTTGTGTCGACTCAGCGCGGCGCGCAGGCATTGCGCTTCAAAGGCTTCCTGTTGGGCCACTAACGAGTGGCCGATATCGGGGGCATCCCATTGCGGTTCGCCCAGCCCCAATACCCGCCGTTCCGCTACGTTGGCCAGCTCGCGCACGTTCCCCGGCCAGTCGTGGCTGAGCAAGCGGGTTAACTGCGCGCCACTGAGGGGTTGCACGCTGCGGCCCAGGCGCTCGCCTGCACTGTGGGAGAAAAACGCATACAACAAGGGAATGTCTTCGCGGCGTTCGCGCAAGGGCGGCAGCCGCAACTCGGCCACGGTCAGGCGGTAAGCCAAATCTTCGCGAAAGCGTCCGGCCCGAGCTTCTTCGAGCAGGTCGGGTTTGGTGGCAGCGATGATCCGTAAATCCACCTCAATGCTTTGGTTGGAGCCCAGGCGTTCAAGTTTTTGCTCTTGCAACACCCGCAGCAGTTTCGCTTGTTGGGCCAGTGGCATGCTTTCGATTTCATCGAGGAACAACGTGCCGCCGTCGGCGTATTCCAGCTTGCCGATGCGTTTGCCCTGGGCGCCGGTAAAAGCGCCGCTTTCGTGGCCAAACAGTTCGGCTTCGAACAGTTGCTCGGGGATGGCTGCACAGTTGAGTGCCACAAAGGGCTGGGCGGCACGCGGCCCGCAATCGTGCAGGCAGCGGGCCACTAGCTCTTTACCGCTGCCGGTTTCGCCGCGGATCAGGACGTTGACCGGCAACGGGGCCAACTCCATCACCTGCCTGCGCAAGGTCTGCAGGCTGCGGGACACGCCCAGCAAACGGCGGTCGAGCTGTTCGCGCACATCGACCTGTTCATGCAGGCGGCGGTTTTCCAGTACCAGACGACGTTTCTCCAGCGCGCGGCGCAAGCTGCTGAGCAGGGCTTCGGGGCTAAATGGTTTTTCGAGGAAGTCATACGCGCCTTCACGCATGGCCTCGACCGCCATGGGCACATCGCCATGCCCGGTCAGCAGGATCACCGGCAAGTCGGCATCCAGTTGTTGCAAGCGTTTGAGCAGGGCCAGCCCTCCCATGCCGGGCATGCGCACGTCGCTCACAATTACCCCGGCAAACTGCGCGGGCAAGTGATGCAGGCAATCTTCGGCACAACTGTAGAGTTGCACGTCAAAGCCGCTGAGGCTCAGCCATTGCTCAACTGCGGTTCGAATACTGGCCTCATCATCGACCACGATGACCGAATCAAGCATGTCTCAAGTGTCCTGTGCGATGGGCAACGTCAGTGTGAACAGTGCGCCATCGGCGTGGTTACACGCTGTCAGTCGACCGCCGAGTTCGTGAACGATTGCGTATGACACTGCCAGCCCCAACCCCAAACCGTCGCCCACGGGTTTAGTGGTGAAAAAAGGGTCGAAAATTTTACCCAGATGTTCGTCGTCGATCCCGCCACCGCTGTCGCTGACGGTTAAATGCCATAACTGCTGATCGGCTTCGATACGGATCTCCAGGTGCTTGCGCGGTTTGTCGCGCATGGCGTCCAGCGCATTGCGCAGCAGGTTGATCATGACCTGCTCCAGACGAATTGCATCGCCGCGCACCCAGGCCGGACGACTCAGCCGGGTCTGCAGCTCAACCCCTTCGTCTTTCAGACGCGGCTCCACCAACTGCAAAGCCTGATCCACCACGCTGGCCAGATCCAGGCGCTCGCGCAGGCCGCTGGGGCTTTGTCGGGCGTAGGTTTTAAGGTGCCCGGTGAGCGCAGCCATGCGTGTCAGCATGTGCTCCAGAGGCGTAAGGGCTTTATACGCGTCTTCGATGCGGCCATGGTCGAGCAAAAGACGCAAGGTCGCCAACTGCATGCGCTGGGCAGTAAGCGGTTGATTGATCTCATGGGCCAGCGCCGCCGACATTTGCCCCAGCGCCGCGAGTTTGGCCGACTGCACCAGGCCATCTTGGGCGGTGCGCAAGTCCCGCGTGCGGGCTTCGACCAGTTGCTCAAGTTCTTCACGATTGCGTTGGCGCAAACGGCCAATGCGCCAGCGCTGGAACAGGAACAACCCCAGAAACACCAGCGTCAGCCATAAGCCGACGGCCGCCAGTGCTGCATTGCGTTCGTCGTCAGTGGCGGTGGGTGGTTTGCGTAACAAATGCAGGGTCCAGCCTTCGGCTTTCAGAGGCAATGTCCCCCACAGATAATCAGCCGGGCCGTCGGGACCTTCCACGCGGGTCAAGAAGCTGTTGTCTTCAAAGCTGCGCAGGGTGCGGGTCGGCATCAGGGTCAGGGGCTGTTTATCGTACTGTCGGGTCACGGTGATGCTGTCACGGTCACTGTCATTGAGCGTGCGCAGGTGGCGATAACGCCAGCCGGGTTGATTGGCGATAAACACGATGCCGCGTGCATCGCTGACCAGCAGGGTGTCGTTGCCCTGGCTCCATTCGCGCTCCAGTTCGGGAAACTCAAGTTTGACCACAATGGCGCCCAGAAAGCGTCCGTCGGCATCCGTGACGGCGCTGGACAAAAAGTAGCCCGGGATTCCGCTGGTCACGCCCACGGCATAAAACCGGCCGGTACCCTGACTGCGGGTCTGGCTGAAATAGGGGCGGAATCCGTAGTTATGGCCCACGTAACTGTTGGATGTGTTCCAGTTGCTGGCAGCCACCGCCAGCCCGGTGCTGTCGAGCAGTTCCAGCGTGGACGATTGCGCGGCACCGTTGATGCGTTCCAGCTTGCGATTGAGCAGGTCTTGCACGTCTGGGGTGACGTGCCCTGCCAGCGCAGCAATCAGCTCCGGGTCTTGCGCCAGCACGGCGGGCAGGGCGCGGTAACGTTCGATCAGGGTGTGCAGCGAATTGGCATACAAGCTCAGTTGCTCGGGCCCGCGCCGGGCGCTTTCTTCCAATGCATGTTGCCTGGCCTGCTGCATGGCCCAGCCGCCGGCAACCACCGCCCCGGCCAGAATCAATACGGTATACAGCGCCAAACGCAGATAACGGGACGTCACGGGCATAGTGGCAATACGCTCGATTATGGGGCGCAAACCATAGCATGCGGGGCTGTCGGGTCAGTAATGGCGTTTGTGCAAAGGCGCACAAAGCATGACGCAGGTCTATGTCCGGCCGGGGTAATACCCACGCGTGGTTGCATTCGTCAGCGCCTGCGCGGCATTAAATAACTACCGCATGCCACGCTTTGATCCTGTTTAGGGTGCGCTTTTCATTCACGGAAATACCAGACATGCGTTTTTTATCGAAAGTGCCTGAGCGCGCACCCACATTGCTGTCGGGCAAGCAATGGGCGCAGCAGCAAGCGCTGGCCTTTATGGCGGCTAACATGCAGACCCACTTCGCCGGGTTCGACAAGGCGCAGATCAAACACTACATCGCCTTGCAGCGTGAGGCCCAAGCATCGATCAAGGCAGCCGAAACCGAAAATGCCCGCTTCAGGGAGGCGTTCAAATCCGCTCAGATGGCCCGGTTGAAAGACGCACTGAAAACCCTGACCGGTGATGATGTCGACCCGGAACAGGCCAGAATCTACACCCGCTACCTGGAAACCAAAGAAGGCCGCACCCCCCTGGACCTGCTGAGTGAGTGGCTTGAACCCGCGCCGAAACAGCAGGAGAACCCGCGCAGGTGGCGCCGTGCCCTGGACGAGTCCAAGTTCGTTGAACACGTGCGTTCAATGACGTTGTGGGAAGCCGCTTGTGCCAATTTCGGTTTCACTACCGACTCGATCTTTCTCAAGCCGTTCAGCTTCGTCGAGGCCAGCTTTATCCGTTATGGACCCGCCCGCAAGGCCATGGATGTCAGGGGCTTTATCGCCATTGTGCGTAACCTCGACATGGGCTCGGCGTTAGCCCACAGCCTTTTAGACGCTGCGGGGCCTGAAGGCGTATTGAATACGTTGTTGGTTCAAAGTGTCAGGGCCCGTTTTGAGTTTGAGGTGCTCGAGGCCTATCGAAATATGGCGGTCAGTGGGGTCACACGCGTGGCTTACCACCGGTTGCTCAACGTGTTCAATGATGAAATAGCGTGTGAAATTCACCCGGTTTCCATGGCGCGCTCGGCACGAGGGCTGTTTGAACATCGCATGACCATGCCCCTGCTGGTGTTGCATTTCGAAGGCGAAACCGGCGTGTACAGCTATTTCCCGAACCGGCCGGGCGGGGCGCTGCTCTACCATCCGTCAGGGACCGATTTCAAAGCGCATTTTCGGCAGCAACTCAAACAAAGCCATAAGGCAAAGAACCTCGGGTGGTTCGCCGGTCAACTGCCGTTGCCTGCCTTGGGCAGCTTTCAGAAGCTGTTGAGTGATGAACCTCGTCCTGCGGACTTGAGCTGGTTAGCCGGGGCGTTATATGACGGTTTCCATTTAGCGTTCCCGGAGCCCACGCTGGACTCCCTGGTCTTTGACGTTGAGCCGGTGGCGTATCCCCGCCAGAAGCTGGTCGAGGTGTTGAGCCGGTATCAGGTCAACCGTTACACCACCAACCTCAACCTGCTGGCTACCACTCGCTCCGAGGCCGATTGGCAGGCGCTGAAGGAGGCCATGCTGGCTATAGGCCAAGAAGTATTGAGCTTGCTGACGACCCCGGTGCCAGGCGGGGTGACAGGGCTGAATCGGGTGATGCAAGGGGTGGTGTTTGGCTCGCTTGGCTACAGCGTCGTCAAAGGTGTGATCGACGCGAGCCAAGGAGAGTCCAGCGAATTCGCCAGTGCTTTGGCCGACACGGCTGATCTGTTACTTAGCGGATGGCTGATCGGACTGGGCGGTAACCTTCATCGCCAGCGCATGAATACGTTGTGGCAACAGTTAGGGGAACCGCGAAAAGTCACGTTTGCTGACGGCAAAACTGAACTGTGGCGCCCCGGTCTGGAGCCCTATACGCAGGTGCAAGCCAGTACGCTGGATAGCCTGACGCCCACAATTGAAGGGATTTACGAGATCAACGACAGGCTGTACGTCAAGGTCTACGAGGGCGACCTGCACCGCGCTGCCGAAATCGTCTACGACCCGGTTGGCAAGCATTACGTGCTCAATACCGCGGATGCCCACGCGTACCGGCCAGCGGTGAAGTTCGATCCGGCCAAGCAGATGTGGCGGCTGGTATTGGACGATGTCGATACCCTCAGTGACGCGCAAATGGTGCAACGCATGCTGCCCTTTGACGCGACGCGCGTCCCGCTCCCGGAAATCGAGCTGATGCTGCGCATTACCGCCACCACGCGTTTGCAACTGGAAGCCGTCTGGCAGGGGCACCCCATGCCGGGGCCTTTGGCGGACGGGGTGCGCCGGTTACGGGTTGAACAGCAGATCAACCACATTATCGAGGTGCTGCCCTTGCGCGCAGAAATGCCCGCCCATGCCGAACCCGCCGTGTTCGCCCTGCTCACCCGGCTGCCACACTGGCCCGCGGATACCGTGCTCAATGTGTTTGATCAGCACGGTGAAAACATGACGTCTTACGGGCCGGACGTGCGCCCCGGCCAGGACGTGCACACCATTGAAATCAAACGGCTGGACACGGGCCGTTACGTTGCCCGCGATGATGTGACGCAAGGGGCGGCCAGTGCCGAGCACCTGTTCACATTGATAGTGGATCAGTTGCCAGATGATTCCGTGCTGGGCCGCGAGCACAACCCCGCAGCCGGCAAAATCAGCCGCATTGCCACTATCCGTGAACAGATCGCCCAATTGGCCAAAACGGAACACGCCTTGTTATTTCAGGCGTTAACCGTGCTTGAAGGCCATCAGCGTTCAGACCCGGTGGCCAGCCGCAACCCGGCCAATCAGTTCCTGCCGCGCGTGTGCCCACCCTTTACGACGAGGGCTTCGGCGCTGGTGGCCAAATTACATGGCCTCAATCCCGCGCTGTCCGTTGAGTGCATTGAACAATTGCTGACGCAGCACCCGTTCACTGCCAGTCAGGCCGCTCAAGCGCTGCAGAGCAATCTTCAGCCCATTCCGTTTTCCGAGGCAGCCGATCGCCTCAAAGTACAGCTGCGCATCGATCAGGCGCTCGACGGGATTTATCACGCCCGCGCCTTTAACCCCGATATAGATCAATGGACCCGTGAATTTGCCAGAGGCTTGCTCAACGACAAACTGGACCGCCATCTGGCGATTACCGAGTATGGCGACCCGCAGAACATCAAACCGTTTATCCCTCTGGGGCCAGACGATACGGCGGTGGAATTGCGTCATTACGGAAACGGTGTCTACGAGGCGTATGACTTTCGTAACGGCGGTGTCATCCCGGTGCCTGCTACCCGTGACAGCTTTTACCTGGCGCTGGCGTCGGTTTTACAGCCCCATGAGCGCACGATTCTGGGTATGAGCCATGCGACAGATGCCGAGGGGCTGCGCAAGACCCTGGGGGATGCGATGTCTGCCATGCGACAACCGGCGGGTGAAGTCCGCCTGTGGGACAACTCGGCCAGTCAATTTGTGCAGGACGTGCGGCTGCCCCGCGACCTGAAGGCTGACAGCTTGGGGCTGTACGACCTGAACGGTAAAAAGTACCTGCCGCTTTACGGCTCGGTGTTTCACGTCGAACGCGACCCGGTGCGGCCTAAGTGGCGAATGAAACACCCCTCCAAGGTCGGGGTCGATGCCCCGGTTCTGGAGCACAACTATGACGGGGCATGGCGGGCCAGCACGGAAAATCCCTTGCAATGGCAGGGGCTGACGCTTTTGCGCCGCTTGCGCGCCGCCCCTGTGTCGTTTGAAGACGCGGTGGGCAAACAGATCCTGCAGGTCAGTCATACGGACGAAGGGGTATTGCGTCAGGTGCACATGAATAATCGGGTAGCTCCGCCGTTGTTGATGGACACCTGGAAACGCTTTGAAATCGAGGCCGAGATTCAGCGCTTCGTCAATTCCATGCAAGAGCACTATTCCCTGCGCACGGCCCGTGCTGACATTCAGCTGTTATTGCTGCAAAGCCTGCCGGGCTGGCCTCGCGATAAAGTCCTGCAAGTGGTGGATGCGCAGGGCAATACCCTGGCCGAGTACGGGGCTGATCTGAGCAGCGAGCTTCCCCGGGTCAGGCTTTCGCGTGAAGAGGCCAGTAATGGCAGCTTGCTGCGAGCGTTGCTGATGCGACTGGACCGGTCGCAGACTCAACAGTTGCTCGGCGAGTACGACCCGATCATTGAGCAGCGCATGCTGGCCCTGGCCAAAAAAATTGGCGCCCATGCCCAGGCGCGTATGCCGGAACTGTTCAAGTCGCTCTACGAAAAAGAGGAGAAAAGCGCTGACCCACATGTGCACGTGTTGCACAAAGGCGCCGATCAACTGCCCCTCAGTGTTATCAAACACCTGCTCAGCCACGCCACCGGCCATGAGAAGACCGAATACCTGGACAAAGGCGATATCGCCCCGCGACTCTCGGAACATATGCTCGCGTCCGCACGTGAGGTGCGCCTGACCCGCGCCTATGAAGGCCTGTACCTGGAGGCCACGGCCACTCCGGACAGTGAAAAGCTCACGTTGCATATGCTGCAAGCTTTGCCTGGCTGGCCTGCGAACGTGGCAATCGAAGTGCGCAGCCAGACAGTCGACGGAGAGAGGCTGGACAGTATCGGTACGGCCGAGCCCGGTCGTTATCGCTTGCTGGTTAAAGAGGAACACGGCTACCGGGCATATTCGCCCGAGGGCCAGCCTTTAAACAGCGTGCCTGAAACGGGCAATAACCTGTTGTCTTCCATCCTGCATGTGCTGAGCGACGAGGAACGCAGTGCGCTCGGGCTTGAGGGGGTTCACGACAACCGGACGCTGGCGGCAAAAATCAGCGAACGGGCTTTTGCCCACCGCGCAAGTGTCAAAACCTTGTTGGGGCTGGACACTGACAAGCCGTGGATGGAACCCGCGATCAAGGTCGATGCCTCGTTTATGGCTTATCCCGTGTACCCGCCTTCCGGGCAAGGGGCGCATTCCAACGATTTGATCCGCAAGACCGTCCTTCTTTATCCCAGGCTAAGTGGCGAAGAGATCAATGGATTTCTGAATGGATTGGGCGAAAACGAGGCCGCTCGGCACCGGGAACTTGAGCGCTTGCGGGTTGAGTATCAGACCACCCGTGAGCAGCTGGAGGCCTGGGCAGCCCAGTCAGTGGTCGCCCAAGGTGCCGACCATGCTGTGCCCAACCCCGAACGCCGCGACATCATGCAGCGGATTTTAAGTGCATGGCGCAAAGAAACCGACAGGGCGTATTCAGACGATGGCCAGTTCCTGGGCTACAGCCTGGACCTTTCCAACCTTCCCGTCGGTGACTTGCCTGCGCTGAGCGGAGATTTCAGTCACATCGGGGCGTTGTCCATGGACGGCATGCGGCTGTTCAATGGCTCGAATGAGTTTTTGAGTCGTTTTACCGGGCTGCGTTGGCTTTCGATGGCCAACAACCTCTTGCGAACCCTTCCCGCCGCTGCATTGGACCTGACCGGGCTGACGAAACTTAACCTGAGTGGAAATCGCATCGAATTGACGCCTGAGAGTGTGCAAAAACTCAGCGCACTGACCTCGCTCAGGGTGTTGAATCTTAATTTCAACCTCATCGGACAAAGCGCTTTACCGCTGCCGGGGTTCGCGCCGGTGCCCGACGTCACGCACATGAGAGAACTGCGCCAATTGCACCTGCGCGGCAATCAAATGATGGTGTGGCCAACGGGGTTGCTCGGCCTGACAAACATTGAAACGGTGCGCCTGGACTTCAATATGATCACCGTCATCCCGCAAGCGGTGTTCGATGTGCCGGACGCCAGCCCGGTCAACCGCAATACTCACTTGCACGGCAATCCGTTAAACGGCGAAACCCGTGAGCGCATGGCTGAGTATCAGAGGCGTTCAGGCTTGAATTTTGGCGTGCTCCTGCGTCGCAGGCCGGTCGAGGTGCGCGATGACCCGGTGCAGGACGTGGCAGCCTGGTTATCGCGTGACCTGCCACGCAGCGAACGAACCCGCCGAACGCGGCAATGGAACTTGCTTCAACGCGAAGGCCGGGTGGCGGAGGACTTTTTCCGCCTGATCCGCGACATGACCGGGTCCAAGGACTATATGACGTCATCTACCCGGCAGCAGATTCAAGACCGGGTATGGGAGATGATCGACCTGATGCTCGAATCCACGGCACTGCGCCGGGACGTTTTTAACGAAATAAACATGGAAGTGACCTGTGCCGACGGCGTCATGGTCATCTTCGGCAACCTCGAAGTGTTGACCCGGGTCCACAAGGTCGAGCGCACCAGCAATGAGCAAACCATTGCCGCGAACTTGTTAAAACTGGCCAAAGGCATGTTCCGGATGCGTCAGGTGGACCAGCTTGCGAACCAGGACATCAGGGAACGCTACCAGGCAGGTGGCCACCCGGATGATGCAGAAATCCAGCTGTTTTATCGTGTTCACCTGGCCGAAGAGCTCGATCTGCCGACACAAACCCGTGGCATGCACCATGAACAAATTGCCGGGGTCACGCCGTCCAAACTGGACGATGCCAAGCACTACATCTTGAGCCTGGAGGCCACGCCTGCGCTGCAATATTCCATCACCCGTGAAAAATTTTGGCGCAGGTTTCTCAAGCGGCAATATGCGCAGCGCTTTACTGCCATTCGCGACGAGTACGATAAAAAATGCGATGCCTTGTCCAGCCAAAGCGAACGCCTGGGCGAACAGGAATACATCAGGCTGGGGGAGGCGGCGGCGGCTGAGCACAAACAGGCCCGAGAAGCATTGTTTGATGAGTTGACGCGCTTTGAGCAAGCGGCAGCCAACCGCGAACTGGAAAGCACGACCTTCTGACCGTTACCGCGCACGTGATGATCACCACCGCCCTGGCGCCGTCCTGTCAGGACGGTGGTGTGGCAGAGCCGCCGATCAGGCCTTGATGGCAATTGCACTCAACAACTGACCTTCCCACACTGCAAATTGCCCTTCGATTTCTTTCCCGTGGTGCCACTGCGCCGACAGTTCAGTGAGCAGGCGCAGGCGTGCATGGCCGTCTTTGCTCCAACTGAGGAGCTCGGCATGCTCAAAGTAAAAGCGTTTTTGCACCAGCGGAAACAGCGCCTTGAACAGGCTTTCCTTGAGTGAAAACGTCAACGTGACGAGGAGCGCGAGATCCTCGGCGCAGCCTGCGGCCATGCGCTGCAGCTCATCCGGGGTCAGGATTTCTTTGGCCAGACGCCGGGCGCGCTCGTCACTGAGCAGGTTCTCAAGGTCGATGCCTAACCCTTGCCATTCACTTTTGAGTGCCACCAGCGCGGCGGCCCGGCCGTTGCTGTGGGTGATGGTCCCCGCGATGTGGTCGGGCCACACCGGGGCGCGGTCTTCACCGATGCCGGGCGTAGCGAGGGTGCCATCCAGCTGCAGCACGGCCGCACGCGCACACAGGCGTCCGGCGAGAAATTCGGTTTGGCGTTTGGCAACAGAGCGTTGAATACTGGCGGGCATTTCGATTGCACTGCACCCAAAGTCGTCAATCGACAGTTGAGCAGGCGTGAAATCGGTACTGCACCATGCACTGCCGGGCAGCGCGTGAGGCAAGGGCCAGTCGGCACGCAACGGGGTGCAGCAGGCGGGCAGGGCGGGGAGTCGAGTCATGCCGCGCATTTTGCCGGGTCCGCGCCGTGCTGGGTAGTCGCTTGAAACGGTTGGGCTATTGTTCAGAGTGTGTTCAGGGCCGCAACGATAGAGTGGCCACGTGTTTAACGCCTTTGGAGGCGCGATCAGGCTTGGGAGAGCGCGATGAAATTGCTGGTGGTTGAAGATGAGGCGCTGTTGCGTCATCACTTGCAAACCCGCCTCAGGGAAGGGGGGCATGTGGTCGAGGCAGTGGCCAACGCCGAGGAAGCGCTGTACCAGGCCGGGCAGTTCAACTACGACCTGGCGATGATTGACCTGGGGCTGCCGGGGCTCGGCGGGCTTGAGCTGATTCGCGAGTTGCGCCAGCGTGGCAAGACGTTCCCGATCCTGATTCTGACGGCCCGCGGCAATTGGCAAGACAAGGTCGAAGGGCTGGCCGCAGGCGCTGACGACTATGTGGTCAAGCCGTTCCAGTTCGAAGAGCTGGAAGCACGCTTGAATGCCTTGTTGCGCCGTTCCAGCGGTTTTACCCAGTCCACCATCGTGGCGGGCGAACTGGTGCTCGACATCAATCGCAAGCAGGCGGTGCTGGAGGGCGAACCACTGGCGCTCACGGCCTATGAATACCGGATTCTGGAATACCTGATGCGCCATCACCAGCAGGTGGTGGCCAAGGACCGACTGATGGAGCAGCTGTACCCGGATGACGAGGAGCGTGATCCGAATGTGATCGAGGTGCTGGTCGGGCGCTTGCGACGCAAGTTGGAGGGGGCAAACGGCTTTAAGCCAATCGATACGGTGCGCGGCATGGGGTATCTGTTTACTGAGCGCTGCCGATGATTCGTTCGCTGCGCGTTCGACTGATGCTCGCGGCCACCTTGCTGGCCGTGCTGTTCATGCTGGCGCTGTTACCGGCCATGCAAGGTGCATTCAGTCTGGCGCTCAAGGGCGCCATCGAGCAGCGTTTGGCATCGGATGTAAACACCTTGATTTCGGCGGCACGGGTCGAAAAAAATCACCTAAAAATGCCGGCCTTGCTGCCGGATGAACAATTCAACCTGCCGGACAGTCGCCTGCTCGGCTACATCTATGACAGAGAGGGCCGCCTGGTGTGGCGCTCGCGGGCCACTCAAGAAGAATCCATCAACTACAAGCCGCGCTACGACGGGCGCGGTAACGAGTTCGCAAGTATTCGTGAGGACAGCGGCGAAGAATTCTTCGTCTATGACGTGGAGGTCAAGCTGCTCGGCGGCAAAAGCGCGGCCTTCAGCTTCGTGGCGTTGCAGCCCATGCGCGAATACAACATCACCCTCGCCGGGTTGCGTGAAAATCTTTACCTGGGATTTGGCGCGGCGTTAGTCGTGTTGCTGGCGCTGCTATGGATTGGATTGACGTGGGGGTTGCGTGCCTTGCGACGTTTAAGTCAGGAACTGGACCAGATCGAAGCTGGCGAGCGTGACAGCCTCAGCGAGCAGCACCCCCGTGAGTTGCTGCGCTTGACCGGCTCCTTGAACCGCTTGCTGCAAAGTGAGCGTGAACAGCGCACCCGCTACCGCGACTCGCTGGATGATCTGGCGCACAGCCTGAAAACCCCGCTGGCGGTGTTGCAGGGCGTCAGTGAAAGCATGGCCCAGCGCCCGCAAGACCGCGAGCAGGCGTGGGTGCTACAAACCCAGATCGAACGCATGAACCAGCAAATCAGCTACCAGTTGCAGCGTGCCAGCCTGCGCAAAAGTGGCCTGGTACGCCATCAGGTGGAACTGATTCCGGTGGTTGAAAGCCTGTGCAACACCCTGGACAAGGTCTACCGCGACAAACGGGTCAAAGTCAGTTTCGACATTGCCCCCCTCAGCCATGTACCGATCGAGCAAAACGCATTGCTGGAATTGCTCGGCAACCTGCTCGAAAACGCCTACCGCCTGTGTTTGAGCCAAGTACGCATCAGCCTGCACCGCACGGCGGCCGGGATTGACGTGTGCGTGGAAGACGACGGCCCTGGCGTGCCTGCCGATCAACGGGCGCGCATCCTGCAACGCGGCGAACGCCTGGATCGCCAGCATCCGGGGCAGGGGATTGGCCTGGCGGTGGTCAAGGACATCATCGAAAGCTACGACGCGCAGCTGACCCTCGATGATTCGCCTTTGGGCGGCGCGGCATTCCGTATACGTTTTCCAGTCACGTGAAGCAGGCGGAAATCCGCCATCTCTTCCCATCGTTCCCGGCAAATGGGCGGAAACCCGCCAAAGTTGTCCTACAAAAAACTGACTTTAATTTCCTACAAGGCTATGTGCTATCGGGCTTTGAGCGTGTTTTGACAACGTTGGCCCGTGGCTTGCAATAAGTGCGAGAGGTCTGCCGATAGAGCAGCTCGACACAACAAATCCCTCCAAGTACAGGAGGGTTCGCGCTTTAGGCGTTGCCGGTCTCAGATGGAATGATGGCCGAGTGATGCACTTGAGGAACTTTGCAATGACGACTCGTCAGCCACTGTACAAATCCCTGTATGTGCAAGTGATCTTAGCGATCGCTATCGGTATCTTGTTGGGCCACTACTACCCGGAAACCGGTGTAGCACTCAAACCTTTGGGTGACGGCTTTATCAAACTGATCAAGATGGTCATTGCGCCGATCATTTTCTGTACGGTGGTGAGCGGTATCGCCGGTATGCAGAGCATGAAGTCGGTCGGCAAGACCGGCGGTTATGCGCTGCTCTACTTCGAAATCGTATCGACCATTGCCCTGTTGATCGGCCTGGTCGTGGTCAACGTGGTGCAGCCGGGCGCTGGCATGCACATCGACGCGTCTACGCTGGACGCCTCGAAAGTCGCGGCTTATGTGACCGCAGGCGCAGACCAAAGCATCGTCGGCTTCATCCTCAACGTGATCCCTTCCACCATCGTCGGCGCCTTCGCCAACGGTGACATCCTGCAAGTGCTGATGTTCTCGGTGCTGTTCGGATTCGCCCTGCATCGCCTGGGCGCCTACGGCAAGCCGGTGCTGGACTTCATCGACCGTTTCGCCCACGTGATGTTCAACATCATCAACATGATCATGAAGCTGGCCCCGTTGGGTGCACTGGGTGCCATGGCCTTCACCATCGGCGCCTATGGCGTGGGTTCGCTGGTGCAGTTGGGCCAGTTGATGATCTGTTTCTACATCACCTGCGTGCTGTTCGTGCTGGTGGTGCTGGGCGGTATCGCGCGCGCTCACGGTTTCAGCGTGATCAAGCTGATTCGCTACATCCGTGAAGAGCTGCTGATCGTACTGGGCACGTCTTCGTCCGAGTCCGCGCTGCCACGCATGCTGGTGAAAATGGAGCGTCTGGGCGCCAAGAAGTCAGTGGTTGGCCTGGTGATCCCGACCGGTTACTCGTTTAACCTCGACGGTACCTCGATCTACCTGACCATGGCTGCCGTGTTCATCGCGCAAGCCACCGACACGCACATGGACATCACGCACCAGATCACCCTGTTGTTGGTGCTGCTGCTGTCGTCCAAGGGCGCTGCGGGCGTGACCGGTAGTGGTTTTATCGTACTGGCCGCGACCTTGTCGGCGGTAGGCCACCTGCCGGTTGCCGGTCTGGCGCTGATTCTGGGTATTGACCGCTTCATGTCCGAAGCCCGGGCCTTGACCAACCTCGTAGGTAACGCTGTGGCGACCCTGGTGGTTGCCAAGTGGGTCAAAGAGCTGGACGAAGACAAACTGCAAGTTGAACTGGCTTCCGGCGGTCGTCCGCTGGAAGAAACCCGTCCGGAAGACGACCTGGGTGTGGCTGAAGGCCCAACGCCCTCGTTGATGAAGTAATCCGCGACGCACTGAAAAACCCATCTTCGGATGGGTTTTTTTATGGTTGTCTGCGATTTGCTAAACCCCCACCTCAAGGTACTCGCTACCTTTCTCAGCGTGTCCATCCTGATAGTGTTTGTTCATCTTCAAGTACGCGTGGTCCATCAGCGCCTGGATGTATTGCTGCGGGAAACTTAGCTGTTCGTACAGCCATGCCCGCCAAAACGCAGATGTCGGAAAGACCGAACGCTCGCCATTCGCAATAGGTTCGTACGCATTTACCTCGCCTCACCTCACCTCAGCTGATCTGAAGTTGTTGTTCCATGATTGCGCGAAGGCTGAGGTCCAGTGCTATTTGCTTGATTTTTGCTCGCGTTTTTGCGCCTTAAGTTAGCAACGGGGTAGTAAGAATTTGCGAGGGTAAAAACCTGTTAAAAGAGGGCAATTTTGCGCCCTGACTGACGTTCGAAATAGCCTCAAATCCAACTTCAAGAAAAACACCAACTGCGCAAGAAGTTGCGCACTCAAATGTGGATAACCGTGTGGATACATTGCCATATGACATATAAACCGTGATCTGTAGACGAGTGCGCAAGAAGTTGCACAGTACTGCGCAACTTCTTGCGCACTTTTCAGGGGTTTTTGTTTAAAAAATAACCAGCTAAATTCCTTACTTGATGTAACTCCTTGTTTTTAAATGGCTTGATAAAAGTTGGCATGAACTTTGGTTACTCCATTCAGCACTTGACCGGCATTTAGGCCTTTCAAGTCCTTATTTTTCAGCAAGGAGAGCATCAATGGCGACGCCAGCGTACATGTCCATCACCGGCACCAAACAGGGCCTGATTACTGCCGGTGCATTCACCGCGGATTCGGTAGGTAATACCTACCAGGAAGGTCATGAAGACCAAGTCATGGTTCAGGGTTTTAGTCACGAAGTGATTATTCCTCGTGACCCGCAATCAGGCCAACCGACCGGTCAGCGCGTTCACAAACCGGTAAAAATCACCAAGGTTTTCGACAAATCGTCGCCATTGCTGTTGGCAGCACTGACTTCAGGCGAGCGCCTGACGGAGATCGAAATCCAGTGGTTCCGCACCTCGGCTGCCGGTACGCAAGAGCATTACTTCACCACCAAACTTGAAGACGCAATCATCGTCGACATCAAAGACTACATGCACAACTGCCAGGACCCGTCGAATTCGCACTTCACGCACCTGGAAGACGTGGAGTTCACCTACCGCAAAATCACCTGGACTCACGAAGTGTCGGGCACTTCCGGTTCCGATGACTGGCGCACGCCGATCGCTGGCTAAGGCTGGCTGAGTGTTTCTGCGTACCGACCCTTGAAAGTCGGTACGCAGTATTGACCCCAGAATTTTATGTGCTCGTCGCCTGTTTGTAGATGACGACATCAGCAGCACTGCATGAGGAATCAGGGATGTTTTCACCGGCGCATCAGCCCCATTTCACGCTAACCCTTGCGGGGGTGGACGTTCACGTACTGGCCTTCAAGGGCCGCGCAGCCTTGAACAGGCCATTCGTTTTTGATCTGGGGCTGGTCAGCCTGCTGGCGGACGAGAGGCTTTCATGACCACTGGAAATGCCGTTGCTCATACCCGTGAGCCCCAAGTTGCCATTGTTCCGCTAAATGAAATCCAGATCGAAGATGTCGGGCGCGACGTTTGCGCGATTGATACTTGGCTGCAAGACGTCAGCGGCGGGGCGGTTACCCTTGATCGACTGCAAAACGTTGCAGGCTTGATTCCGGTTGTTGGCAATGTCATGGCGCTTGCTGATGCCATTGGCGACATTGTGAGTCTGATTAAAAACGATGGCAGCGACCCGCTCGACTGGGTCAGTCTGGGCATAAACCTGGTATGTATTGCCCCTTTTCCAGGCACTACCGCTGCGCGAGTGAGCTTGCGTTCAATCTTGTCTTTGGTCCGTGGTGAGCTTGCCCATACCGGCAAGATAGTGCTCGGCGATGCATTGATTGAAGTCATGGTTGGGCACCTGAGTGCAACGATTGTTGGCCAGCTTGAACACTTTTTGACTATTGCCCAAAGCCAGCTACCGGGTTTGCTGGAGCAGGCGGGTGCATTGGGCGAAGAGCTTGTGCTGGACCTTGCCAAAGGCATGAGGGCGCTGGTAGACGGTGACATGGACGTGAAGGGGCGTCTTGCCAGTGCGCAGCAACACATCACGTCCATCAACACTGAGCAGCTTAAGCGCAACCCGTTTCACATCTTCACGAATGTCTACAGCGCCTTGCGGGATGTTCAGGTCGCTGCGGGCACCAGCATGGCCAACTCGGCGGCCAAGCTTCTGATGCCCGCTCAGGCCAAAAAGCGGGTGTACGAACAGACTGAGCACTTGATAACGATGGCGCCCGAGCTGCGCGTCCAGCTCAGAAAACTCAACGATCCAGCCCTTAAGGGATCCATCGGATCGCTTGTGGTCGTGCTCAATAAAGCTGTTCAGTTATGGGGTTTGCGCAACCCGCACGCACTGAGCAGTAACATCAAAAACGGTACGACTAACAAAGCTCGCTACATACACAGACAAGGTGAGCTGGAAGTCCGGAAAAATGAGGTGCCCGCCAAAAAGACGGCCAACCCGGAAAAAAATGGGCCGTGTGTTGGCACGTGTAACAGCATCAACTTTGCTCTGGGCACTGAGTCCCTCGGCCACACCGACTTCAGCTTGCCCGGCCCGTTCCCGATCGACTGGACACGCACCTACTGCTCGCGCCTGAGCGCATACGACCAAGGCGCCCTGGGTGCGCGCTGGATCACCGAGTTCACCACCCGCTTTGACCTGCACGGCAAGGGCCTGGTGTTCCACGATGCGGACGGCCGTGACCACAGCTAC